>NZ_CP063779.1:1385833-1700416 GCF_021596945.1 Mongoliitalea daihaiensis | reverse complement strand
TCCATCCTGAATTTCTTTTAATACATTTTGAGCATTTGTACGTACCTCAGATTTTCCATCCTCAGACAAACCTTCCGTACTAAATAAGATATGCCTAGCTCTCATGCGAGGAGTACCATCGTATTGAGCCGAAACTTTATGGGTAATATACGTGGAACGGTTGGTTAAGAATGGACCATAGGTTTCACCGACTTCCACAGACCCTACATTAGATGTCAATGTACTTGGCAAGTCATCTCCTGGTCTTAAAGTTACAAAACCTCCAGCACCTTCTGTATTTCTTAAAGCAAATACAGAATCCATCGCACTCGTTCTAAGCTGCTCGGTTAATTCTCTAATTTCATTGATAACATTCAATGAGTCTTCGCTACTTGGTAAAATATCGAATGCTACATAATCTAAATCAGCAGCATTTGAAACCTTGAATTTATCCTTATTCTTAGAAATATAAGATTTCAACTCAGCGTCACTTACTTTTACCGAAGTATCAGAAATCGCATAAAATGGAATAAATAAGTGATCAATATCTGCTAAAGAATTGGCCAATTTGTGTTCCATTCTTCCTTCTGCTTTGGTTGCGTATTCGGAAGTAGCCAACAAATTATCGTATTTTAATCGTAATCTAGACTTAGCAAATAGCTGTTCCTGCTGTGCCCAGAAAGCTCTCTGTTCAGGACCAGCCTGATCAAGCGATTGTAAGAAAGAAATTAGTTGCTCCCTATCAAACTCACCAGTCGTAGGATTTACTAATTGCTGTCTTAATTCAGCAATGATATTCTTCCCCTGAACCATATCAACAAGCTCAGCATCTGAAACTGTAAGACCCAAAGCATCATATTGCTTATCAAATACTTTATCTACAATAAGTGCCTGCCAAGCTTGTTCCCTGATAGAAAACAGCTCATTTTCGGAAGGGTTTCTTCCAGTGTTTTGTTGGAAAGTAAATCGGATTTCTTCGATTTTTCTCACATACTCTTCGTAAGAAATACTCTCACCTGCAATCTCACCTACTTTATTTGCACTCCCACCTAAAAGCGTGGAGTTTGGACTTAAGATATCACCACCCACGATGAAAAACATTAAACCCACTGCAATTACACCGATTGCAAGACCTGTTCTCTGTCTGATTGTTTTAATTAATGCCATTCTTATGGTTTTATTTGAAGTGCCGCAAAATAATTACATCTACCGCTAAATTCAAAATAATATGCCTGTCAATAAATTACTAATTGTAAATAAGTCAGGATTGTATCTTGATTTTAACGGTTTCTATTCGATGATCTAACTTAGCGACGATTGTGAAAATAAAGTTTTGATATATAATTGACTGACCCTTTTGGGGAATATCCTCTGTAATTGACAGCAAAAACCCTGCGAGCGTTTCAAAATCTCCATAGGGTAATTCCCATCCATATTTCTCATTTAAGTAATCTATTTCATGCTTGGCACTGAATAAATATTCATGTTCTCCTATTTGCTGCTCAATCAGATCATCTGAATCGTACTCATCTTGGATTTCTCCGAAAATCTCTTCTATGATGTCCTCCATACTGACTATACCACTCGTGCCTCCAAACTCGTCTACCACCAAAGCCAAACTCTTACGCTCCTTAATAAATTGAATCATCAGATCATTGGCTAAAGCTGATTCAGGTACAATGATAATGGAAGTCAGAATATCTTCAATGTTTTTGGGCTTTTTAAAAAGCTCTAATTGATGACAATAGCCAATCACGTCGTCAATACTCTCCCTATAAACAATGATTTTGGAATGTCCACTTTCCCCAAATACTTTTTTTAATTCCTCAATGGAATCTTCGATGTCAACCGCTACAATATCCGTTCGGGGAACCATGCATTCTCTGACTTTGATAGTTTTAAACTCAACAGCATTATCCAAAATCTTTGTATCAATCTCTACTTTATTTTCCTTTTTGGAATGAAGCAAATTGTTTTTGATAAAGCTATTGAGATCAGTTACCTTAAAAACAGGTTTATCTTCACTGTAATCTAGGTTCAAAATATGGGTTATAAAAAAGCGGGAAAGTCCCACCACAAACCAAACGACTGGATAAAATAGGTAATAAATGATAGCAAATGGCAAAGCAAATACTGAAAGCATATTATTCGGATTCAGCATAAAAATACTTTTCGGTAGAAACTCAGCAGTAATTAACACCACAAAGGTAGATACCATCGTTTGCACCACTAATACAGAACCCTGATTTATGAAAGGAGTAGGCAAAAGTTGCAAAATCCAAGGTTCCAAAAGATAGGCCATGAATATCCCATAAAGGACCAAAGCCACCGTATTTCCTATCAGGGTGGTTCCTATAAATTGTCCTGGCTTTTGAATAAACCCTGAAAGAATTTTTCCTGCAAAAATCCCTTGCTTATTTTCAAGTTCAATTTGTAACTTATTAGCAGAAATAAATGCAATCTCTAACCCAGAAAATAGGGCTGAAAACAAAAGCGATAGCACTACATACATCAAATACGTACTTTCCATCACCTTTTATTTTTGAATTTTTTAGATTTAGTGATTTCCTTTTTTTCTTCCTCAGGTGAACCGTGATTTTTTCTATATTGAAACCAAAACAATAATGCAACCGCAAACATGAATACCGGATAGGATACCGAAACACCAACGGTAATTGTCAGATGTGTGCCGATAATGACCATCGCTGCACTCAATGAAAGAAGAAGAATATCAAGCAATTTCATACGAATTAATTTTCTCCAGGTATAATCATTCGGCTATCAAAGGGCTTGAAAATTTTATATTCATTAAAACCCTCATCCGCTTCTAATCCAGTTCCTTTGATAATTGTTTTTTTGTCTGTTACGGTAACAAATTTTTCAGTGTAGATTTTTTGAGCATTCGGATCCCAAAACATTTCTTCAGATGAAAGACTTTGTTCTTTTTCCAAATTTTTGACCTGAACGTCCCCCTCTCCTCTATAAAGATTATCATTTCTCATATAAAAACCTTTGTCAGCTCTGATCGTGGTGGTAATAGTTCCATTTTCGTCAAAAAATGTAATATCTATTCCTTCGGGAAATTCTTGGTCTCCCGTATCAAATTCCAACTGTTTTTTAGCTTGAAGGTGGATGCGAACAATAGCCGAATCGCTATGGTATAAATTCACATCGTACCCTGTACTGATGGGGCCTGTATAAATTTCAAACATGGATGGATCCACCTCATCCTTACAAGCCCCTGCAAGTACAAGCAAGCCAAATAAATGTAGAAATGTTATTTTTTTCCAAGTCATGCCACGCAAAGATACAAAACCTTTCACAAGTACATTAAAAAAGGCAGCCGTTGAGCTGCCTTTCTATCGATTCAAATGGATTATTTAATCTCTTGTAGCTAAGGTAACTGTTTCACCTATCCAACAACCTACCGTAACTGTTTGACCAGCTTGCTTACCTTCAGTAAATAACTCTTCTTTGGAAGGGAAGCGTGCTTTTGCATCTCTCATTCCTTCACTATTCCCTGCTCTTTGGTAATAATTATAAGCAGCGATAAATATTGCTTGATCTTCTGCTCTGGAAACATTTCTTCTGCAATCATTGAAAGAACCCATGATCAGTTGAGCAACTAAGTTATAGGCTTCTTTAGCTTTGGTGTCATCTGCTTTAGCGGCTTCTATCGCGTAGCTTCTTGCTGCTGACTTATTTCCTTGCTGTCCTTTTGCTTTTGCTAAGTCAAATAAGATCTCTGCTTTTTGATCAGGTTTCTCAGCCAAGTTCAATGCTTTCTCTAATACTGGGATAGCTTTTTCATAATCTCTAGCCTGCATCAATTTCATCGCTCTTACTTGAGAAGTCGCAAAAGTAGGAGATTCATTATCAATGATTTCCAATGCAACCATGAATGAGTTATTGTTTAAACACTTATACTGGAAAGAGTATTTGAAAACTTGCTGTGCTAAAGCCATATCAGTTGGATTCGCAATCAACTTTGGACCTAAGGTATTTTCTATAAAGTCACAGTCGATTAGTTCCATTACAACCACCAATTGCTCCAAGTTACCTCTAGGCGCTGAAACATCCGTACCGTTAGCTTCCGCTTCGTCTAAGATTTTATTCAAAGCTTCATAACGTGCAAGCAATTCTACTTTAGTAAAAGCTTTATTGTAAGCATTGTGAAAGTACACAGAATTGAAGAAAGCACCTGCCAATCCAGGAGTTTTCAACGTACCACCATTTACTTCAAGAGCTCTATCAAATACCTTCACAACGTCACCAACTCTATCCTTATCTCTTAAGAAATATTGATAAGCAAAATATGCCTTATTCTCAATCCAAACAGATTCGTTATCATACTTATCCTTTCTTAGGTCATAAATAGTCATGACTGAGTCTTGATAAATTCTTTTTTGTGCTTCATCAGTTGAAGCTTTAGAAGCTCCATCATAGACAGCTGTTCCATTGATGTAGATGGACTCATTCAAATCAGGCACATTGATTAATAACCAATTCAACCCTTTGGTAGCCTCAACGAATTGTTCAGACTTCATGTAATCCACATAGGCAGCATTCAGCTCTCTAGCTTTTGCTTCCTTAGCAGGATCTGAAGGCCAATTCCACCCGTCCTGCGCTTGAACCAAACCTCCTGCTACCCAGAACAGTAAACCGGCAAGTACAATTTTCGCTTTCATATCTGTTTAATTTTAGTCGTAAACTCTTTTATAAAACCATGTATTATCATTCAGCGAGAACCCTAAACTGAAGCCCGCATAATTTTCACGGATCAGCCCATTGGCAGTCGTACCCCTTTGTCCTAGGCGAATTGCAAAATTCATCATAGATAAAGTGTTCATCGGTACCGTTCCTCCAAAATTAATGCCAATATCCGTGATGGATGTTTGAGCTACCACATATGGCGTCTGCTTGTATTCTACACCAAATCGATAAGTAATCCTCTTAAAGAATTTATCCATAGACCCAAAATCAGGAGTGATTTGGGTACCTAAGGCAATTCGGTAAGAATCATTCAAATTTGTTTCACTTCCATTGAAATCAATGTATCTGCTAAACTCCTGATATTGTCCTTCTAAGCCGATAATAAGCCTATTTATTCGCTCGTAGGTAATTCCAAAGCCGAAATTTTCAGGCACGAAGACGGAACCTCTGATATTATCGGACAAAACTTCCCCATCTGTATCTGGCCTGCTAGCTTGACCAAAATCTGCTACTTTTGCAAATTCTCTTCCATTAATATTCCCGAAGGCCTGATAAATGGCACCTAGATGAAAATTTGATTTTTCACCAAGCTTAAAATAATAGTGAGCCCCTAATTTGTAGGTTACATCTGACACTGTGAATCGCTCAAAGTATTCAGATGAGTTACCAATAGGGTTTTCGTTTTCATCCAATAAAGATAGTTGATTTGTTCGAATAGTGGAACCAAATAAATAAGAACCATGTACACCGAAGGATAAATTCTTAGCAGGGGAAAGGCTGTAAGCTAAATAAGCCTCTGACACACCACCAGAACCATCAATGCGATTAAGGGATGTTAAATCAGAATTGGTTACTTGTCCATTGACCACAATGCTGTAATTAACAGTTGTAATTTGGTTGATTCCGAGCCCCAATGCAGACTTACCAGGATTGATGGGCAGAGACATCCCTACATAGGACAATCCTCCTCCGTCCACAAACTCCTGCTCATTTTCAGTCCGGAGATTTACGCGTTGATAGTTGAAGGCTGCTTGAAAGTTGAAAATGGTATTTCGGGTACTCAAGGCGGGATTCATATAATTCAACCCCCAACCGGTACCAAAACTGATACCCAAACCACCCATCCCTTGATTTTGGGTGAGGCCATTGTTGTTGAAATCTCCAATCCCCAGCGAACTGTATGCAGAGACACTGGATTGTGCCTGGGATTCGGAAAATATAAAGAAGGTGCACAATACACCGATATAACTTAGTCTTTTATAAAGCGACATTATCAAGTAGAATTCTATTCAGCCCATACAGAACCAAATTAGGGATTACAAATATGTGGTCTTTTGTCAAGGTTTCAAAAAAAAATGAATCTCCTCCACAAATAATAACATTCAAATCGGGATATCGCATAGAATATTGCCGAATAAATCCTTCCATCTCATGAAGGATACCATAGTACACACCACTTTGCATACATGCCAAAGTGCTCTCACCCGACAAATGCGGGAGACTACCTTTAGATAAATTTGTCAAGGGCAATCGCGCTGTCTGCTGATGCATGGCCTGAAAGCGCATAGAAAGTCCAGGACTGATGCTACCTCCTGAGAAGGTGTCAGAAGCATCCAATACATCATAGGTGATGCAACTTCCTAGATCAATTACCAAGACGGGTTTATCTTCAAAAAAGGCCCTAGCTCCCGCCAAAGCAGCTTTTCTATCCACACCTAAAGTATGGGGAGTTCCATAATTATTTGTAAAAGGAACTTTCGAATGTACATTTAAATAATGAAAAGGAAAGCCCAATTCCTCCTGTAACGTCGCTTCATCATACCTAACAGAAGAGATGATAGCGGCATCTATTGAAAGCTGTTCAGCATATGATTTTAATCCTTTAAGATCAGAAAAGACCACCTCCTCCAACAATTCAGTACCTTCAAATTTTCCTGTTTTAATACGGGAATTCCCAATATCTACAATGAGTTGCTTCATACGTTTGCTTACAGATTTTAAAGGTAGATAAATTCACTAAGCCTTTATTTTGGCTAAATTAAAATTAACTTTACGACAAGATATTTAACATATTTTAACCATGCAGTCTTCACAGAGTTACCAAATGATCGGATTGATGTCAGGAACATCAGGGGATGGATTGGATATTGCCTACACTACTTTTGACTTTGATGGGCAATGGTCCTTCGCAATCCCCCATGCGGAAACTATTCCTTTTCCCAAAAAACTTGGCAAACAACTTCGCCAATGTCATGAGCTGTCAGGCTTAGATTTAGCACTTTTAGATGTATCATTCGGCAAGTGGATGGGTGAGCAGGTGAAGGAGTTCTGCAAAAAATATAACATTCAGCCCCAAGCTATAGCTTCTCACGGTCACACCGTATTTCATCAACCCCAAAAAGGTCTAAGCTTGCAAATCGGAAATGCATGGTCCCTACATGTAGCCTGTGGATTGCCTGTAATCAATGATTTTCGGATGCTAGATATACAGTTGGGTGGACAAGGGGCTCCTTTGGTTCCCATTGGAGATCAATTGCTCTTTGGAGAGTTTGACTATTGCATCAACCTGGGGGGCATCGCCAACATCAGCATGGACCAAGCTGGTCATCGAGTGGCCTTTGATATCTGCCCATTTAACCTCCTACTCAACCATTTTGCCCAAAAGAAAAAAATGCCGTATGATGCCAATGGAGCCTTGGCCAAAAGCGGCAAGCTGATACCCAAACTTCTGAAAGCATTGAATAAACATCGTTTTTACAAAAAATCGGGTGCTAAGTCTCTTGGCCGTGAAGATTTAGCTTCTTTTTTCGAATGTATAGATTCGGGAGAAAAAGTATCCAATATCCTGCATACGCTTGTAGAGCACTACGCAATTCAAATTGCTGCATGTATTGAGGCAAAAGAAGAAAGAAAAGCAAGCGTCATTCTCACAGGAGGAGGAGCATTCAATCGGTATTTTGTCGAGCGATTAGAAGCAATGCTCCTAGAAAAAGCACAGATTCTCCCCATTGGAGAGCAAGTCATCCAATTTAAAGAAGCGCTGATCTTTGCATTCTTGGGTGTGCTTCGTTTGAGAAATGAAATTAATACCTTGGCTTCTGTGACAGGGGCAAATAGGGATTCTTGTGGGGGTGTGTTAATTTCATAATTATTAACTTCAATGAAAGCCTGCCTGACAAACAAAATAGTATACTCACTAAACAAATTACAAGCTCTTTGCTTTTTTGGTGTGGTTTTAACTAGTATTCATTTATCATGTAGATCCCAAAACTCTGCCCAAGAACGACTGTGGACAATGGAAAAAGACAATTTGGAATTAAATTTCAACAACAGAATTCTAAATTCCAACCCACTATTTTATGAAATCCAATCAAACGGTCAACTCGTAGCCTTTGATCACACTAGAGGTGAAATTCAATCTTATGATTTAGATAATGCCGAGATTCAAATTCAAAAACTTGATTTCGATGGACCAAATGGTGTAGATAGAACTATTTTTTCGATGCAAAGCATGGGGAATTTACTTTTTTTAAACTCGTCTCAATCAATTTCCATGCTCCAATCTGGAGAAAAAATTAAGAGTTAAGATTTGATGATTTACACCAAAAGGTCAACCTTTCAGCATTTGAAACCATAAGTGTAAAACCAAGATCTAATTGGGGAACTACCAAGGGAGAAATATTTCTCTGGATAAAAGCAGCAAACTCTCACGCCTCTCAATTCACGGTATACCAAGATTACCTTCAAATTTTACAGTATAATATTGTTGAAAATGCTTGGAAAATTTTCAACCTACCAGTACCAAAAAACTTAATCCCAGATAATGAAAGAGGTTACTATAATGACATTATCCCGAATATTTCTGTAAAGGGAGACTATTTAATTTATGCATTCAGACCATTTCCAGAAATATTTGTTTTTAACTTAAAGACGGAGAAAGTGAAAACTTTACGGTTAGAAGTTGATTCATTCAACCAAATACCAGCAGTTTTGTATAAAAATTATGGTCAAGGCTCTGAGTTACAGGATGGGATCTATACCAAATTTATAGACATAGCTTTCGATGAATATTCCTTCATGATTTTTAGGCTGCATAGCCAAAGTCAAAATGGAAAGCTTATTGGAAATAGATTCTTAACTGTAGCTGATTTAGAGGGAAATTATGAAGTTTTTGAATTGAAAGATGAATCAGGGGTACGTTTACATACAAATCAAGGGAAACTCTACATATTACAGCGGGATAGTCCTGATGAAAATTCCATATCATTGCATGTTTACGCTTTCGAAAAACAATAAACTAAGTTTTCGCCTACTAACTTACTTTCAGATTTTAACTTAATCAGGACTTAGGCGGTTGAACTCCTTTCTGTTTTTTCCGTTGGCATATCTGAAGTCGCCAAATATTTCTATTTTTGCGGCCAATAAACCCAAATAACATGAAAGATTTACTGAAAAAGTTTGAGAATAAACAGCCTGAGATTGTTTTTGAATGGAGCGATAGCGAAACAGAAGCAGAAGGTTGGGTAGTCATCAATTCCCTAAGAGGTGGAGCAGCTGGCGGTGGTACCCGTATGCGTAAAGGCTTGGATAAACGAGAAGTGGAATCCTTGGCTAAAACCATGGAAGTAAAATTCACCGTATCTGGTCCTGCTATTGGTGGTGCCAAGTCAGGCATCAATTTTGACCCAAATGATCCACGCAAAGATGAGGTGTTGAAACGCTGGTATAAAGCGGTGATGCCTTTGTTGAAAAACTACTATGGTACAGGTGGGGATCTGAATGTGGATGAAATCCACGAAGTAATTCCAATCACAGAATCCTATGGACTTTGGCATCCACAAGAAGGCATTGTCAACGGTCATTTTAATGCTACCGAACCACAAAAAATCAGAAAAATCGGTCAGTTAAGACAAGGAGTATCTAAAGTATTGGAAGATCCTCTGTTTACACCGAACGGTCCCAAAAAATATACCGTAGCCGATATGATCACGGGGTACGGGGTAGCAGAAGCGGTAAAGCATTATTATTCCATTTGGGGAGGAGAGCTTGCAGGAAAGCGTGCCATCATTCAAGGTTGGGGAAATGTAGGTGCTGCAGCCGCTTGTTTTTTAGCTGTAGAAGGTGTGAAAATTGTTGGAATCATCGATAGAGTTGGCGGTTTGATCAAGGAAGAAGGTTTTTCATTGGATGAAATCCGCGAATTATTTATTCAAAGAAAAGGAAATACACTGGTAGCAGACAATATCATACCTTTTGATGAGATTAATGAGAAAATTTGGTCTCTTCCTGCGGAGATTTTCATACCAGCGGCAGCATCCCGCTTAATTACCCGAGCACAGGCTGAAACCATGGTAGAAACAGGCCTAGAAGTAATATCCTGCGGAGCCAATGTACCATTTGCAGATCCAGAGATTTTCTTTGGACCTACGGGAGTATGGACAGATGAGAAAATCGCTGTAATCCCTGATTTTATTGCTAACTGTGGTATGGCCCGCGTATTTGCTTATCTGATGAGTGATGAAGTTGAGTTGACAGACGAGGCAATCTTCCATGATGTGAGCCATACTATCCAAAAAGCAATGAAACGAACTTTTGATACGAATCCCTCCACCACTAGAATTGCTCAGACCTCTTTTGAAATTGCATTGAAAGAATTGATTTAACCGGAAAAAATATCTGCAAATCTGAAGCAGGGGTTACTATAGCCCTGTTGATTTGCAGATATTTTTTCATTTTCAAGGATTCACACCTATGTTTCAGTAATGGTAAATCGCTTGGACAAAATAAATTTACCCAAACAAACATGTTACCAATCATCCCACACATGGGTTATTTTTAAATTAAATCTCATACTACTGAGGCAATGGTATTAGGGGATTTCAATCAAATTAAGTAGTTTAGCGAGCAATAAGTCCCGAAAAATTGTAATTTGGGCTTTTCAAAAGCTTTTGAAAAATACCCATTAACCTAGAAGAACTGCTTAATTACTACTGAATGAAGAATTTTATTTTGTTATTAGCGCTATTTGCAGGAATATTGTTTTTCTCAGTCCCTCAAATAAGCTTTGCCAAAGAATATACATCTGAAACTTTTGTTGAAGCAGATACAATCAGCCAACAAAGTGATGAATCCTCTGGCTACAATCTTCCAGGGATGCATAATTTATCCCCTGAAGAAGGACATGATGCACATGGAGAACATCCAGCAGCTCCAGTCTGGTTGGTAATCCCTTTTGTGGCTCTGCTATTGATGATCGCCACAGGGCCTTTATTTTATGAACATTTCTGGCACCATAACTATCCCAAAGTTGCGGTAGGTTTGGCAACCATTGTAATTGCCTACTATCTTTTTATTTTGCATAATACCCATGGACCTGTACATGCGCTCGCAGAGTATGTTCAATTTATCGCACTATTGGCATCCCTTTACATTGCTTCTGGGGGAATTTTGATTGAAATTGATAAAAAAGCAACACCTGCTGCAAATGTAATTTTGTTAATTGTCGGCGCTGTCATTTCAAATTTAATTGGTACTACGGGTGCTTCTATGCTTTTGATCAGACCATTTATCCGATTAAACAGAGGTAACATTCAACCTTATCACATTATCTTCTTCATTTTTATGGTGAGTAATGTAGGTGGTTCTTTGACTCCTATTGGAGACCCTCCTCTCTTCTTAGGATTTTTGAAAGGAGTTCCTTTTTTCTGGACTTTGGAACACAACATCATCCCGTGGGTATTAGCATTGGCAATCCTCGCCGTTATTTTCTATTTTGTAGATAGAAAATTTGGTAAAGCCAACGATGAAGAACTTGAGCCTGTCACATTTACTAACAAGTTTGCCTTGATCGGTTCCAAAAACTTCTTGTGGTTATTGATTGTCATCATGTCTGTATTCCTTGACCCGAATGTATTAGAATGGGTACCTGCCATACACTACGATGGTCAGAAGTTTTCTTTTATACGGGAAATCATCATGCTCTCAGTTGCCTATTTGTCTTACAGGTTTGCCGACCAAAAAGCCATCAAAGGCAATGAATTCAACTTTGAACCCATCCGTGAAGTAGCATTTATATTTGTCGGGATCTTTGGCACCATGATGCCTGCATTGGAGCTGGTTGGTAACTTTGCCAAGTCTCCAGAAGGAGCAGCGCTGATCACCCACAACACCTTGTACTGGGGTACAGGGATTCTATCAGGATTCTTGGACAATGCACCTACTTATTTGAACTTCTTAGCTGCAGCTATGGCTTCGCAAGGAGGAGACATATCCAATATCGAACAAGTTCGCGCCTTTGCGATGGATGGCTATGAGGATTCTGCCTTTGAATTGATGGCTATTTCAATCGCAGCAGTCTTCTTTGGCGCCATGACCTATATCGGAAATGGACCAAACTTTATGGTAAAATCCATAGCCGAGCAAAGCGGGATTAAAATGCCTTCTTTCTTTGGATATATCATCCGATTCTCCATCCCGATTTTGTTGCCAGTATTGATCATCACCTGGTTGGTCTTCTTTGCCTTCGTATAGAAAGCCTGAAATAATAAAATTGGCTAATTTTGGATACCAAAGGGTATTCTGCCAAATCATGAGTTATTCGTAAAATTGACTATCTTGAACCCTACAACGAACCTAAAAACCGATGAAAGAACGTTTAAATGTTTCCATACAATCTGCTAGTTTAATTTTAGTAGCAGCAGGATTGGCATGGGTAGTATGGGCCAATGATACAAACATGCGGGAAATGCTTACCTATCTTTTGATCTTGGTCATTTTTATAGAAGCATTAAGTTTATACCTGATTGGAAAACTGTATCCCGAATCCCACACTACGTTTAAATTGGGGATAATTGCCTCCATGGTTATCTTACTGGGAATCCGTATAATGGTCCCTTCCATCTTCATACCCATGACAATTTTAGTCTTTGCTATGAATTTCATGTATAACTTTTACACCAATGGAAAAAGGAAATCATCTACTTTCCGAAGAAAAGCAATGAAGAAAAAAAGATAATCGGCATAACATTTGAACAAGGGTAAGTCATGAAAAATTTTCAAAAAACGCTTACTATTGGTGTCATCTACAGTTTATTGGCAATCCCAGTATTTGGACAAGCTAAGCTAGAGAAATTTATGCATGAGCGGGAGCGCATGCATGAGGAATGGAAAGTTTCAGAAAGTAAAAAGACAGGGATTTTTGGTAATCGAACCAAAAAAGATATGATTGAAACTCTTGAGTGGATGGAACGAATTATTCAGAAGGATAATCAAATCATGGAGGAACTCAAACTCTTGAGTGAAATCGAAAAAACTGAGATCACCTATGAAAAAAACGATTACAAGTTTATCGTTCAAAAACAAGAACGTGAAATTGCGATTTTAAAAAGAGCATTGGAAGAAAAAAATGCTGCCCAAGTAGAAAAGAGCGCTGCTATGAGGCCGACTACATGGATCTTGATTCTGTTTTTCGCTTTCTTAGGTTTCGGCTGGAAATACTTCAGGAAGAAAATTTAATAATTACTTCAAAACATACACTCCTCTTTTTTCCAGTGTATAACGCTCCTGAAACTCAGGAAAGACGCCTAATAACGCCTGAAATATTCCCTCCTCATCAATCACCACTTCCGGCAATTCCTGTTTGAATGCCTGATATACATCAGCCATATCCGATAAATCTGTATAATTGGTGAGAAGTTCCCTTGAATGATAGTAATTTAAAAAAGGAGTCGCAAGACTTGCATCTTGATAATAGGCCAAATCAGTCCCAAGAACCAACACTTTTTTTCCTTTCGTAATGGCATGTCTATTTTCAAGTTGGATGAGATAGGCACTATTTTTTCTTATTGTACCCTCTTGAAATACCCACACCATACCTGTCAGTGGTACCCCTAAGAGAAACACATACACTAAAACATTCATCAAAACACCCTTAGGATTAGCCACAAAAAGTAAGCTTATAAAGTAAACCATGGGAGGAATAAATACTACTAATTGGAATGGCGCGTGCCTATTTGACAAAAATAAGACTGCTACGGAGGTCAATAAGAAAATTAGCATCAATTGTAATTGCTTTTGCTGATTGACAGTCAGTGACTTAAAAAACGAACCGTATACAATCCCCATAGTAGTAAAGAAAAGTGGAGTAATCATGAGTATCAGAAAATCCCTGAGACCAATATGCTTGTAAGTTATTTCTAACTTGGAAGTCAATAAAAACTCCGAAATAAAATCCTGAAATCCCCCAATCCAAAAGTAATAAGTTGCAGCACATGCCAGGGGTAAAAAGTATCCTACAAGTGAGAGGATTAATTGGGAAAGATTATATCCACCTATAGCAACACCCACTACTACTAGGTATGGTAGAAATACTACCAAAGGAAAATGAAAGCAAGCCGCTATTCCAAAATAAAGTCCAACCAATAGAACTGAACTCGTACTTTCTTTTTGTAAGACCGTTTGCGAAAACAACTGGCCCACTGCCAAAATCAAAAAGGTGCTTCCCATCAGCATGGGGGTCAACCGGATGAAATCAAACGAACTGTGAAACAAAATCCCCATGATTAAAGCGGGGATATAAGAATTTTCATCAAATGTCCTGAATTTAAAAAAAAGATTGTTGATGTAAATAATTTGAAAACAAATAATGACTGTTGCGATTACTTGATGGACGACAAGGTTTTTTCCAAAAAGCCAATGAAGAAACCAATAGACGCCTGCCGAAAGTGGAGCGGTATTATCAATTACATCCACATACATGTGTCCACCTTGCGCAAGCCTCTCCCCCAACAGCATCCAAATAAGCTCTGGCTGGGTTATCGGTACGCGCAAAACCATTATATATACCGTACTCATTAGGAGCATCAAGCCTAAAACTGCGAAAAGACGGAAAGGGTCGTTGATTTTAAAAAAACTTAACAAGGCTTTTGTAAATTCTGTTTAGATTATGAATGTTAACCCACGAAATTAAAGGTTACGCTTTTAATTCACTAAATTTGCTCCAATTAAAATCAATCATGGAAAGTAAAAGACAACAGAAATACAGCAAACTGATTCAGAAAGAGATTGGAGAAATCTTCCAAAAAGAAGCTAAACACCTCTTAAGCAACGCCTTTGTGACGGTATCAGGTGTTTCGATGAGTCCAGATCTTGGCGTAGCAAAAGTTTACCTGAGCTTTTTATTAGATAAAGACAAGGGCATGTTTGAGAAAATCAATGAGAAAAAAAGCGAAATAAGGAAACATTTGGGAAATAGGATTGGAAAGTCTGTTCGGATTGTTCCTGAATTAGCTTTGTTTTTGGATGACTCTGCTTCCTATGCTCAACACATGGATAAAGTCATTTCCTCTTTGGATATCCCAGAAGCACCGGAAGAAGACGAAGAAAATGAAGACTAATTTAGAATAGCTACCCTTGAACACCTCATTTTTTATAGCAGGCAGATACTTCAGAAGTAAGAAGAAAAAAAACTTTATCACGGTACTCTCCATCATTACCATGGTTGGAGTAGCAGTGGGAGCGATGGCTTTGGTCATTGTATTATCTGTATTCAATGGCTTGGAGGAACTAGTAAGGGGCCTATATGCTTCCTTTGATGCAGATTTGAAAATTGAAGCCAGTCAGGGAAAATCATTTCGGATAGAACAAAACACTTTTCAGAAAATCGAGGACTTAGAGGGAGTATCACTCGTGACCGAGGTAATTGAGGATAATGCGCTATTCAATTATCGAAACTATCAGCATTTGGCTCGGATCAAAGGCGTTTCGGACAATTACCTTTCTCAATCTCGCTTTGAACAAGGATATGTTTGGGGAGATTTGGACTTAGGTTCAAGCGAGCGTCCACAAGCCATCATAGGAAGAGGAGTAGGATTCTTTTTATCCATAGATTTAAACAACGAGTTTGATCTCCTTCAAGCTTACTATCCCAAAGCCCCAAGAAATGCAGCAACCATAGACCCTCGACAACTATACAACCAAGGTACACTCATCCCCAGCGCATTTTTCAGTGTAGAAAAAGAGTTTGATGACAATTACATCATTGCTCCCATTTCATTTGTGAGTAAACTCTTGAATTATGGGGATAAACGAACTGCCATTGAAGTAAGTGTCCAAGAAGGGTACTCCATTCGAAAAGTAAAAACTGCACTCAAACAAATCTTAGGAGAAGAATTTACAGTTAAAGATACTGACGAGCAACATGCAGGATTATTAAGGACTATAAAAATCGAAAAATTGTTCGTATTTATTACCCTGACATTTATCCTAGCAGTCGCCTCCTTTAACATCTTTTTTTCCCTGTCCATGATGGCCATAGAAAAGAAAAAAGATATTGCTATTCTCTATGCAATGGGCGCACGTGAGAGCATGGTCAAAAATATTTTCATCAAACAGGGAAGCATCATTGCCTTTTCAGGTGCAATTATTGGTTTGCTGATAGGTTTCATCATTGTTTGGCTTCAAGATACTGTAGGACTAGTATCCATGGGCATAGAATCATCTATCATTGAAAACTATCCTGTAAAAATCATTTGGACAGACTTTTTGTGGACCAGTATTTCGGTAATCCTTATTACTTTCGTTGCGTCCTACCGTCCAGCCTTACTTGCCTCCAAAGTAAAATCTACCGATTTGTAAAAATAAAAAAGCCGTGAAATAAAATCTCACAGCTTTAGTCAATTAACAATAAACCCAAAATAACCAGCTGTAGGAGAAGGACTCGAACCTCCACGGGGCAGTTAGGCAAAACACGAGCTCCATGTTTGCTTTATGCTGTACTCCCCACCCCCGAGACAGGAGGGCTTGTCTGCCAATTTCAACATCCTACAGTATAATACTTGCGGGAACCTTATGCCCCCTATTTACTTATCATAACCTTTAGCTGTAGGAGAAGGACTCGAACCTCCACGGAGCAGTTAGGCAAAACACGAGCTCCATGTTTGCTTTATGCTGTGCTCCCCACCCCCGAGACAGGAGGGCTTGTCTGCCAATTTCAACATCCTACAGTATAATACTTGCGGGAACCTTATGCCCCCTATTTACTTATCATAACCTTTAGCTGTAGGAGAAGGACTCGAACCTCCACGGAGCAGTTAGGCAAAACACGAGCTCCATGTTTGCTTTATGCTGTACTCCCCACCCTCGAGACAGGAGGGCTTGTCTGCCAATTTCAACATCCTACAAGATAACTCAACTTTGACCTTTTGTCGTTGTTGATGAATCAAAGTTAACAAAGTGAATCATATTTTAAAATTTTTTCAATAAAAAATACTTATTTTTACAGTATATTTATTTATTAAGCAATTTTATTAAATATTTAGCAATTAAGGTTACGCAATTCGTCCAATGATTGAAAAATCGGAAATACAGGATTAATCGCCTAATCTTTCATAACTTTACCACGTGAAAAAGTTTGTTATTATTGGGTTTATTTGGTTGCTTACAGCCTGTAGCAATGAAGGCAACCGGAATCAAGCATTGATTAATGTTTTTATGGTAGATGCTCCTGGAGACTTTGATGCAGCAATCATTGAAATCCTAGGAGTAGAAGTAAGTGTTTCCGGAGGCAGGACTGGTGAAAGTGTATTGACCTATTTTCTTCCTAACCTGTCATCCAATAGACAAGTAAACGTAACCGCACTCATTGGTGGAGAGCAATTCCTTATAGGCAGAGATGAAGTTAATGTGGGGCAACTTATTGAGATGAAGTTAATCTTAGGCAGCAATAACCTCGTCAGAAAAGCTGGGGCTTCCATTCCTTTGCGTTTGGAGTCTCCTATTTCTCAAGAACCAAGCATTCAGACAAATTTTATTTTAACTGCAGGTATTTCGCATGATTTATTCATAGATTTTGATATACAACAATCAATTTCGGGACAAGCAAGTGAGGAGTTTATACTTAACCCTGTCCTTCGAGCTTTTTCAAGCAGCAACACAGGCACTGTATCGGGAGTCATTCGCCCAGCAGGTGCTCAAGCAGTCCTGTACGCGATTCAAAATAGGGATACCATAACAAGTACTATTTCTAACAGAGATAATGGACAATTTCAACTGAGGGGCTTAACGGGCAGCTACACCATTGGAATTCTCCCATTTGGCGATACCTTTAGAAGAGATAGTTTGCTTAACATCGTTGTTACTCCTCAAACAGTCACCCAGGCTGGCAACATCAATCTGCAACCAAGAAATTAAACATGGACAACGATCTCTTGTACATGCACAGAGCGCTTGAATTAGCGGAACTTGGAAGAGGGCATGTAAGTCCCAATCCAATGGTGGGCTGTGTCATAGTCCACCAAGGAAAAGTGATTGGAGAAGGTTTCCATGAGATTTATGGAGGGCCACATGCAGAACCCAACGCTATTAATCAGGTTGATGACTTTGATTTACTAAAGACCTCAACTGTATATGTCACTTTAGAACCTTGTGCACACTGGGGAAAAACACCTCCTTGTGCAGATTTACTCATCAAGCATCAGGTCCAGCGCGTGGTAATTGGAGCTATTGACAGTAACCCTTTGGTTGGCGGAAAAAGTATTCAGCGCATGAAAGACGCAGGCATTGAAGTTCTAAATGGTGTCTTGGAAAAAGAAGTTCGTGAGCAAAACAAACGATTTTTCACCACGATGGAAAAGGAGCGCCCGTACATCGTTCTCAAATGGGCCCAAACATCCGACGGATACATTGCTAGGAAAAACAACGACTCTAAATGGATTAGCAATGTCTACAGCAGACAGTTGGTGCATCAGTGGCGCGCCGAGGAAGACGCTATATTGGTAGGAAAAAACACTGTGCTATTTGACAACCCTTCCTTGAATGTTCGAGACTGGTCAGGCAAAGACCCTGTCCGAGTTATCCTCGCCTCCTCACTTGATTGGCAGCATCCCTTTCAGGTGTTAGACAGATCTATTCCTACCATCATTTTTAACAGGGATATCCAAAAAGACGATGGAAACCTTTCTTTGGTAAAGATTGAGGACAACAAAAATCTTACACACATTCTGCAAATTCTCCAACAGCGAAAAATAAGCTCTGTTCTTGTAGAGGGGGGCAGTGAAGTATTGCAGGCATTTATCTCTCATAATCTTTGGGACGAGGCCAGGGTGTTTAGTAGTACTTGTACCTTTGGAGATGGAATTCCAGCCCCAAAAATTTCAGGAACCATCACTCGAGAACTTGATGTTATGGGAGACAAACTTTCGATTTATCACAATCATTAAACATATGGCAGAGTCAATTTATCTTCCCAAAAATGCGAGTAAAACTGAAATCTATCAGGCAGTTTTACCTCAAATAAATGCCCTAATAGCAGATGAAACGGACCTTTATGCCAATTTGGCAAATGTTTCCGCTGTTTTGAAAGAAGCATTTGGCTTTTTTTGGGTAGGCTTTTACTTGGTAAAAAATGATCAACTGGTCCTAGGTCCATTTCAAGGACCACTTGCCTGTACGCGTATTGCCTATGGAAAAGGCGTTTGTGGAACAGCTTGGAAAGAAAAAAGAACTCAGCTTATTCCTGATGTGGATGCCTTTCCAGGACATATCGCTTGCAGCAGCGCATCTAAGTCAGAAATAGTAGTCCCAGGACTTCTAGGAGAGGACGTTTGGTGCGTGTTAGATGTTGACAGCGATCAATTAGACGATTTTGATAGCATAGATCAGGAATACTTAGAACATTTGATGCAGTCCTTAAACAAGAATTATGCATTGGCGGAACAACTCTAGATGACCAAACGTAACCACATATTGGAGCAAAGTTGTAAATCAACCTAATGAAGTTTGGATTTTAAGCTATAAAGACAAACTTTGTTTATAACTTGTGCAAAAACTCAAAATATATGTGGGAAAATTGTTGAAAAATAAGATAAAAAATTTTAGGTTCTTATCTATTTGTTATCGAAATTTGATAACATCAAGTAAGAGATAATAGGGAGTTTTAAACTCAAATTGCTTTGACAATCTGGATTAGACAAAGAAGGAAAAATTTCTTAGGAAAACATTCCAACAGGTAATGCTGAAATTCTGAAATCTGTGAACGCTTTGAAATAATAAGCCTTGCGTCCATCTGATGGACCGCTTTCAACCAGAACAAACAATTTCAATAATCGGGTAACCGATGGGACTTATGAACTGTAGCTTGACGTAGTTTGGCAAATTAAGGTTTACCAGGTTATGAAACGGGAACTATTCGACTAGAATGGTTCCCGTTTATGTTTAAAATGATCCCATCATTTTATCCTTCTATTTCAAACATGGCTTCTATTTCTACCGGAATATTATCAGGTAAAGACCCCATGCCAACTGCACTTCTTACACCGATACCATAGTCGTCTCCCCAAATTGATGCAAAAAGCTCACTGCAACCATTGATGACATAGGGATGTCTTTCAAAACCAGCAGTACAATTCACCATTCCGAAGACTTTAATGACTCTTTTCACCTTATTGAGAGACCCCAGATGAGCTTTGATAGTGGAAAGCATAGCCAAACCCACCTGCCTTGCAGCGATTTTACCTGCATCTATACTTAAATCTTCTCCTATTCTCCCCATAATCAAAGACCCATCCTCCTTCCATGTTCCATGTCCCGATAAATACAGGTGATTCCCGACAATCAAACAAGGCTTATATACGCCCAAAGGCTTTGGAGGAGGAGGCAATACTAATCCCAAGGATTCAAAATTTTCTTCTGGTGTACGCATATTTATCTTTTTTTTGAATGATAATTCAGCTCAATAATCGGCAGCTATAGATTAAAAAAACGGATAATCACTCCGATAGTTTGCAAGACCATCACAGCTTCTGTCATTCTTTTGAAGCAAATTACTCAGTTTTCATGGCTTTTTTCATAAATACTAAAGGATTTCCAACTTATTTTTTCACCAGTTTAAAACTTACAGATACTCCTTCCTCCTCCAAAGAAAAAATATAAACCCCACTTCCTACAAGACCAAGAATGTGGGTTGCATCAAAATCCTTTAAAGCCCCATAAAAAAGTATGAATCCTTTCGCATCAATTACTTTTAGGTTGGTTTTTTCTAAAGCCCAATCATTAGGGAGTTCAATGATTAACGGGCCTTGGGTATATGGATTTGGGTAGCTTTTAAAGGATTCCATCTGAATATAATTCGAGACACCTTCTAATCGGAATACTCTTGAAAAACTACCTTGACCATCCTTATCCAGTTGTTCAAGTTGAAAAAATGTTCTCCTAGCTGGCTGTCGGAGAGCGTAAGTAAACTCATACGCGTTTGTCGCTTGACCCAACGCCTCCACTCTTCCAACTTCTTCAAATTTATCTACTCCTCCAACAGATTTTCTTATAATAAAAAAAGCGGTATTTTCTTCATCAAATGTTTCCCACCTAATCTTCACCATGCCATCTTTCCAAAGTGCTGCTTGGGATTTCCACTGAAGGGGCAGTACTGATAACACTCGATAACTTCCAATAGTGAAGCTTTGATTATCAAGGAGTGAAAATGGGATCTCTCTTCGTGCCCAAAGTGTGTCAACATCTACCGCTAATAAATTCGTCCCTGGAGCCGCCTGCCCATTGCTAACAATTCTTAAATCTTCCACTTGATCTACGACTAGATTTTCTGCAGACATCAAGAGCTCAATTGTGGAAGATCCTGGATTTAAGCCTGAAAATTCAACATATGAATTTAATTGGTATAAGATGGGTGTTCCATCAGAGTCACTGAAATTCGGATTCCAATTTGCACCTGGAATCTCTACATAGCTCAATTGCAAATCCCCACCTGGCGAATCCCCTACCAAGCGAATTCTACGAATACCTCCTTGATAGACGTCTTCCAAGGGAAAAGTTGCATTGGACGCGGTCAAAACTGTAGGTATATTGCTATAAAAAATTCGATGCAGGTTCAACCAAGTTCCACCTTTATAAAGCAAGGCTCCCAAACCGGACTCATTGATGCGTAAATCGACTCCCTGAAAATCTAACAGTCCATCTTTCATATAAAAAAATCGTTGAATATTGAGATCATTTGAAACTCGCAGACTTCCCCCTTGCTTGGAAATCTCCAAATCAAAGAAGACCAACCCATCACCCACTATTTGTTGGACACCACTTCCAAAAAAACGCACAAATCCATTCCCATGATTGGGGACTGGCCCTGATAACACAGCCAAATCACCATCTATAAATACAGAATCCTGAAAAATTTTAATTCCATTGTTTTCTAATAACAGGTTATGATACGTTTTCGGCAAGGTAGAAGCAGGCAGTGAATTTCGAAGCATCCGTTGAGTACCAGCAACAGCACTGTAATACACATTCCCGTTTAGCTGAACTTGGGCCACATCTAACAAGGGGTCATTCCCTGTTAAAAACAAAGATGCGCCAGCTTTCAATTCGAACAATAAACCAGGAACAGTGCCTGACCGTTGAATCATGGAAGCAAGCGGAGCAGAGCAATCGGATATCAATCGGGCCCCTGGCTCAATGATAAAGTCTCCATAGGGGCCTGTTCCATTGAAAACCGTTTGGTTATTAAAAGAAAAGGTAGAACAGGCCGGAATCCCCGCAGTGTTGACTGTTTGCCTTACAGTGCCTGACTGGATGATAAAGGCATTGGCTTTGAAAGCGGAATTGACCACCAAGGTCTGCCCAGGGTCAGGATCGAAAACTACAGTATACCTACTATTGGTCGTATTGGCTGACCAAGATGCTCTATCCACAACAGTCCTAGAACTCCCTTTAAATACGATTTTCCCTGTTTCGGGGTAAATCCAGTCCAATGTTGCATTAGTTACCGAATTAACTGCGAAAAGCCCTCCTACCTTTTGCATCCCACTTAAAAACCCATACACATGCAATTCAAATGTCTGAAGATTTAATTTTCTTCCAGGTAAAGCTGCACTGAAAAGATAAACATGATGAACTTCTTCTTGCTGCACTAAGCGCACTTCATGACCTTGATCGATGAAGATAGAGTTACCAGAACCAGGTTTCACACCTGCCGGACTCCAAGAAAAGCCATCCCATACTTCCCATATAGATGTGTCATGAAAATCCCCCGAGGCAATGGTTCTATAATCCCCCATCACTAAAGGGATTTGTGCAAAAACTGATTGGAAATGAAAAGTCACAAGCACACAAAAAACTCCAAGAATCCTGTAAATTCGCAGGAAACTTTCAACCCATGTGTGATATGTCCTCTTTTGAACAGCCATTTTCCACCAGTAGAAAAGCGAAAACTAAAGTTAATTCTTGCTTTTCCTTTGTGAAAAAATTGGTCTTGACTTATTCGTTTATTTATTCGACTATTTTTAGTCTCCAAGCACAGGACTATCAGATAAGCTTATTAACCTGTGATCCGGGAGAAGAAGTGTACACAACGTTTGGGCATAGTGCCATCCGAGTGAAAGACAGCATTGCAGGAACGGATTTGGTTTATAATTATGGAACTTTTGACTTTGGGGCACCCTTTTTCTTATTCAACTTCACCCGCCGTACCCTGGATTACATGCTGAGCGTGACTACCTACGATCGCTTTTTGTTTGAATACAATTACTTCCAACGCAATGTACGGGAGCAAGTGCTGGATCTCAATCCAGAACAAACCGCCAACATGGTACAGTTTCTAGAAATCAATCGCTTACCTGAAAATAAATTCTACCGCTATGACTTCTTCTATGATAACTGTGCGACAAGGGTAAGGGATGTTCTTGAAACTGTCCTCGGAAAGCAACTGGATTGGAATGATGTCAATGACCCCGAACGAAAGACCTTTAGAAATCTCATTGATGAATATGTGTACCCACTCCCATGGGCAGACTTTGGGATCGATCTGGCATTGGGTGCCGTCATTGATGTAAATGCCACCGAACGCGAAAAACAGTTTTTGCCGGATTACATGGAAGCTGCATTTGCGCGTGCCCAAATTGTAGGCGATGGGCCTACCCGACCCTTGGTGAAAGCCCAATACGAAGTATTAACATTTGAAGAACAAGCCTCTTCTCTCAATTTTTTTCAACCACTCATTATTTGGTGGGTATTGGCGATCGTTTTCATGGGAATCACCTACCTAGGATTTAAAAAGAAACGACTCTACAAAGGTTTTGACATAGCTTACTTCGGGATTTTAGGAATTGTAGGCATCGTGATTACACTACTTTGGTTTTTTACCTTTCACAGCCAAACCAAATGGAACTGGAACATCCTCTGGGCATTCCCTGGACATCTGCTCTTAGCCATCGCAATGCTCAAAACAACCTGGAAACCATGGGTAAAAAAATACCTGCTCTTCTTATTGATTAGTACTAATTTAGCGTTGGTTTGCTGGGTTTTAGGGTTCCAATCCTTTCATCCAAGCATCGTCCCGTTGCTTTTAATCAGCCTATTGCGCAGCAATTTCTTATATTACAATCAGGAGAAATTCGCTCTCCTGAGATAAATTTGAGTTTCCATCAAACTTTGATGGGGGTATTGACTGTTATACCAGAACCATCATATACTTATGGATTTTAAACTTCAATCCGAATATAAACCTACCGGGGATCAACCCGAAGCTATACGCCAACTTACTGAGGGAGTGACCAACGGAGATCCTGCCCAAGTTTTGTTGGGGGTGACCGGATCGGGAAAAACCTTTACCGTTGCCAACCTGATTCAGGAAACACAGCGCCCAACCTTGGTTTTGTGTCATAACAAGACCTTGGCCGCTCAGCTATATGGGGAATTCAAACAGTTTTTCCCGGAAAATGCCGTAGAGTATTTTATTTCATACTACGATTATTACCAGCCTGAGGCGTTTATACCTACATCAGGAACCTACATAGAAAAAGACCTTTCCATCAATGAGGAAATAGAAAAGTTACGGCTCAGCGCTACATCTGCTTTGCTTTCTGGGCGAAGAGACGTAATAGTTGTCGCCTCCGTCTCCTGCATTTATGGTATTGGAAATCCAGAAGAGTTTGGGAAAAATGTCATTCGTCTCCAAGAAGGTGATCGGATTCCGCGAAATCAGTTACTCTTCAAGCTTGTAGATATTTTATACAGTCGAACCAACCAAGAGCTCACGCATGGTACTTTCCGGGTAAAAGGAGATACGGTAGATATCTTTGTGGCTTATGCAGATTTTGCTTACCGCATCTTTTTTTGGGGAGATGAAATAGAGGCGATACAACGAATAGAACCCTCCACAGGGAAAAAGATTTCCGATGAAAAAATCATCTCTATCTTCCCTGCCAACCTGTTTGTGACGGGCCGAGACACCATCGATCAGGCAATTAAAGAAATTCAGGATGATTTGGTAGCTCAAATAGCATTTTTTGAGCGAGACCTGAAATTTATCGAAGCAAAACGCTTGAAAGAGCGAACCGAGTTTGATTTGGAAATGATTCGGGAATTAGGCTACTGTTCAGGGGTAGAAAACTATTCTCGGTATTTTGACCGTAGAGAGGCAGGCACTCGACCCTTCTGCTTGTTGGATTATTTTCCGGATGACTACTTGCTGGTAGTGGATGAAAGTCACGTGACCTTACCTCAAGTACGGGGCATGTGGGGAGGGGACCGCGCAAGAAAGGTCAACTTGGTGGATTATGGATTTCGTCTTCCATCTGCAATGGATAACCGCCCACTCAATTTCGATGAATTTGAGAGTCTAACAAATCAGGTCATCTATGTCAGTGCCACTCCAGCCGATTACGAGTTAGCTAAAACCGAGGGAATTGTGGTGGAGCAAATCATCCGACCTACAGGACTGTTGGACCCTATCATTGAAGTGCGGCCAAGTGGGAATCAAATTGACGATTTGTTGGAAGAAATCGACCAAACCGTCAAAGAAGGTGATCGAGTACTGGTGACTACCTTGACTAAACGGATGGCGGAGGAATTACAAAAATTCTTGGAGCGGGCCGGAGTAAAGTCGCGTTACATTCACTCCGAAGTAAAGCCTTTGGACCGGGTGGAAATTTTGAGGGAATTGAGATTGGGTGTTTTTGACGTGCTTGTGGGGGTGAATCTCCTACGAGAAGGACTAGATTTACCAGAAGTGTCCTTAGTAGCTATCCTCGATGCAGATAAAGAAGGTTTCCTTCGGAATGAGCGGAGCTTGGTGCAGACAATCGGCCGAGCTGCGAGAAATGAAAATGGCCGCGTCATCATGTATGCTGATAAAACTACTGACTCCATGCAAATGGCTATCGATGAAACCAAACGGAGAAGAGGAATTCAGACCGCCTACAATGCAGAGCATGGCATCACGCCTACCACCGTACGTAAATCCAAAGACAAAATCTTGGGTCAAACAAAAGTTGCGGATAGCAAGAAAAATGCGAAGGTTTATGAAGACCAAGCAGCAATCGATGCTCTAGTCGCCGCAGATCCAGTTGTACAGTACTTGAGCAAAGAGAAATTGGAAAAACTCATTGCACAAACACAAAAACAAATGGAGAAAGCCGCTAAGGAGTTGAACTTTATGGAGGCAGCCCGTTTAAGAGATGAGTGGCAAGGACTCAAAAATAGGTTAGCCACACTCGAAAGAGCCGTATAATTGATTTACAGGCCATACAAAGCCATCCTTTCATGACCTTACAGGAACTTTACAAACTCGCCCAACAGGGTGAGGGAATCCGAACCGAATTCAAAAAAAAGGCAGCTTTTCCCGAAAAGATTGTCCGGGAAATTATTGCCTTGGCAAATACGGAAGGGGGATATCTGCTGATAGGCGTGGATGACGATGGTACGGTCAGTGGTCAACGCTTTATTGAAGAAGAAGTTTTTGTGATGGAAAAAGCCATTCGGGAATATATTTTCCCCGAATTAACCTACGAAGTAGAAATCCACAAATTGAATCCCAAAAAAGGCATTGCGGTTTTTTCGATTCCGATTTCTACCAACAGACCCCATTACCTCAAAGATGGGGAACGAAAAAAAGCCTATGTTCGAGTCCAAGACCGAAGTATACAGGCAAGTCGAGAGGTGTGGGAAATCATCAAGCGTGGAAAAACCCCTAAGGACACTGTCTTTACTTATGGTGAAAAGGAAACGCTCTTGATGAAAGCGCTGGCAGCCCAGGAGAAAATCACCCTTCGGGAATTTCAGCATTTAGCCAAACTCCCCCGTTTTATGGCATCCAAAACCTTGATTCGCCTAGTATTGGCTAACGTCCTCAAAATTCAGCCGCAAGAAGGGGAGGATTTTTTTGTGTTGAATGAGGGGTAAGCTTGCTTGTCTGCTAATTTGAGATAAGACTTTTCTTTAAAATCTTGAAATGATCTACTACAAACATCCTGTTTTTGCAAGCGATAGGAATCATAAAAAAATCCTAGTCTATATGCGGATATAAAAAAGCATTCAGAAGAAATAGAGGCTATATTCATGCACATAAAGTATAGGCAAAAATAACATCTCCATTAGCCCAAAGACTCCCCTGTGCTCTCTTCAAAACCCTTGACACCTTGTAATCCGCCTGTATGAATGGCAAGGACATGAGAACCAGCTGGAATATGGCCTTTTTCAACTTCGCCCAAAATAGCTGCCATCATTTTTCCTGTATAAATGGGATCCAAAGGATGTTGATAGGTCCTATTAAATGCTCGGATCAATTCTAGCAATTCATGCGTCCACTTGGCATAGCCACCAAAATGATAATCGACTAAGACCTGATACGTCCCTTTGACCAAAACATCATGCTTTTGAAGTAAATCCTGTATTTCCTTCACCATGAAATCACCCTTTAATGCCGATACCCCGAATAAAGTTTGATGGCTTTCCAAGCTTGCTGCCAATCCGGCAAATGTCCCACCCGTACCAATAGCTGTGAAAATATGCGAGTATTGCGTATCCTCAGAACCCAAAATCTCTGCTGTCCCCTGAATGGCCAATGCATTCGTACCACCTTCTGGAACAATGTAAACCTTCCCAAATGTATCTTGAAGTTCTTGCAGGAGTTCAGGCTGCCGTTTGTTCCGATACTTACTTCTATCCCAGTAATGCAGCTGCATCCCTTTTTCTTGGGCAAAACGAAGTGTTGGATTTAGCGGGCTTGATTGTTCTCCTCTGATGATGCCAATACTTTCTAACCCCATCAAATGACAAGCTGCTGCAGTGGCATGAATATGATTAGAATAAGCACCTCCAAACGTTAAGATACGGGGATAACCTTGAGCAATTGCTTCTTGAAGATTGTATTGCAATTTGAAAAACTTATTCCCGGAGACCTCTCCATGCACCAAGTCCAAGCGTTTGACCGTAAGTTGGACGCCCTTTTGGAGTAAAAATGGATGTTGAATAGGAGTATAAGGGACTGCTTGTGGGATTAACATATGCGGTAATTTGATACAAATATCCAAAATCTTCGGAAATGCCCCTATTTTTGCAAGATGGAAGAAATTTTTGACGGAGAAAACCAAGAAGAAGAAGAGTTAGAGCTATTCGAACACTATACCTTTGTAGTAGATAAGGGCCAACAGGCCATACGCATAGATAAGTTCTTAACCGAGCGGGTTGCCAATGCCACACGAAATAAAGTGCAGACAGCTATTGACAATGAAAACATTATAGTCAACGGCAAACCAACCAAAGCCAATTACAAAATCAAACCTTTGGATGAAATCAAGGTGCTTTTTGAGAAACCTCCGAGAGATACTACTGTCATTCCAGAGAATATCGCACTTGATATTTTATTTGAAGATGAGCATTTGCTGGTAGTCAATAAGCCAGCAGGCATGGTGGCACACCCTGCACAGGGCAATTGGACCGGGACCTTAGTCAATGCTTTGGTGTATCATTTCAATCAACTTCCGACATTGCCGGGCAATTCTGGTAGACCAGGATTGGTGCATAGAATCGATAAAGATACATCGGGCTTATTAGTCATTGCCAAGTCGGAAATAGCTATGACAGATTTGGCCCATCAGTTTTTTCACCACACCATCGAGCGAACCTACTTAGCATTGGTATGGGGTGAACCGGATGGGGATGAAGGAACAATAAATGCGCATGTAGGCCGAAGCGCCAAAGACCGAAAAGTAATGGACGCATTCCCAGATGGAAGTCAAGGGAAAAATGCCATTACCCACTGGAAAGTGTTGCAACGCTTAAGGTATGTTTCCTTATTGCAGTGTAATTTAGAAACTGGGCGAACCCATCAGATCCGTGCACACATGCGCTACTTGGGTCATCCCTTATTTAATGATGCCATGTACGGAGGAGACAAAATCCTGAAGGGAACACAATTTTCAAAATACAAATCCTTCGTTCAGAATTGCTTTGATGCCCTCCCAAGACAAGCACTTCATGCCATGTCTCTTGGATTTATCCACCCGATTACCAAGGAAAAACTACATTTCGAAAGCCCATTACCCTCAGATTTTCAGACAGTTTTGGAAAAATGGGAGCAATATGTACAGTATAACGAATAAAGCATCCAACAGGAAACCAAAATACCATTATCAAGTTTTCAAAATTCAAGTTTTCGCAATCGATTACAGGTGCAATCCGTTAAAATAAATTGCCAAAAAATAAAAATACTGTAAATTTTCAGCTATTATTTTTCAATATTTCCAAAATATTGGATTCAGCATTATCTTTGTATCATCAAAAGAAAGATACTGTGGAATGATGGCAGGTAAATCGAAGGATCGTTTCCTTCTTCCATAGCAGGTTATTTTGGGTTTATTGTTAATTGACTAAAGCTGTGAAATTCTATTTCACGGCTTTTTTTATGTCCTTTTTTATCCTCCAATAGAATACACACCATCACTTATCAATTTTAGCGATAGATTTTCCAAAAATTATGTACTTTTCATACCCAATTTAAGACACATCCATGAAGCCAACCATCATTATCGGAGGAGGAATAATCGGTTTATTCACAGCTTATTACTTAGAAAAATCAGGAATCCCGTCCATTATCATTGACAAGGGTGATATGCTCGATACCACCTCCACAGGTAATGCAGGTATGATTGTGCCGAGCCATATCATTCCTTTGGCTGCTCCAGGAATGATCAGCAAAGGAATAGCCTGGATGTTTTCTTCTAAAAGCCCCTTTTACATCCATCCAAAACTAGACCGCAAACTTTTGGAATGGTCCTGGCTTTTTTATCGATCTGCTAATGCAAGCCATGTGGAGCGCTCCATTCCTTTCTTGAAAAACATCAGTTTACTTAGTAAATCCCTGTATCAAGATTTTCGATTGGAACATGCAAGTTCTGCTGACTTACAATTGGAAGAAAAAGGTCTGATGATGCTCTATCAAACAGCGGAAGTAGAAAAAGAGGAAATTGAATTTGCGCATTTGGCCAGAAAACATGGATTGGAAGCTGAAATTTTAAGCCCAAAAGACATTTCTACAGTAGAACCAAACCTAGAGGTAAAAGCAAGAGGAGCTGTTCTTTTCCCAGGCGATGCACATTTATCCCCTGCTGTCTTATATCAATTCCTCAAACAATACTTGCAATCTAAAGGAGTCGTCTTCTACAACAATCAAGAAGTGTTGGGCTTTGAGCAAAAGGCTGGAAATATCAGTGCTGTTATTACCCCCCAAGGAGCGATCCATGGAGAAAAATTTATGTTCTGCGCGGGTGCATGGTCCGCTTCCTTGGCTCAAATGCTGGGTTTCAACTTACCGATGATGGGTGGAAAGGGCTACAGTTTCATACAAGAAAATACTCCTGAGATCAAGCAAGCCTCTATTTTGACAGAAATGAAAGTTGCCGTGAGTCCTTATGGACAACAGGTTCGCTTTGGAGGCACAATGGAAATCGCGGGCACTGATGAGCGTATCAATATCAATCGTGTCAAAGGTATTTTTGAGTCCATCAATAGGTTTTATCCTTCTTTTCAAGCAAAATTCCCTGAAAAGGAACAAATCTGGAAGGGTCTACGTCCTTGTTCTCCTGATGGAGTTCCTTACATCGGGCAGGCACCTGGCTATGAAAATGCTTGGTTTGGTACTGGACACGGGATGATGGGTATCAGTATGGCTCCTGCTACTGGTAAGATTTTGAGTGATTTACATCAAGGTGAACTTAGCTCGATGGATTTAAAAGCTTTTGAGGTGGGGAGGTTTTAATACTCGATATCGTAATCAAAATTAGTGTAATTTCTATTACAATAAATGAAGAAGAGACAATAAACTCCTGTTTTTCTTTACTTTAACTATTGAAACTTATCTCCTCTCGATCAATAATCCCTCGGATGAAAATAATCATCTCATCTATTTCTTCCCATGAAAACCCCAAATGAGCCTGAGAATGCGCCAAAGCATCCCGTAATTTCCCAAGTGCATTGAGCATATCTACCCAACGGTCTCTACTGTAATCAGGAAAAAAGACTCTGAATCGTTGCTGTTTACTAAAAACAGTCCCCAGATCCCCAAATTGTAAGCATTGCACCAAATCAATTTCCTCTTTTCGGGCTTTTTTCCACTCATACAAACTCCTAGCTTGACCCAACCTCTTTTCCGAAATGGCATCTTCCCAATTGGATATATGCTTTCGAATGAGGTCTTTCATATGTGTTTCAAACAAACTAATCAACCCAAATAAGCCAATGCGCATAGCGATTTTGTCCAAATCTGTACGCGTAACAATGTACGCAGGCTCCCCTTCCTCATTTTTGATAAAATATCTCCTTTGCAGTAGAATCATTCTAAAAGCCGTTAGTAAAGGAGTATTCAGGTCCATCCAATCTTTTTCTTCTACTGCTGACAAGTCCTTGTCCCCACTATCATATTTGAAATACTTCCCATCCTCGATTACAAACGCTGCATGAAAATTCATTTGCTCCATTTGCTCTTTGAAATTTTCTTTAGAAAAAATCCATAGATTCTCTGCTATGGTCAAAACAGTCACTTGCTCTTCAAACAACAACCGGAGCCTATCAAAAGCACTTGTTTTGGGTTTCATTTCAAAATTGAAAGTTTTTTCCATACGGTAACCAACTTTTACGTCTCTTTGCTTATTTTTCTCAAATTAAACGAAAACTTTTACGAATGCTACGAATGCACCGACTTTCCGCTTATTCAATTTTGCTTGTGCTTATTGGATCACTTTATTCTTGTGGTCAGCTCTCTTACGAATATTCCGGGTACGATATCAGCAACATTCAGATTGCTCGAGACTTCTATGGAGTACCCCATATCTTTGGGAAGTCAGACGCTGATGTGGTATATGGACTAGCCTGGTCTCATGCAGAAGATGACTTTGAAACTATTCAGCAAACACTTTTGGCAGGAAAAGCGATGGTGGGAAGAGTCTTTGGTGAAAACGGTGCTGCGGTAGATTATTTCGTACACCTGTTAGAAACCAGAGAGATTGCCGCCAACAAGTATGAAACTGATTTTTCTCCTCCATTCAAAGCATTGGTCAAAGCTTACTTGGCAGCAATGAATGACTTTGCATTAGCTTATCCTGAGCGAATTTTACTTCCTGCTGCTTTCCCCGTCTCGGAGACAGACATCATTTCTGCATATATTCTCTCCCTTGCCCAAATGTCAGGAGCAGATGAAGCGGTCAAAAAAATAGTGAATGGGACCCTAGAAATCCCCGAGGTAAAAGATCCATCAGCAGGATCCAATGCTATTGCTATCCATCCAGCATTGACTGATTCAGGCGAGGCATTTTTAGCGATTAATTCACACCAACCCTTAACAGGTCCCGTGGCTTGGTATGAAGCACATCTGTGTTCAGAGGAAGGATGGAATGCCTTGGGCGGTCTTTTCCCCGGCGGTCTTACCATCTTTCATGGAATCAACGAGCACCTAGGATGGGCACATACGGTCAACTACCCGGATAAATTAGATGTGTTCCAGCTAAAAATGCATCCAAGTAAAAAGCTACACTATGAAGTAGATGGAGAATACCTGGTCTTAGAAGAAAAAAGAGTATGGTTAAAAGTACGCCTGTGGGATTTCATCACCGTCCCTATTCCCAAAAAAGTCTGGAAAAGTATTTTTGGCCCAACGTTGGTCACGGATCAAGGAACATTCAGTATCAAAACTGGATCACTCGAAATTATTACAGCTCCCGAACAATGGTATCACATGAATAAAGCTAAAAACTTCCATGAATTTAGCACAGCTATGAATCAAATGGCACTGCCGGGCTTTAACACTGTATATGCAGATAAGTACGATACCATTTTTTATGTTAGCAATGCACTCCTCCCGGTTCGCAACCCTCAACATGACTATAGTAAAACCATCTTAGGAGACAGTAAAAGCAAACTTTGGGATAGTTACTACCCGTTCAGCGCTTTACCACAACAAATCAATCCTACTTCTGGCTATCTCTTTAACACCAATCATAGCCCATTCAAAGCCACAGACCCAACATCTCAGCTCGATCCAACAAATTATGAGCCGCAAATGGGCTATCTTCTAACTGAAAATAATCGATCCATTAGACTTGCTGGCCTATTACTAAACCAAGAGGCTATGTCTTACGAAACCTTCAAAGCCATCAAGTTTGACAAAACCTTGCCAGATAGTCTCTTATACGAACTCAATGTCAACCCTTTGTTCAAACTCGATGCAAATAAATACCCAGCTATTGCCAAAAGTATTCAAGCACTTCAAGCATGGGATCGATCTGCGGATGCCAACAGTGTGGGGGCAGCCTATTTTGCCTATATCTATTACTTTTTGAGAGACCGAACTACAGAACTTACACTTGACCCCAAGCGCACCCTTTCAGAGGAAGAAGCTATTTTGGCCATTGAATCTGCTCAAACTTTTTTTCTAACCGCATTCGAACAATTTCCAGTAACCTTGGGAGAGTATCAAAAATTAGTAAGAGGAGAACAAGAAATGCCTCTTTTTGGCTTGCCAGATGTAATAGCCGCCATGCGATCGGAACCTTTGAATGAAAAAACCCGAAAAGGAGAACAAGGAGAATCTTACATCATGATGGTTCGTTTTGGGGAAGGACTTCCCATAGTGGAAACGATCAATGTATACGGAGCTTCTAATCAACAAGATAATCCCCACTATGCAGATCAAATGGGACTTTTTGCTAGGCAGAAGCTCAAACCCATGATCCTAGATAAGGATGTTGTCCTCAAGTCTGCCCAACGAATTTATAAACCAAAAAAACAGTAAAACCTTTTAAATACATATACTATGTCAGCAATGGATCTAGGAATTGGAAGTCAAATAAGACATCCAAAATTTGGAAAAGGGGTCGTGGTAGAAGCAGATGCCTCTTACTATAAAATCTATTTCAATTATATAGCAGAAGTAAAGACGATCGCAAGGGACTTCCCGAACTTTGAACTGATTGAGAAGAAGGAAGCGGAATTTCAGCCCATTTCGCTTCGTGATATCGAAACAGCAGTTGAAAATGTAATTAAAAAAAATCAGCCCAAAGAAGAAGTATCAAAGCTTACCATGGCTCAAAAATGGATTAATGGTACAGTAACCCTCAACCCATTCAATCCTGAAATGAGCAATAAAGAAATCCCCATCAAAACATTTTTTCATAAGATCGTCATGGTAAGGGAACGATTGAGAGTTTTAGAACAAAATATCAACAATCATCCCAAGTTAGATGACGAAGATCGCATCCAATTGCAACAATATATCACCCGTTCCTATGGTTCATTGACTACTTTTAATGTACTATTTGCGGATAAAGAGGACCACTTTAAAGGTACTGGAAAGGAAGATTAGAAGAAAAAAGTTGAATTTTACCCAAAAAATACCCTGATCAGGGTATTTTTTTATGTCTTGAACTTCCGTAAGTTTGTCTCGGGTGATTAAGCAACTTTTTTAGATTAAGTTTTTAAAACAATGATAGAGGGGAATAATTAAGACTTATTTTTTACCCCCTCTATTTTATTTTTTATTTGCAGTCAATCACAAACAGTAGTAACTTACAAGCAGATAGCTTGAAAAAATAAACCCAATGGAACTTTACGCCAAAGCATTGTCATTTGCTGTACCTTTTTTCCTGATCCTAATTATCATCGAGGAATTTGCAGCCCGCAAGATGAAAAAGCAAGTCAATACAGGAATGGACACTATTTCCAGTCTGAGTTCTGGAATGACTAATACCCTCAAAAATTTAATGGGCTTGTCAGTAGTGATCGTTTCATACGGTTGGATGGTCGATAAAGTAGCCATATTCCAGATTGAGAGCACCTGGTGGGTCTATCTTATTGCGTTTATAGGAATTGACTTTGCGGGTTATTGGACACATCGATTTGACCATACAGTCAACGCCTTTTGGAATCGGCATATTGTCCATCATAGCAGTGAAGAGTTTAACCTCAGTTGTGCCTTGCGTCAGTCAATATCGGCAATTTTTGGAATTTATTTCTTCCTGTATATCCCTATGGCCTTTATCGGTGTACCTGCGGAAGTAGTCGCTATCATAGCTCCCATCCATTTATTTGCACAATTTTGGTATCATACCCGTCTGATCAATAAAATGGGGTTTCTGGAATATATCTTAGTAACTCCCAGTCACCATCGGGTACATCATGCGATCAATGATAGATATTTAGATAAAAACTTAGCTCAGATTTTCATCATTTGGGATAAACTCTTTGGGACATTTCAAGAAGAATTGGAAGAAGAACCTCCTGTCTATGGGGTAAAAAAACCAGTAAATACTTGGAATCCACTGATCATCAATTATGTGCATCTGTGGGCCTTGGTCCAAGATGCTTGGAGGACAAAAAGCTACTGGGATAAATTGCGGATTTGGTTTATGCCAACCGGTTGGAGACCTGCAGATGTAGCAGAAAAATATCCTTGGGCGTATTGGAAAAATGCATTTGAGCAGGTAAAATACGATAGTAAACCCTCAAAAACCCTACAAATCTGGTCATGGGTTCAATTGGTGATTAGTTTTGCCATGGTATTCCATGTATTGATCGCCTTTGTAAGCTTCCAGTATGTGGAAGTCATGCTTTATGCTACCTTCATGATGGTGTCGATTTTTGCCTATACCAGTTTGATGGACAAATCTAGGATTGCGATCCCAGCAGAACTATTGCGCTTTGCCATGGGGATAGCCCTGATTTATTGGAACGGTGGTTGGTTTGGCTTGGAGGAAATTCTTCCAGGAGCAGCTTTTCTGGTAGGGATTTATCTCACAAGCTCCATGGCAACTACCTTTTGGATACTCTCGAAGGAAGGAAAAGCTAGCGAAGAGGTAAAAACTGCTGAACTGGTTTCTAGTAATTGAAATCAAACGATCAGTTACCAAGAGCTATAGTTTTTGATTGAAAAATTAAAAATTTGAACAGAATTGCATGAGGTAATTCTTCCCTTTAAGCCATGCAATGGAATGGATGAAATAAGCCAATGCCAAACAATCCGGTTTACTACAGGATTGCCTGACATCAGCCTTTTTATTTAAAACTTAGCGGTAAAGCGCCCAAAGAAATGCCTTGGAGCTTGAGCAAAGACGGCAAGTTCATTTCCAACAGGAGCACCATCCGTGAAGTACAACTCATTGAAAAGGTTGTTGACCTCCACTTCAAACGTGTAATGCTTACCTAGTTTGGTCGACACTCTCAGATTGTTCACCCAATATGCCGGGAGAACAAAGTCAGCATTATTAGTGAGTTCCGTAAATGAATCTCCCACATATCTGGAATGTAACTCTACTTGCAAGCGCTTCAAAGGACTATATTGAAGGCGTGCATTCAGAAATACCTCTGGACTGAATGGCGTCCGTATATTGGTAAATACTTCTGAACTTCCTTCCGGTTGAAAACGGCTGATAATGCTTCGCATATAAGTTGCATTACCCAAAAACCGGAATCTATCCGATAGCTTGGTCGACCAATCAAGCTCGACTCCTCTGCGATAACTGTCCTCCTGATTGGCAAACAATTGGAGGAAAAACTGATCCACAAACGCTCCAATAGGTGCGATTTCGTTTTCAAAATCCATGTAGAAGAAATTCACCTGCGCATTGGTCCGCTCGCTGGCAATGCGGTACCCAAATTCATAATTGTTTACAAATTCAGCTCTTACGTTGTTTTGATTTTGGAGAAAATCAATGTTCCCGGCATTGATTTGTACGCCCCCTAGAAAATCTGAGCGGTTAGGTTCTCTTCCTGTGCGGCCAAAAGAACCATAGACATTTTGTAAGGCACTTAGCTGATAGGTCAAGCCGACTTTAGGATTCAAAAACTGCCAGTTATACAAAGGAATAGTCCTGTTTTCTCCTAAAAACTGCGTATCAGGTGTGAATTGGAGGTTGACAAATCTCGCTTGTACATCCCCAAAAAACACCCAATCATGAAAGGTGTAGGCTGCTTTGGCAAAAGCAGAAAACTCATCTTTTACGGAGCGATCTTCATAGTAGGGGCTGGCAAAATTGGGGACAAGTTGTTCGATGTTTTTTCTGCGAAATGTATATGCATGCACCCCAGCACTCAAATCCCAAGCTTCATTGGAATGTTGCAGATTGCTCATCACCCCGTAATGGTTATTGAATAGCGGATAGTTTATTTGTACAAACTGCTCCCCATCCACAAAGCCAAAGGGAAAATCTCCTCCTGCCCCACCGTAATAGATACTGCTGGTCAATGTCGTGTTTTTCGAAACTGTACGAATATGCTCCACCTGTGCAAAAGACTGCCCAAAATCATCCCGATCATCTCTAAAATTCAAGTTCGTTCGGGGGTTTTCTCTCGCTAGAGAGATCGGTACTGGAACATAGCTGAGTTGATTTTTAGTACGTCCATTGAATCCTGTAAATCGGATGATGTCCTTATCGCCAAAATAACCCCCACTGAAGAAAAAGGAATAGGAATCTGTCCCGCTATGATCCCTAAATCCATCCGAAGTAGTCATACTTACCCGGGAATAAAAAGCCATTTTGTTTGGCAAAAGTCCTGTTTTCACTTCAGCGCTTCCCTGCCATGTATTGAAACTTCCCCCGAGCAAAGACACTGTGGTCTCTGGAGCATCTACATTTAAACGCACAGATTCATAACTGATGCTACCGGCATAAGAGGCTGTACCATTGGTACTCGTGCCTACCCCCCTTTGCACTTGGATAGATTCCACACTATTGGTAAAATCGGTGAAATTGCTGAAAAAGACCCCTTGATCAATCATGTCGTTCAGTGGAACACCATTGAGGGTGATGTTAATCCTCCGCTGATCGATTCCACGCATACGCATGGTACCGTAATTGGTGAAGCGTGTGCCCGATTCTGAGTTAGCTTGAATACTTGGGGCGAGGGTTTCCAGTACAAAGGCTCCGTCCTGACCATTAAAAACCTCATTCAGCTCCTGATTTTCAATTGTTTTTTGGGTGATTGGGGCCAACTTATCAGCCCGGATTGCTCTTACCATGACTGCTTCGGATAGTATGGTACTTTCTACCAAGGTGAAATTGAGTTGGAGGTTTTCACTTAATTCGATAGTCTTTCGCTGTGTTTGGTAGCCTATAAAACTTACCTCGAGTATCAGAGAGCCTTTCGGCACACTTGGCAGTTGGAAGGTCCCATCGGTAGAGACCACAGCACCCAGTTCGAGGGATGAAATGAACACGTTTGCCCCAGGGAGAGGCTCTTTTTGTTCATTGATAACTTTTCCTGAAATGGAAAATTGGGCTTGGGCGCTCGATACAAGGGCCCAAAGGCAAATCATGAGTAGTTTTTTCATGGATGACAAAATTGTTAGGTTTTAGAAGCAGGGGCTTCTTTCCTGTACAGTTCCTACGGCCGCATTATCGGCATCAGGTCATACGGGTCTGTTCTCAGCCTTTCTTTTAGAGAAAAGCACCCCTTTTGTCTGAATTAGTTAGATAAATAGAAATTGGTAAATATCGGTTCTTTCATAAGGTTTGTAAGTTCTTCTGCTGTTATCAGTTCCTTACTTTTCAACCAGTGAATAAATTCGGTCCAGCGTTCTTCCTGCATCAGCCCCCAATCTCCCGCTTCATCAAAATAGTAGGGATTAATGGCTACTTGGCTATTGATCAAGAAATCTTTGTCGGCTAATTCCGCAAGATCCTCCTGCTTGTAAAGTGCATCTACTGCCAATTGAGGGTTTTCTTTAAGTAGCTGAAAACCTTTCTTACTTGCTCGAAGGAATTTTTTGTAAGTCTCTGGATCTTCGGCTAAAAGCTCAGGGTGGGCCAGTAAAACAGGGGAATATCCATAGGGTATCTTGTAATCCTTGAGATAAAATGCGTTTAATTCCACTTGCTTTTTGTTAGCCATCACACCTTCCCAAGGCATAAAAACCCAAGTAGCGGCAGCCTTTCCTTCCAAAAGGGTATTCCAAATACCCAGTTTTTCAGGGACAATCTTGATATGCTCTCCTTTTCCGCCATCAGTCTTGATCATTTCTGCAACGATATGATCTTCAAAGCGGGCATTATAACTCGCATATTCCTTGCCGTCTAATTGACTGATACGATCCAAACCCGAAGATTTCAGACACACGATGGCACTGGCATCACGTTGCAAAACTGCAGCAATAGCCATCAAAGCGGGTTTTTCGGGATTAGCACGGTAGGCGATCACACTTTCTGAAGGTGCCATGGCCAAATGCACTTCCTTAGCTGCCAGCAAACTCGCTGGTGTACGTGCATAATTGTCCTCCGAGGTAGACCGCAAGTGCACGTCCAGACCTTCTTGGGCATAAAATCCCTGTTGTGCTGCTACAAAGAAGCCACTGTGGTTGGTATTGGCAGTCCAATCCAACGCTAGGATAAATTTTTTCATGAGGTACTAAGTTGTGAATTCAATAAATGAACTGGAACAAAAGCTGTCAACGGACATCAACTTTTGTCTCGAAACTCATCGATTGATTCGGTTAAATGAATAATTCCTACGCCCGCATTACCGGGTTCAGGTCAAAGGGTATGATCTCAGCCCGCTGTATTAAGGCACCCCTATCACTTGATGCAAAGAACGTAAGTTTTGTGAAACTCTGCAAAGATCCGTATTGAAATCACCAACAATTATTTATTTAGTGTATTTTTGATCTTATGAACAAATAAACTTTAATTCATGCGAAACCTGACTTTTCCTCTTTTTCTAATCCTTTGTCTAGCTGCATGTGCAACTAAATCCACAGAAAACATACTAACAGCTAATACTCCTAACATTTTCTTGGACACCGTCTACATGGAAAGTGGGGAGGATGTGATTTTTTTTACCTTCAATGGGCTAGGTGTATCAGACCTATCAGAGGATGGTCGCTATTTATATAATTTTGATTTCAAAACTCCCGCACTTGAGGTCTTTGACCTGGAAACATATACCCTATCCGAACGAATTTTATTTGAAAAAGAAGGCCCTAATGGTGTAGGAACCCTTGTTTATGATTTTAATCGAATAGGAAGATCACTTTTTTTTCTAGGAAGCAGGGACTTCAACTATGGCCTATTCAATCTGAAAGCAGAAAAAATCCGGAATATCCCTTTTGAAGGACTTGAAAAAATCTGGGGAAAGCCTGTTTCGATGAATCAAGGAGAAGTATTGAACGAATCACCCTTGATGCTTGGAGGACATTTCACCATGTGGTCTACAGATGGCGGACAAAATGAAACTCAATTAGGCGTTTGGAATATAGATGAAGAAAAGATGGACACCTATCAAATGGGTCAATGGTTTGATGTAGCTCAATTTGAATCTACTATGACAAGTGCCTCTTATGACATGCCAGTAAAGTCTTATTGGGTTACCGTAAAAGCAGTTCACGGAAGGATGCTTGCCAGCACCAATGTAACCTCCGACCTGATGGTGTATCATGAAGGAGCTTTTGAGAAGAAAAGCATATCCCACCAGTTGATCCCTTCCCAAAATTCCTTTAAACTTTCCCCACAATACGATAGCCAAAAGGCTTTTGAAAATGATTTTAAAAAGTCCCAAGAATCTATAAATTTTTCACACCCTGTATGGGATGCTACCCTTGAACGTTTCTATAGATTTGCCTATCAAGCTATTCCTTCTTCAGAGGAGAGCTATAAGGTGTATTTGGTTGCTATGAACAAGAATTTTGAACTCTTGTGGGAAATGGAAGTACCCGTATTACGCAAGAGACCTAACTTCCACTTTGTCAAAGATGGTGAAATCTGGATGTTTGAAAATATCCAAGATGAGGTGGCATTTATACGGATCCGCATGGAGGATTAAAATAGTAGCTAGCAATCTGATCAAAAACCAAAATGAGTCATATTTCAAGTTTTATGACTCAGAATTTTGTGTGTTTTTGAGTTATAAGTTTGAAAAATTATCTTTCTATCAATCCAACAAGTCGAGCCACAGCCACAAGTGATTTACAGGAATTAGTGCCCTTAAATGTTTTACAAAAGCTGGGAGAATTAAAGAGCACACGATAGTATCTTAAAATAGGAATTAATTTTGAATTATACCCTAAAGGGTATAGAGATGTTTTTTCAATAACTTTTATACCCGATATGGTATAAAAATAAAATAATCGCTAAATTTACACCCTATAAGGTATAATCTATGGATTTAGCGAAGTTTGTGAAAGAAAAACGACAGGCTGTACAATTAACACAAATTGAACTAGCTCAGAAAACGGGTGTAGGCCTGAGGTTTCTTAGGGAGTTAGAACAAGGAAAAGAAACATTACGAATGGACAAAGTGAATCAAGTTCTTTCGATGTTCGGTCATAAACTAGGTCCTATTCAAAAAACACCAAATGAGTAATAGAAGTGCTAAGGTATGGATGCATGGATACTTTGCAGGAATCTATGTACAAGATGAAATAGGCTATCATTTCACCTATGATCCTACTTATCTTAGTATAGAGGGGGTACAACCCATAAGTTTGACTTTACCACTTCAAGAGACAAGTTTTCATTCATTGACGATGATCCCATTTTTTGACGGATTGATTCCGGAAGGTTGGTTATTGGATATAGCAGTAAACAATTGGAAACTCGATCCACGTGACCGAATGGGACTATTATTACTTTGCTGTAAGGATACGATTGGCGCAGTCAGCATCGAACCACTTAGTAAATAGTATATGGAAAATAAGTGTCTATATTGTTATCAGTCTTTATTAGATACCGAAAAAGACTACCATGTCAAGTGTAGCAAAAAGATATTCGGATTTTCTCAAGCGCCAGAATTACCTTATTCAGAATCACAGCTAAATGATTTAGCAAAAATTACCATTGCAAATCAAACAGGTCTGACTGGAGTGCAAGCTAAACTATCTTTACACATTTCGTCTGAGAGAAATACACCTAAGAAGTTTACTATCGTTGGCTTATGGGGAGGGTATATTTTGAAACCTGCTTCTTTACATTATCCACAACTTCCAGTAGTAGAAGATTTAACCATGCATTTGGCTGAGCTTGCTAAAATAAAAGTGGTTCCTCATGCACTTATCCGGTTAAAATCAGGCAATCTAGCTTATATCACCAAAAGAATAGATCGATTGAAAAAATCGAAGATTCATATGGAAGATATGTGCCAGCTTTCTCAACGGCTAACGGAGGATAAATACAGGGCTTCCTATGAACAAATCGCCAAAATCATCAAGTTATATTCCAAAACCCCTGGATTAGATCTAATCAATTTCTATGAACAGGTATTGTTTAGCTTCTTGACGGGTAATGCAGATATGCATCTTAAGAACTTCTCCTTGATTTATCAACCTGATTTGGGCCCGGTATTGAGTCCAGCCTATGATTTAGTGAATACAGCTATTGTAAACCCTGCCGATCCCGAACAGTTGGCATTAACCCTTAACGGGAAAAAGAATCGAATAAAAAAAGCTGATTTTATAAAAGCATTTGATGGAGCGGGAATATTAGCCAAACAGCAAGAATATTTGTTTGACAACATGATGAAATCAAAATCCTCCTGGTTTGAAAGAATCGATATCAGTTTCCTTTCAGATGATTTTAAAGCATCTTATAAGGAGTTGATTCATGAAAGGTTTGAGATTTTAAAATAGTAGATGGTTCCACAGCTATTTCAGCCTATCTTCATCTTAAGTTTAATCAACTACCAAAACTGAGTGCATTATTAAATCTGATTCTCAAAAATCAATATTTAAAGCATCCACCATCTCCACCCAACGCTTCATCTTTTTTTGGATGACTTTCCAGTGATGCTGATCTTCTTCGGTAATCAGTGAAATCGCCTCTCCCTGCATGCCTGCCCTACCGGTTCTACCAATCCTGTGGATATAATCTTTGGGTGAGCGGGGTAATTCAAAATTGACCACATAAGGCAAGGCCTGAATGTCAATTCCTCGTGCCGCCAAGTCAGTGGCTACAAGTACCCGAACTTTCCCTCCCTTGAACTGTTTCAGGGCTTCCATACGTGCCCCCTGACTCTTATCCCCATGAAATGCCATGGCTTGGATGCCATGTTTGTTGAGTTTGGTGGTCAAGTTATCGGCAGTACGAATCGATGAAGCAAAAACCAACACTTGTTGCCAATTACCTTCTGAAATCAAATGTCTTAATAGGGGGCCTTTTTTCTCTTGCGTGATCAAATAAGCCGTCTGATTAATCAAATCCGGCGTGACCTCTTCTGCTTGTATCTCAATCTTCAAAGGATTTTTTAACAACTTCCCGATCAAACCTTCGACTGTCTCATCCATCGTGGCTGAAAACAAGATGTTTTGACGCTTCTTAGGCAGGCGAGCAAGGATTTCATCCAACTCTAATTTGAACCCCAGACTCAATACCTTATCTGCTTCATCCAAAACCAAGGTTCGTAAGCGATCAAGGGTAATGGCATTTTTAGCAAGCAGATCCAACAAACGCCCCGGAGTCGCCACCAAGATATCCGTTCCATTCAAATTCATCATCTGAGGATTGATGGAAACCCCTCCGAAGACTGCCATACTTTTTACTTTACGGGGCAGATGTTTTCCAAAAAATCGAACAACCTCTTCTACCTGCGCAGCAAGCTCCCGAGTGGGGACAATCACCAATATCGGGATAGACCGTGTCCGATGATTTTCGATCCCTTGCAAGTCCTCCAAAATCGGAAGTATGTAAGAAGCTGTTTTCCCTGAACCAGTTTGTGCCAACCCCAACAAATCCCGCTTTTGAAGAATAGCCGGAATTGCCTCTACCTGTATAGGATATGGGGCTTCATAATTGGCTTGATTGATGGCTTGTACTAGAGATGGGGATAAACCGAGATCGGAAAAATTCATACGTTGACTGACTTTTATGCAAAGGTAGTCAATTTACAATGAAGGTTTGCATAAAGAAGCTTCCCACGAATGCACTAAGGCACCAAGAGATTTCTTATTTTGTACCTCAGAGCCTTCGTGGGGAAATTTTAATAACCTTTCTATGCAAATGCTTGATCGATGGCTGGACTTGGCTGAGTAAAATATTGTGGCCCATTTTCGGTCATATAAAAGCAATCTTCCAAGCGTACGCCAAACTCCCCGACGATATAGATACCTGGTTCATTGCTAAAACACATCCCTGCCTGAAGAGGAGTATCATTTCCCCTCACCAAATTGGTCCACTCATGCCCATCCATACCAATTCCATGGCCTAAGCGATGGGAAAAATATCGGTAATCCGGACCGAAGCCTGCGCTATCGATAACCGCTCGTGCTGCTGCATCTAGTTGCTCGCAGGTCGTACCAGGTTGTTTGGCCAATTCAAAAGCCGCTGTCTGTGCTTCTTTTACTACGCCCCACACTTCCTTCTGTCTGTCATTGTGCTCTCCAAAAACAATGGTTCTGCTGATATCGGATTTATAGCCCTCCACTGTACAACCACCATCAGCAAGGATAATAGCTCCCGGTTTGAGCACCTGCGTTTTGCTACTGCCATGAGGGAAGGCTGACCACTCTCCAAAATTAGCCCCGATGGAACCGTTAAAGCCTAATTTCTTATGGGCATCTGCTGCAATATCCCGGAAGTCATATTGATTCATCCCCTCTTCCAAAGAATCAAACAAGATTTTGTAGGCTTCAATAGTAGCGGTATTTGCAGCTTGCATCAAGGCAATTTCCGCTGGGGACTTGTACATGCGACAGCCTGCCGTCACTCCATCCCCATTGACAAAATTGAGTCGGGCTGTTTCGTTTTTGATCCCTTCATACAGGAAAAAGCGGCAGCGTTCCTCCATGGCAATTTTTTGATTGGGGGTACCTAAATCCTTTAACAATTTTGCGGTCAGCGCATAGGGACTTTCATGTTCCTCCCATGTCAAGACCTGATTCCCAAACTTCACCAACTCCTCCACTTTATCCCGCTCAAAACCTGGACAGATATAGGAAATATCCCCTTTTGCAGGAATAACCGCAGCAACCATGCGCTCGGAAAGGAAGAAATCAAAATCCAAGAAGTACTTCATGCTAGTTCCTGGTTCTAGGAAAAGTGCATCGATTTTTTGCTCTTGCATCAACTGCTGAGCCTTGGCTATTCTGGACAAGCGCTCCTCTCTGCTGATAGGCTGAATCGCCAAATTCAAGGGTTGAATGACACTGGATGGTGGAGGTAAATCCTGATTTACAGAAGTGGAGCAGGCAAAAGCAGGCAAGGCTAATGCCGGAGTGAGGGATACCCATTTGACAAATGATCTTCGGTTAAGTTTCATGATTGTGTGGTTTTTCAGAAAAATAAAAAATTCCAGCTGACTTTACTTCCTCATTCCTATTCATTTACTCCTGAATTACACCAAAGGTCAAAAACCCTAGTCAAAAAGTTTTTGCAAATGTTCTCCGCTTTACCGTATTTAGGGGCAGTAAAGGAACTTTAGCTCAGTTGGTTTAGAGCGCTGCCTTGACAGGGCAGAGGTCGTGGGTTCGAATCCCTCAAGTTCCACTTTTTTTAGACTTTAAGAAGCGAGAAACGAGAGAATAGACTCGATTTTCCGAAGAACTGAAGATCCTATTTTTAGAGGCGAGAAACGAGAGAATAGACTCGATTTCAGTGACATTTTACGAATATTTTAGCACGTTGGCGTATGACCTACGCTCCTATTCACCGGGTTGCTTCTTTTGGAAAGACAGCTTAGCAAAGAAGCATAAGCTGAGGCAGCTACTGGTATCATTCAACCTGACACACTTTAAATAAAACATGCTTTTTCTACTAATAAAGGACTGATCAGTCTTTATGGAAATGTTCCATTAAGCCAAAAATCTCCTTTCTTTTTAACCTTTGCTTTTTAATTTCATCAGGGATTTCAAGCCACCCACTTATTGGAATTTCTATTTCTAAAGAATTAGGGATAGGATAATAAAGAAGAATTGATGAAACAGAAACCTTTTCTTTACCAAATTCAACAATAAATCTAGTTCCTTTTTTTGAGGCGTAAGAACCTTGCCAACTTGACCCTTCTATTCGTTTTCCATTGTGCATAAATTGAAATTGAACAGATGTCCCCGACTTTAATCCAGAACTTTTCCCTATGACTTCTCCAACAGTGTATAACTTTTCATACGAATCATAATAAAGGTTCCATAGAAAAAAACCAACAAAACCAAGTAAAATGGATAGTAGTATTTTATTTTTCTCCTTCATTTTTTAGTGCTTGTTTGATTCCTGTTCCTATAGTATTTCGTAACGGACTATTGATATTGTTAAAAAATTTAATAACTGACTGATCAATGCCTGCATTATCCATTTTGTTTAAATGCCACCGATTAAACCGACCTATCAACATATCAGTAGCAAATTTCGCCTCGCTTTTCCCAAATCCTATAGTTGTAAGACCATTCTGCGGAGTATAGTCAAACATGGCCATGGCAACATATCCTGATTTCCCAAACAATCCCGCAAACCCAATATCCGCCAAATCCATTTGTGAAAAGTTCCCATTGAAAAGAAGGCTGTTTCCTGCCTGCCATGTGGCTTCTATTGTCATATCTACTCCTGTCTTGCTTGCCATTATCGGAGCCAAAGTCTCTATCAACATCGGACTTGCAGCAGCAACCAGCATGCTTCCCGTAACTCCATATTTCATCATTGCCCGGATGCCGTCAAGAAATTCTGTGTTTTGTGCGGCCATTGCCTGATTATAATGTAGATTCCTACCTTGATGGGAATAAATCCACTTTAGTTTTTGAAGACAATATCATACAATCCGAATAGTTCCGTCCTCTTCCTCCGATAAAGTTTAAGTTCGGGAGGAACTTCCTTCCACCCATCCAAAGGGATTTCAACCCTAACAGAATCTGGTATGGGATAATAAAATAAAGCTTTGGACAAATCCACTTTATCTTTTGCAAATTCGACAATATATCTATCACCTATCCTTATTTTATAGTCCCCAATACCTGTTCCGCCTTCATATTTACGGCCTTGATATGGATAGCTGAATTTAGCCAAAGTACCCGATTTCAATCCTGTTTGTTTTTTTTCAACTATACCTACTGTATACAACTTGTCGTAAGAATCATAATACAAGTTCCAAATCATAAAAGCCATTAACCCCAAGAAAAACCCTAAAAAAAGCTTTTGTTTATCACTCATCTTTCACTCCCTCCTTTATGCCAGTACCTACTGTATTTCTAAATGGGCTATTTTGCTATCTCATTGTGATTTAATCCTTGTGAAAGTATTCCCTTAATCCAAAATCTCCCTTTATTTTCAATCTATGCTTTTTTATTTCTTTAGGAATTTCTGTCCAACCTGATTCAGGAACTCCTATTTCCAATGAATCGGGAACGGGATAATATAAAAGGATTGAAGAAATAGATTGTTTTTTCTTTCCAAATTCAACAATAAATTTATCTCCTTTTTTTGCTGAATAATAACCCTTACCAGTTAATCCTGAATATTTTCTTCCATTATAATTAAATTCATATACTACTGAGGTTCCCGATGATTTCCCAGTTTGGGTACCAGTCACAGTCCCTATTGTATATATCTTCTCATAGGAATTATAATAGATATTCCAAAGTATTACACCAATAAAGCCTACTAATATAACTAAAAACAACTCCTTCTTATCACTCATCTTTTATTCCTTCTTTAATTCCTGTACCGACAGTCATTCTTAATGGATTGTTAACATTGTTGAAAAGGTGAATTACACTCTTTTCCACGTTTGCTGATTTCATAGCTCCAGTAAGGGTGCTATTAAAGCCTCCTATTGATAAATCAACAGCACCCTGTCCTAGTGTTTTATTTGGTCCACCTACATATCTATATTCCCCAGAAGCTGTATAATCAAACAACGCCATACCTACAAAACCAAATTTACTAAATGCCGCAAAGCCAATATCCGCAAAATCCATTGGGATAAATTCCCATTAAAAAGAAGACTGTTACCCGCCTGCCATGTGGCTTCTACTGTCATATCTATTCCTGTCTTGCTTGCCATTATCGGAGCCAAAGTCTCTATCAACATCGGATTAGCAGCCGCTGCCACTATGCTTCCAGTGATTCCAAAAGACACCATGGCACGGATTCCATCCAGATAGCCCGAATTTCTGGATTGTAGGGCTTCGCCTGGACTGTAATGAAGTATGCTCCCTCTATGAATCATTTGATTGGCCTGACCTAGTCCATACTTCTGTACCATATGACCTAAGTTCCTAAATACTGGATTGCTTCTTTTGGTTAATTGGTTCAGCAGAGCAGAATAATTAGGGACAGTTTCAGGAAGTCTTGTTCCACGTACTACTACTTCTTGAAGTTCCACACATCCATCACAATCGCCAGAAAGTCCTGTAGGGTCTTTGAATTTCAAAGGATTATTAAATCCAAATATCATCGGACTCACGGATGTGAACATATCGGAAAGTTTATCCATTCCCTGGAATCTGCCGATCGTTGGATCATACAACCTGTTGGGAGTCGAATACATGCCCAAATTCATATCATCAATCAAAAGACTTCCACCATTATACAGATAACGCTATACTCCTTGGCAATTTACCCAAATGCAATATAGAAAGGGAGAGCAAATATTGCAGCTATTATTACAACTATTAACCAATACTTTCTGAACCAATCTCTATAAACAAAGGGAGAAAGTAAGCAAATCAACAATACACCTGAGGGTATAACATATATAGAATCACTAATGGCCGACTTTAGTCGGACACTAGTGATTTAAAAATAAAAGATGAGTTGAACCGATAAAATGATAGCGGTTTTTTTGTGGCCAATCAACTCGAGTACCAATTTTTGATAGCATTTATTTTGTCCAGGATCTTCTGCAGCTGAACTTTGTGATAGCATTTTGTTAGTAAGTCGGTCCGTGGCCAGCCCTGATCAGCCGTTAACATGATAGCAATAAAAGACTTGTATTTAATTTTTGAATACTGTATATTTACACTATACAATAGCCCTATGATTAAAAGTATTAAACACAAAGCCTTAAAAAACTATTGGGTCAAGGGCGATAAAAGTAAACTCCCATCAACAATGGTAAGGAAGATTGAAACGATAATGGATATCATCGATAGTATCGATAAGGTTCCAGATGACCTTTACCCTTTCCCTGAATTAAGGCCACATCCCTTAAAAGGAAATAGAAAGGGAGACTGGTCTTTGGAAGTTTCAGGAAACTGGCGCATTACTTTCAATTTTGACAATGAAACTGGATCAGCATACGATTTGGATTTAGAAGACTATCACTAAACAAGAAACAAATGGAAAGGCATTTATCAACCTACATTCACCCAGGGAGAACCTTCCTGGAACAAATTATTAAACCCAATAAGCTTAAGATTGGAGAGGTCGCAGATCTTCTACAGGTGTCCAGGCTTACGGTATCTAAAATCGTAAATGAGAAAAGCGGTATTTCTCCGAATATTGCACTCAGAATACAAGAAGTATTTGGGGGCAATGCGGACATGTGGACTCGAATGCAGAACAAGTATGATATGGCTATGGCTTTGAAAGAATATAACCGAAATAAGCCAAAACTGAAAAAATTCGAGAGGGCAATTTGAAAAATGGATACTCATTAATATGAAAAGAAAAATGAAACTTTCCCATCCTGGGGAAATACTTAAAATGGAAATTGTTGAAGGTAGGAATTTGACTATCGGAAAAGCTGCTGAACTCTTGGATTTGACCCGTCCAACATTGTCCAATATATTGAACGGTAAAGCAGGTGTTACACCCAATGTAGCACCTATAATTGAGACTGTATTTGGCGGTTCAGCAAAGCTTTGGGTAAGACTACAGACATCTTATGATTTAGCAGTAGCTGATCAAAGCCTTGGCAATTAAAAAAGCTGTAAGGGGAAAAAATATTTCTTTACTGAATGCACACAAATGGCGGTAGCGCGTGCGGAACAGCCACGCAGGAGCAGGAGCGCCCGACAAAATAATTTTTATAGAAAAAGGAAAACTTTTTTCTTATTTATTTGAGTAAAAGACGGAAAAAAATCAAATTCTACGGAAAATAAATCTTCTTTCCCGTAGAATTTAATTAGTAAATAACTTGAATTGTCCCATTAAAAAGCTGATTAAAATTGCAGTTTATTAATCTTAAGGAATAATTATAAGTTCCTGTAGGCACCAATGCCCCTGTTCCATTAACCCTACCATTCCAAGATATTTATCCCCCAATAATTCCAGTTGTTCCGGTGCTTATAGTTTCATTTCTAGAAAAAACAGAAGCACCCCATCGGTTTACAATATTTAACTCGTAACGGTATGCATTTATAGGCCCGGTGCCACGAGCACTTGTCACAACAATCCATGTATCATTGATTCCATCATTATTTGGAGTGAAGGCATTAGGAATAAAAACATCAAACGCACCTTGAAGAATAGGAGCAATTGGAATGGATGCAGTCCCAAACACGTTACCGGTTACATCAATTACAGCACAGGAATATGTTGTTAGGGTACCTGGAGATACATTAATTGAATTCCCATTTCCCAAATTAGTAGAAGAGGGCGGATTTGAACTCCAAAAATACTGGTAATTCCCAGAACCGCCAGAAACACTGGCGGTTATTACTCGTGGTTGACAATTATTTGGTGCTACATTTATAGCACTTCATGTAACTGTTAACATAATAATTTAGGTTAGTATATAAATAATTAATTCATCTGTACCTAATTGTGATATTAAACCTTTCAATTCCTTCCCCAGTTGGGTCTATAGAAATTAAAAGCAAATTACCGTAAGCTCTTTCTGGAACAGTAACCTGAATAGAATCTGTATTTGAAAATAGCAGGGGGGTATAAGGGGCAATAGGACTTTCTTTTTCTGTAAATAAAATAGGATGTTGGTTAGCATCTGTGAAAAAAATTCCGTTATCGCTATCTTTTAAACCAAAGTTTTTCCCATAAATAGTTATTGTTTCTCCAGGTTCCGGATCAAATGGCGTAATCCTGGAAACTTGGGGAGCAGGTTTGCTTTTAATTTCATAAAGCCTAGAATATTCTCTAAATCCCTCTCTGTTTAGTGATAATATATAATTTCCAATAATGATATCTTTTGGAATTTGAAGGACAAGTAGTGAATCTTCTGCAATTTTCACTTCAATATTTCTGTTTCCTAATTTGCATATGTAGCTTTGAACATCTGTCCCAAATCCTTCTCCCAAAATCCTTATTTCCTCTCCTGGAATAGCATGTACCGGAGAAATCCCCTCAATATTGAACAATCCTAAAACAGGCTCCTCTTTGATATTGCAATTAGTGATAGCAAAGAAGACAGCAGATATAAAACCAGAAAATATGCGATTCATAAGTTTTCGATACGATAAGTATTAATTACTAAATATTTATATTATGCCTAATTCCATAGTATTATTCACACGTAATCATATGGATTTTGTTTTAAAAAAAGTCTAGTAACTTTCTTTTATTACTATGATAGCCGAATGTTTACGGGGTCAGGACCCAATGTTGTACTTAAAATTGAAACGGTATTTGGCGGTTCAGTAAAGCTTTGGTGATGATCTGGCAGTAAAATTTCGACTTTGGAGAAATTTGACATCCTAAAGGAGGAAAGATATTTTTGGTATGCATAAAACGCCCGAAAGGAGTTTTTGTATATCAAAAATACATCTTGCTTTTAGAAAAAAATCCCCCCTTTTAATATCTGTACCAATGAGTTATGATGATTATTTTTTAAGTGTAAAAATATAATACTCCCCATTTGTTGGACCAAAAGTATCAGTTGTTAAGTTAATTTATTTATTTGTTAATTGAAATTTAATTTCTTTTCTAAATTCGATTTATACCTATTTAAAACGCAATGAATTTAACCCTATCAATTCACATTGAAAAAAAACACTATCTATAACTTGCTTTTTAATTTATATATATATGCCAACGTAATTATAATTCATTAAAACCAATACAATTATGAATCTAAAATCGCTTTATGCCACAATGTTTGTTTTCGTTGCATTGATGTCAATTAACCTAGTTAATTTTAATTACCCATCAAAATTAAGTTTCGGAACCCTATTAGCTCAAGAACAAGTTTATGAAGCATGCCCTAATCAAGAAATTTATACTCATCATATGATGTAGTTACGAAGTTTTGTTTTAATTCAAATTCTTCAAAAACCTATGAAACATGCATGGATACCCTTTCGCATCAGTGCTGTCCAGGATTGAGCCTAGCACCTGAACCTTCTTGTTTAGGATAATTTTCAAAAAAAATTTTCTGAACAAATACAATTCCTTTTTAAAAAAGGAATTGTATCATTTAGGAAATCATAAATATTTTTAAAAATGAAAAAAAGACTTTCAAATATATACTTATCAATTGTATTATTATCAATTCCTCTTTCCTGTAAGCATCAAGCTGATACTATATCCTCAGATCATGAAATAGTCATAGATGTAGATGAGTCCATCAAGTTAACCTATTCAGATATATTCGAATCCCTTGAAATTATTCCTTTGGAATCCACTCATGAACTATTGGTTGGGGACATCGATCAAGTCCTATTTGCAGAAAACAGGATCTTCATTGTAGATGAAAACAAAACAAAGTCACTTTTTATTTTTGACGGATCAGGAAAATTAGTGAAACGAATAGAAAGTAAAGGTCTTGGACCTGGGGAGTTGTTTAAACCTACTTCAGCACAAGTTCTTGAGAATGACAATCAACTAGTCATTTTTGACGGTAGACAAGGCAAATGCATGTTTTATGACTATGATGGGAATTTTTTACATGAAATCAGATACACAGATTGGTTAGCTACCTATGATTGGATTTATCATAGAGGGCATTTCTATTTTTACAGCGAAAACGGAGAGGATTTCGAGGATAGACTTTTTAAAACAACAGTAGGAATGCAAACAGTATTGAGAATTAACACTTTTTTTAAAGGGGATGCAAAAATTATCAATGGTATGAAAAATGCTTATTTATATCCAACCTATGGTGGCTCCAGTCTTTTTTTTAATGAACGCAATTCCAACCGAATTCTTGAAATTCAAGAGGATGTTATCAAACGTCAGTATGTGTTCTCCTTTTCCAAAGACGAGTTTAAACCGGATCCCCAACGAGTTTATCAAGCCATAGATTTCACTAGAGAATTTTGGAGACAAGATCAATATGCATTAGGTGATGGATTAATTGACGGAAAAAGGATTTCGCTACTTTCTATTAACAAAGGCAGAGAATCAAAATTGGCCCTTTGGACAAAAGAAGACAATACGGTTAAAATTATAGAGGCCATTCAAAACGACATGGACCGATTAACACCAGACATCATAGGTTTGCATCGCTATTTTCGCGGCCCTGACGCATACGTTTGGGCAGCTTTTCCAAAGGAGTTGGAAGAGTTTGAAAAAACCTTCAGGCCAGGTCAAAACCTGTACTCCGAATTCGCTGAGCAATACGCTATAGGAGCTGACGATAATCCCATTTTGTTTGTATATTCATTCAAAAAGTAGCGTTAATTTGAAGATTTAACACCTAATTAAAATTCATATTTTTAGCTAAATTCATAAATCTTGTTTCAAATTTTTAGCTAAATTTATGAAGTTGACTTCAGGTATTTAGTTAAATTCTCTAAGATATTTCAGGAAACCTATCCGGAGTCAGCGTTTAAAGTCATAAGTCCAGAGATTTTTTATGAATTGGCGGGTTTGGGATAATTATCATATGATGAATAACTGTCTATTAGCCAGTTGGAAAACCTTCATGTTAAGATTTTCGATGTGAACAATTTTGATTAAATTTAACTATGGAAAAGGATATCGAAAAATCATTGCTAAAAGAACCCGATCTAAGCTATGGGCATTACACATATGCCGATTACCTGACTTGGGAAATGGAGGAAATGGTTGAATTGATCAAAGGAAAAGTTTTCAAGAAAGCGGCCGCTCCTAAAAGGATCCATCAATGGTTAACTGGAAATCTTCACACAGAGCTAAATATGTTTTTGAAAGGCAAAAAATGCCAAACATATATAGCTCCATTTGACGTCAGGCTTCCTGTGAACTCTAAAAATGACGATAAAATTTTTACAGTCGTCCAACCAGATATCTGCGTCGTATGTGATTTATGGAAATTAGATGAAAGAGGATGTTTAGGAGCCCCGGATTTGGTTGTGGAAGTTTTATCTCCTAGCAACAATCAAGTAGAACTTCGTCACAAATATGAAGTGTATGAAGAATCGGGTGTAAAAGAGTACTGGTTGGTAATCCCTGACAGTCAAACCCTCTTGATTTATTCCTTGGTCAATAGAAAATTCCAAGCTTCCCGCTTAATGACCACCGGAGACATCGCGCAGTCTTCAGTAATCCAAGGCTTTGAGCTAAATCTAGAGGAGTTTTTTGGGGAGTTTAAGTAAAAAAAATACCAATTTTTCCCCTCAGCTTCAGTCTCTTCGTGAGAAAATTTTCTTTACCTCCAAAAATATCAACCAATATCCGATATCCACCCCCAATTTCCCCCATCCTCAAAAATCATTTTGCCCCCTTCTCCAAATAGCCTTATCTTACCGATTCAAATATTTCATCTATGAAGAAACTATATACCCTTCTGTTAGTACTACTCATCAGCATACAGGTGATGGCGCAAAAAAGCCCGGAAGAATTCCTTGGTTATGCTTTAGGAGAACGATTCACTCCTCATCATCGAGTGGTGGCTTATTTTGAGCACCTAGCTTCCACTCTTCCAAATGTGCAATTGGTGCATTATGGAGAAACGTACGAACACAGACCCTTGTTTGTAGCAATTATCTCCAGCCCAGAGAATATGTCCAACTTGGAAAATATCCGCTTAGACAACCTGCGCCGTACAGGCATGCTTGAGGGAACACCTTCCACAGCGGTGGCCATGAACTGGATGCAGTACAATGTACACGGAAATGAGGCGGTGGCTACAGAAGCTGCCATGAAAACATTCTGGCAAGTGGCCAATCCTGCCAATGCAGAGGCTAAGGAATGGTTGAAAAATCAGGTATTGATCCTAGATCCTTGCGCCAATCCTGATGGAAAGGATCGCTACACGGTTTGGTATAACCAAAAACAAAACAAACGCCTACAACCAGACCCACAATCCATGGAGCACTTCGAGCCTTGGCCAGGTGGTAGACCTAATCACTACTTGATGGACTTGAATAGAGACTGGGCTTGGCAAACACAAAAAGAAACAGAGCAACGCATCCAATTATATCATCAGTGGATGCCTCATCTATTTGTAGATTTTCACGAGCAAGGGATCAACGAGCCTTTCTACTTTGCTCCTGCTGCTCAGCCCCTACATGAGCAAATCAGCCCATTCCAATTCGAATTCCAGACAATTTACGGTCAGCATACTGCTTCTAAATTTGACGAAAATGGCTGGTTTTACTTTACTAAAGAACGTTTTGACTTGCTTTATCCTGCCTATGGAGATACTTGGCCGACTTACAATGGTGCTATCGGTATGACCATTGAAAAAGGCGGATCGGGTCGTGCAGGACTAGGCATGTTGAATGCCTTGGGAGACACCGTTACTCTTACCGAGCGCATTGCCCATACACATGTAGCAGGTATTTCGGCTGTGGAAGTAGCTTCCAAAAACGCACAAAAACTGGCAGATGAGTTTGCCAAGTATTTCAAATCCAACAGCAGCAACCCAAGAGCCAAATACAAAAGTTTTGTTATCAAGGGCGACCAAAATCCTGAGCGCGTCAATGCTTTACTCAAGTTATTGGATAAAAATGGCATTCAGTACGGCTTTGCAGGTAACCGAACTGGTCTGAGAGGTTTGGATTATAACAGTGGGAAATCCGCAACATTCTCTACATCAGAAAAAGACATTGTGGTGAATGCTTATCAGCCAAAATCAGTACTAACGCAGATTCTCTTCGAACCAGAAGCTGTTTTAAAAGATAGCATCACCTATGACATCACTAGCTGGGCTTTGCCATATGCCTATGGTGTACAAGCCTATGCCATGGAAACCCGCTTAGATGCGGCTAAAAAATTCGAAAAACCAACATTCAATCCCAATTCAGTAAACGGCAAACCATTGGCATATCTTGCTCCATGGCATGCGACTGTGCATGCGAAGTTTTTGGCAGCCTTGATCAATGAAGGTATCCGTGTACGTTTTGCAGAATATCCATTTGAGATTGGAGGTCAATCCTATGCGGCAGGCACCTTGATTATCCACCGCAACGGCAATCAATACCTAGCCGATTACGATCAAAAAGTAGTGGACTTGGCCAATCAATTCCAAATCAACTTGACCGCTACCAACTCTGCCTATGTAGACAAGGGCAAGGACTTTGGATCTTCAGATGTACGACCAATTGTACAGCCTAAAGTTGCTTTGCTAGGCGGCACAGGGATTTCTTCCTTGAATTTCGGTGAAATCTGGTACTTCTTTGAGCAGGAGTTAGACTATCCACTGAGCATTTTGGAAGCCGATAATTTGGGCAGATTCGACCTGTCTTCGTACAATGTACTCATCATGCCTTCGAGCTGGGGTTCCTATTTGTCTGAAAATAACCTTAAGAAAGTCATGGACTGGGTTCGTGCAGGTGGAAAAATTATCGCCATAGAAAACGCTGTCAGCGCTTTTGCCGACAAAGCTGGTTTCTCACTCAGCCAATACGATACCGACGAAGAGAAAAAAACCGCTGAGAAGGAAGCAAAAGCCATTCAGACTGTTGAACGCTTGGAACCTTATCAGGAACGAGAGCGCATGGGCATCTCCACCACTGCTGCCGGCGCTATCTATCAATTACGCATAGACCAAACACACCCTTTAGGTTTCGGTTTGGGTGAAAATTTCTACACGCTTAAAAACAATGGTTCCCGTTATGCCTACTTGAATAATGGAGTCAACGTGGGAATTATCCCGAACTTAGATGCCTACAGATTTGGGTATATTGGTCACAAAATCAAACCAAAAATGGCTCAATCCATGGTATATGGTGTGGAAAATATGGGCAGAGGGCAAGTCGTATACATGGTGGATAACCCTATGTTCCGTTCCTTCTGGGAAAATGGCAAGCTGTTGATGGCGAATGCGGTGTTTTTGGTAGGACAGTAAGAGAGCAAAAGGATGAAGGAGGAGGGATGAAGGATGAATGTGAAATATGCTTGCGCGAAATAATGTTGATATATGCCTCCTACCTTTGGTAGACAGGATCGGCGAAATATTAGGGGCATGTGAAGAATAAAATTATTCTTAAAACATGTCAAATAGTTTCCAAAGGAGACAGAGATGAAGAATGAGTAAAACCATGAAGGGATTAAGGTTCATTAAGATCCTCCTTAATTTCCTTAATCCCTTAATGGTAAATTCATCACAAACGGAAGGCTAGAAGTACCCGTTCAAAAATACTTTCTAAAAAAGTTTTCGGACCATGGATGCATACAGGCAAACTGAAATTGAAAATCAGCATAGGTATCCATAAATAATTGATATTTTTTATGTTTAGCCATTCGTTCATCAAACTTAGCTTCTATCGCTATTGGTGGATGTTCATCCGGTAGAACAAAGTCAATCTCCTTCCCATCAGCTGTTCGCCAAAATCGGATTCCATCCAGCCCAAACTTATCCACCAACAAACGGAAGACGGCTTGTTCCCAGATTTCCCCCTTATCCAAGCGTTGTTGGATTGGCGTAAAGTTATTGAGTAGGGAATTTCGTAATCCTGCATCTAGTAAATATCCCTTTGGCATTTTAACCAGTTCCTTTCTCAGATTGGCATAAAAAGGCCGAATCAGGGAAATATGAAAACACTTTTCCATCACCCCAATATAATTTTGAATAGTCTCATTTCTGGACTGTAAGGTATTGCTCAATTCATTAATGTTAACCAACTGACCTGTCTGAGAAGCCAACAATTGAAAGAGCCGATAGAATACAATTTCATTCTGAACTCCTGATTCAATGATATCTCTTTCCTGTTTTGTGCGATGGGACACCCACGCTAAATTTTCATAATAACTGAGATAAGTTCTTGCTGTTCCTCGGTTGGTTTAAGCGGTATAGTTGTATAAGTTTTTGAATCTGGAAGGAAAACTTTTATCTGATACATGTTTTTTGTCAGCTCTATTGCTCTTGTTGCAGAAAAACCCGCTTTAGATATTTTTAACATTCTTTCTAGCTCCTTGAAAACTGCATAAGACACAAAACAGATACAGATGTGTGTTTCTATTCTTCTTGGTATACGGTGATAAATAGGTCTTATTCTGATATCAGTTTTACTTATTCGGAAAGCTTTCTCGATATGCCACAGGTTTCCATATGCTGCAATGACTTCAACTGGCTTCATAGACGTGTTTGTCAGATAGCCCTTCAAACCGTCCCATCTAGCATCCATTTCATATTTAGTGTAATCGATAGCTACTTTTATTTCTGATTCCAACTTGAGGTATTTGTTATACCCTCTGTTATTGATGCTATTTTTATCTAGTTTCCCGTTTTTAACCTTTTTTTCAAGCTTTTAAGGCCCTTTTCCCGATTATGAGAATCCTTCTTCCTCCGTTTTTCTGAAAAGCTCACAATAAGCCTATAACCATCCTTTTTCACTTCCCTTGGTTTGTCTTCGGTAACCTCCAGTTGTTGGATTTTATTTTTGATTTCAGCACTTTCATTCTTGATTTTACCTCCTAGGACAAACTTGTACCCATTGCTGATGAGTGCATCGATATTGGTCGATGACAGTAAACCTGCATCAGCAATCACAATAGGTTTGTCAATAGAAAACTTCTTTTCAATATTCTTCAATACAGGAATAAGTGTATGCCCTTCATAAGTGCTTCCTTCAAAATATCATACCCCAAGGGGTAGCCATCAGGTCCTACTAGCAACCCTAATTTGATCTGGGGATGCTGATGCTTGCCGTCTTTTGAATAGCCTATTTTCCGTAAATCATCTTCATCTGGCACCTCGAAGTATAACGTAGTCATATCGTAAAAAATAAGGCCGATATTCCCCCCTAAAATATCCTTGAAGTGTTTAAATGTCAACGCTTCAATCCTATCTTTATAATTTCTATGGATCTTATCCATATACCGATAGATGGAATAAACGCTGATTTCCTTGTTCTTGAACCTGGCAAGATAATCGATGGTTTTCAGCTTGGATCCAGGATAAACAAGCCTAGACATGATCAGGTCTCTGAAAAGCTCATCTAATCCGATAGTGTGATACCCTATTGACTCATAAACCTTTCCAAGAATATTATCAGGACCAATAAGCTCTATTTCGCTATTACTTACATTGGAAAGCACAGATTTTAGGTTGGTATCCCTATCATTGGAAAACAGGGAAGCCTGACCCTTCATTTTCTCAATTTCAAGTAAGGCCTGCCTTTCAAGGAGAACAAGCTCTGATTCATCAAAAGAACTGCCTAATGACTTGACAACTTTATTGATTCTGCCTACTTTTTGGATAATCTGTACACTAAAGCTACCGCTAGAATTCCTTTTACGTCTCACAAACATAAACTAAAAATAATCCGAGACACCCAAAAACACAAAATCAATCGAAATAATCCATTAAATTTCAATGACTTAATTTTGAACTAAAGTGTGCCCGCACAAAACAGGAGAATACAATTTCATTCTGAACTCCTGATTCAATGATATCTCTTTTAACAAAAGAATCCCTTATTTCTTTGAGCATTTCAATTTTTTCAGGAATTGATTTTTCAGAAATGACGGCAGGGTATCCTCCATAAAGCATAAACCCTTCCCATTCCAGTTGCAACTCATGTAATCTTAGACTCTTCGCATGATGCTGACTTTTAATCCGAGCAACTTCCTCCCAGAGTTCACCTTTCCCATTTAAGTGCAAATACTCTTCAAAATCACAGGTGAATAGATTAAAAATCCGCTTTCTACCAGCTAATGAATCATTGAATGTTGAGTCAATATAAAAAGCACTACTGCCACTAGCTACTATCTTTACTAAATGATTGTATTCATCAAACAAAAGTTTTAGAAAATTGGACGGGTCAGATAGGTATTGAATTTCATCGAGAAAAACAATGGTTTTAACTTCCTGATTTGGGAGATAAGCCAAAAGGTTGAGAGGATTGGCATCCAATTCTGCCAAGAGCATTTTATTCTCTAAATTTATAAATATTTCGGGTATGCCGTTTTGCTTACAATGTTTTCGCAAATCATTCAAAAGTGTAGTTTTACCCGTCTGCCTGGCACCGGTCAGTATCGTGAATTCTTTCTTTGAAAGATGCTGTACAAGCTTGTTAAATAACTTCCTAATCATTGAGATTTAATGTCCAAACACCAATATTAGTAAAATTATCCGATAATTTACCTATTACGCTAGTAAAATTATCCGATAATTTACCTATCGTACTAGTAAAATTATCTGATTTTCCTCTGCGCGTAATTATCTCCACTAGCCTGATAGTACTTAAGCGCAAAAAAATTACCCCTATATTCTCACATTAAATTTTTGATTTTTTAAGTTCAGATGTGTTTTTCGACCTTAAAAGTAATGTAGGAACATCCACCTGACATTAAAATTTAAAAAATTTAAGGTAAACCACATTCCTAAAACAATTTTTTGTTTCTCAATTATTTCATTAACTTTTTAGTCTCAAACCTGAGGCTTTATGAAATATACTCCCGCACTTTTCTTGCTCCTTTCACTTTCCCTTGCCTGCAATCCTTCGACGGAATCCAAAATAGATTTTAATCAAATCACCATTACCATGGATACGGTAATGGTCGACCCTGGAGAAGATATTATCAATCTACGAACAGGACTTTGGAACAGTGCTCTTACTGAAGACGGCTCTAAACTTTATCTTTTTGACCCACAGTCTTCCAGTTTGGATGTTATAGATTTGAATCAACTGGTTCTGGAAAAGAAAATACCATTCGAACAAGAAGGTCCAAACGGGACTGGTTCTTTTGTAACATGGATGGGTATATTGGACAAGGAACATATCTTTTTGGCCAATTTCTCAGAAATAGGTCTATTTGATTTGCAGGGCAACAAGCTTCGCAGCTATACCTTCACAAAGGAGAATTTTGATGATCTAGAAGATGGTACCAATTTTTACAGAAAATCCTTGGCTTCGCATGATGGCAACATTCTTTGGGGCATGTTAGGCAGTATGATGAGAGAAGAGGAAGTTTTTACTAAAGTTGATTTTGAACAAAAACACATCAAAGAAATCAAACTCCCTGGAAAAGAATTGCTCCAAGACTATCCTTTGACCTTGAAAATGGAAAATATGAATGGTGTGATGCCTTCTGTGAAAACCGTAAGTAGAGCTGAGAGTACATTAATCTTATCCAATTCCGCATATGCTAACTTATTTGTCATCGACACCCAGTCAGACAGTGCTTATCAAATAGACTACAGCCCCAAACTCACTGCCAAAGGAAAAAAGGGTGGCTACCCGTCCGAAGTGGATTCTGAACAGCGCTTTAGAGAGGTGTCAGAGCAAATTCACGCTGAAATCAACTTCATGGCACCCATTTGGGATGCTCAAAACAGTCGGTTTTACAGGTTTTCTTTTGAAACCAGTCCCACGGGGGTTTATGATGGCCCACTTTTCAAAATGCCAGAGAATAGGCCCATATCAGCAGTTTATCTCAGCATATTTGACGAAAACTTGACTCTAATCGGAGAAACATTGACCGATCTGACAGTTGCCCCAACCTATGCCTTCGTGAAAGATGGTGTCATTTGGATTTATATAAATATAGATGATGAGCTAGGTTTTGTAAAAATGAAAATCAACTAAGAGCCTTGTGAATAAACGTATATCAATCCTAATTTTATCTGCCCTCTTATTAGCTTCCTGTGAGCGTCAATCTACGGGTAGCCAAGAAAGCATTTCAAAAGTTACCATCGACACCGTGCTAGTTGACTCAGGTGATGAGATACTAATGGCTGCTTCCAATATGTTTCTTAGTGGATTTTCTCAGGACTACTCCAAGCTATATCATTACATCAATGCAAGTGGCGAGCTAGAGGTAATTGACCTAAATCAACTGAAATTAGAGAAAAAACTGAAAGTAGAAAAAGAAGGCCCTGATGGGGTGGGCATGGTCAATTGGTTTGACTTCTGGAACGATAGCATCTTTGTATTCTATAATTTCAACAGGATAGAATTACTAACCACACATTTGACAAAAGCTTCTTCAGTAAATCTTAGAAATTCAGCATTAGGCAAGGAAGCCCTTGGAGAAGGATATATGTTTCAAAATACGTTTACTTTGTTGGACAGGCCTAATCAACTATTATCCGCAGTCACCGCTCTTAACAGTGATTTGCTTCACCTCGCTTTCTTGGATTTTGAAAACGAAACCGTTGATATCATTAATAATGATGAGCTTTTGGAAATCAACGACTACAGCGTCATTTTTAAAGAAGGCAGAAATACCCGATCGATTATTCAACCTGTAGGAATGCTTTATTGGAATACGTTGGCGTATATATTCAATCAGGCCAACAACAAAATATTCAGCTATGATCCTGAATCAAAGCAACTATCAAGCGTCCATGTAGAAGAAGGCCAAGTCAAAGGAACTAAAAGCAAGACCTATAGACTAGAAACAGATTCTTGGGATGAATTTCGAAACCAAGTAAGTGTATTGGATGAAGAACTCAAATTCAACAGGCTTGTTCATGACCCTACATCCAATGAATTTTATAGAATAGCCTATCATAAGACCAAACCTGCACATGAAGATAACCCTGCACGATGGGATGCCTATCTGTTGAAGTACGATAAGAATTTTAAGCTCTTAGCAGAGGTCAAAATCCTTGATAATACTCATACAGCACCGGATTTTTCAGATTATTTTATAAAGGATGGGAAGTTGTGGCTTAGAGTAAACATCAACGATGAACTGGGTTTTGTAAGATTTCATGTAAACTAACCTGCTCATATCACCTCCACGTCAAAGGCCCCATTGACGATTTCCCCATTGATTTTTACCTGTATCCAAATACGATAATCTCCCGGTTGGGGAAAAGCATAGGGAAATCTGACCATGCTGTGAGCTTCATGCGCTGGATCATCCACATACGTGGTGTGGACCATATCCCCCATTAAAAGACTGTCTCGTGCAGTATCAGGCAAAGCATCCAAATAAGCAAGCACTCGATCTACACTATCCATAAAAGTCAATTTACCCGGCAAATTACTGAAGCCTGTCTTCCCAGTTTCGAATCGCTCCAAGAGCATTTGCTGGGAACCCATAGAATAGGTACCTGTGGGGTGTAAATGAATAAAAACCGACCCATCGTGTTTCAACACAACTGCATGCCCCATCATTCCTAGATAGGATTCCAGCTGTGCTGCTTGACCATCGGCATCAAAGAGGGCAAAATCTAAGCTATACAAACGCCCTGCCTCAAATTTACCCGTCTCTGTCTCCCAAATAGCAGAATAGCCTCCCGGTAAATCCGTTTTTATCCCCGGTTTACCACATACCATAATATCTCCATCCAATAATAACGGCTTGTTGCCAACTGGATTGGAATAGGTGTAGGTGTCATCCCTTCCTAATTGTACTATCCGATTACTGGCTAATTGAAAATTGCTGGTTTCAGGGATGATCAAGTCAGACACTATCGTCTCTGCAAAGCCTGTATAGCGGGTGATATCTGCAAACACATGATATGCTCCTGCAGGTAATGGAGGCAGTTGTACCTCATAATTCAAGGAATCTATTCTCTTAGGATGTAAGTGTGCAAATACGTCCAAATCGTTTTTTCGAATCAAAAACAAGTGCATCAACTTCCCATGGTCAGGCACCATATAACTCAGTTGCCTGGTAATAGCACCGTATTTTAACTCGGTAGAATCCACTTTTAGGTGTAGGTAATTTCCATCCGCCTTTTCCACCCAAGAACTTGTTCCACTAAATGGTTGGTACAGCCTTTCATTATACAAGCGAGCTTCCGCATCCCACCAAGCCTTGCCTCCCCATAAAAGTAAGCCTACCACTACCGCACCAACTGCTGTTCCAATTACTCGTTTACGTTGCCCTTTTTGATTTCTTGCTTCCCCTGGCTGACGAATACTATCGCCCATTGCTGAGGCAAAAATCGTCACTAGTAAAATGACTAGAAATACCCCCAGTCCAGTCAATACCATTCCCAGTTCCTGAGGCATGTCCTTTTGGGCAGTTGGCATTGCCATGATAGGAACCACCACCTCATACTTTTCAGCACCTTTGGTTAAAATAAGCTGAACACTCGAGGCCCCCATCTGCATAAACCACAATTCCCCTTCGTACTTTCCAGGTTCGTCCAAAACAGGCTTTAAAGGATCCGCTGTAGGTGTGCCTTGTAGTCCAGCACTCCAATATACTGGCCTCGCTTCCAGCTGTATATCCGTTGGATTATCAGGTAAAATGACAGAAACGATGGCAATACCTGGGATCACATCAGGAGGGGCCACATTAGCCAACACGCGATAATCACCCATCATCCCTTCAAAGATGACACCAGGACTTCCAACATGGCCCATGCTTAGGTAAGCAAAAGCAAGGATTCCAAATAAGCCTATAAATTTATTCCGAATCATCTTTTCACCTGTTTCATCCAGTTTCCCCATGACAAGCCAACTCTTGACGAAATAGCTGCAATCGGTAAAGCAATCAAAAGCCCTTTTACCAAAGACCAACCCGTATCTACGTATTCAGGATGGAAATTGTAACGTATGAAAGAATCCGGTGGAGTCATGTAAGCCCAGGATGACCTTCCAAAAAACCAACCTCGAGCAGCTTCTGTCTGTAGGAATTCAGCAAAATACCACTGGGCTGGAACAAAAAGAAGTAAGAAAACTACAGCCAACAAACCCGCTAGCAACCATTTATTCATTTTTTTGGATCTCATAAGTACCAAATCTATTCCGATGGCAGGCACTATCAACAGAACAGGAAAATGATAGGGCTGCATATGCGTAATGAAGTTGTAAATAGGACTCAATAAAGGCTCAGCGGGAAAAAATGGCAAGATCCAAACCATCGCTGCCATGATAAAAGTATAGGATGCTGCCATCTTGGTACATGCCCATGGATAGGGGGCTGCATAAGTCACAGAAACCATAAATAAGGGAAATGCTAATGCTGCTATTTGATACATCAAGACTCCATGCATTCGGAAAGTCCAAAAGTATTGGGAAACTAAAACATACACCATGGTTAATAAAATCCCTGCTGTCAACGCAAACATCCATTGTAAATGAAGACCAGCCTTAGCTGTCACTGCATCTTTCAACCTGTTTTGCAGGGCTGTCACAGATATCATCGCACCAAATTGAATCATAATCATGCCCAAACCCAACAACACATGTGGGGGAGAAAGAATCTGTACATCCAAGCCATATGTATTGTGCCACCAATCATCAAAAGGAGCAGAGGTCAGCATAGCAAATGCTCCCCAAATACAAAACATGGCACCCAAGGACCCATGAAAAATCCCCCAGAACCTGATCGCTTGAGATTTTTCTTCTGTACTACTCCAAAAACTTGTTTTCAATACCTTGATTCCTGAAAACACTCCTGCAATCAATGCTCCTACGTAAATCGCAATATGGGGAGGTGAAAATAAGCCATCTCTTCCCACACTCATATGCCAAGATATATCCCATATCAATCCAATGACAATACAGAGAGAAGCAAACACAGATGCGTAAACATAGATAGGAATCAATCGAGTCGACTCCTTAACATCAGAAGCTACTTTTTCTTCTGTCAAAACGGCTGTTATTGCGTATGTTTTCATAGTGAAAAGATTTACCGAAATATAATCAATTGTTTTAAAGGAAGAAAAAAGAAGAGACTCGCATTCAATGACTAGTATTTTTTTCGGACCCTTTGGAGAATATGTAACTTAAACTATTTACCATGAAATTCGAAATTCAAATCTTCATTTTTCATGGTAAAAATTAAAACTACACAAAACCACTTGTAGAATCAGAATTAAGCCTAATAACTTAAAAAAATGGCACTATAAAGCATTTTTTGAAGTTTTGTAGTAGTCAAAAGAAAGAATTGATGTATTCCTACACTTTGATTTTTTGACCTTATTCGAGTAATTACATGCTAATTGTAGAAATTATTATCTGCTGCTTCATGAGGAAGTTGCATGTTTTTATATTTTCTGTTTATGAAGTACCTAAACCCCTTGGCATTTTGCATGCTTTTTTTACTGGCATGTGCAAGTGCTCCAAATAACCAAGTTACCGTCATCCACGATGACTCCGGCATGCGGCTGCAAGTCGATGGCAAGGATTTTATGGTCAATGGTATGAACTGGGATTACTTCCCCATCGGCACCAATTACAATTACAATCTTTGGAAAAAATCTGATGCATTCATCCAAAAAGCCTTGGATGATGAAATGTCACTATTGCAAGCAATGGGCGTCAATGCCATTCGAGTGTACACAGGCATACCTGCCAAGTGGATTACCTACATCTATGAAAATTATGGGATTTACACCATGCTCAATCATTCCTTTGGGAGATATGGAGTAGAAGTAGATGGAACTTGGATGGCAAACACAGAATATGCCGACCCCAGAGTTCAAAAGATTCTTTTGGATGAAGTACGCAAAATGACTCAGGATTATAAAAGTACCCCGGGTTTATTGTTATACTTATTGGGGAACGAAAACAATTACGGACTTTTTTGGGGAGGAGCTGAAACAGAGGATATTCCTGTTCAGGATAAGGAATCTACCAAGCGAGCAAGAGCCATGTATCGTTTATTCAACGAGGCTACCTTGGAAATGAAAAAAATCTCCACCAATCACCCGGTTGCGATTTGTAATGGAGACTTGTTGTTTTTAGAAATCATTGCAGAGGAGTGTAAGGACATTGACATTTTTGGTATCAATATCTACCGAGGGCTTTCTTTTGGCGACACCTATGACAGGGTATTGAATGAATTAAACAAGCCGGTGCTATTGACAGAATTGGGAGCAGATGCTTACCACGCCATCAACAACGAGGAAGATCAAGAATCTCAGGCCATGTATTTGCTGGCCAACTGGAAAGAAATGTACGAAAATGCCGCAGGACTGGGCAAAGCCGGAAATTCTTTAGGAGGGTTTACCTTTCAATTCAGCGATGGTTGGTGGAAAGTAGGACAAACCAAAGACCTCTCCAAACACAATACAGAATCCACTTGGTCCAACGGAGGCTATTTTCATGATTACATGGAGGGCCAAAATAACATGAACGAGGAATGGTTTGGTATCTGTGCCAAAGGAGCTACCACCCAAGATGGGCATTATCCCCTTTATCCTAGAGCAGCATACTACGTACTTCAGCAAGTCCATGAAATCAATCCTTACGCATCAGAGCTAAATTTACAGGATCTTCAAAGCAAATTTAAAAAAATAGATCTCCATGCCGCCAAAGCGAAAGCTATATCCGAAGGTCCTGATACATGAATACACCGGTTAGATTCAATTAAAACTATGGCAGTAGAAGAAAAAATAGAAGCCTTGCTTGCCCAAATGACTCTGGATGAAAAAATCGGTCAGATGACTCAAGTGCGTCATTTTGATGATGTCAGTGTAGAAGATATACAAACAAAGTTTATCGGCTCGGTAATTCATACGCAAGGACCACTTCCCGGAGTAGATGCAGCTGCTTGGCAGGATAAATTCAATGCGTTTCAAAGACAGGCATTATCCACCCGTTTGGGGATTCCCTTGATATTTGGAGTAGATGCTGTGCATGGACAAAACACGTATGAAGGAGCTACTATTTTCCCCCACAATATTGGTTTGGGAGCTGCAAATAACGCAGAGCTAGTCGAAAAAGCCGCCACTATCACCGCAATCGAATCCAAAGCAACTGGTTTTAATTGGGTATTTTCTCCATGCGTAGCCATTCCATTCAATGAAAAATGGGGACGTGTGTATGAGGCATTTTCTGAAAGTACGGATATCACCACCCAACTCACCAAAGCATCCGTGAAAGGTCACCAAGGACCCAATGGAAATTCGGGTGTAATGGCTACAGCCAAGCATTTCATAGGTGATGGTTCCACGGATTATGGCGTGGAAGGCGGAAATACAACGTTAAGTGAGGAAGAAGTCATGAAAAGACTGCTACCCCCCTACCAAGGAGCGATTGAAGCTGGTATTGCCTCCATCATGGCATCATTCAATACCTTGCACGAAGTCCCCATGCATGCGCATAAAGAATTGCTCACAGGATTGTTGAAAGAGACACTTGGCTTCCAAGGAATTTTGGTTTCTGACTGGAAAGCCTATTCCCGCTTTGGACAAAATGCCATCATCAATGCAGGAGTCGATGTGGTTATGGCTGTGGATGGGGATTTGGACATGTTTCAGGAAGGCGTGAAAAAGGGTGTGTTGGAGGGAGAAATACCCGAGGAGCGCATCGATGATGCAGTCCGAAGAATTCTCCGACAAAAATTTAGATTCGGCGTTTTTGACAACCCCTTCCCAGACAAAAGTTTAATACAGAAAATCGGAATTCCAGAACACCGGGCTGTGGCCAAGCAAGCCGTTAGAGAATCTTTGGTGTTATTGAAAAATGAAAACAATATCCTCCCACTCAAAAAATCATCAAAAATTGTGGTAGTGGGAGCGTTTGCCCATAATTCCGGCCTTCAATCAGGAGGTTGGACGGTAAACTGGCAGGGAACAGAAGAAAACTATGCGGGGGCTACAACTATTTTGGAGGGAATACAACGGTTAGCTGGACAAGAAGTCATTTACGATATGGATGGTTCAGCAACTGTGGAAGATGCAGATGTGGCAATCGTTGTCGTGGGAGAAAAACCTTATGCAGAGTTTTTCGGAGATATTGGAGGAGAAATGAATTTGTTCCAACTTACATTGACAGAAGATCATCAGCAATACATCCAAACATATGCCGCCAAAGGAATTCCAACGGTAGTCGTGATGATTTCGGGGAGACCATTGGTAGTTACGGATCAAATCAATCTAAGCGATGCATTTGTAGCAGCTTGGTTGCCAGGTTCGGAAGGCGATGGAATTGCGGAAGTACTCTTTGGGCAATTTGACTTCAAAGGAAAACTTCCTCATTCTTGGCCCAAATCAATAGCGGATTTCGATGGGAAATATGGTCCAAATTATTGGGACACATCCATCACGCCTCTTTTCCCCATTGGTTTTGGATTAACTTATCGGTAACACCTAAACAATAATCCCATGAAATCTAACTTCATTAAGTCCCTTTGCATATGGGTATCATTAGCAGCAGGCTTTTCATGCAGTAGTAATCAATCAACAGAACAATCAGATAAATCTATAAAAGAAGTGACAGCACAAGATATTTTAGGTAATCCGGCCTACAGGGCTATTTCGTACGAAGGGTATAGAGAGAAATCACGAGAGATTCAACCCACAGTAGCACAATTGAAAGAAGATGTGAGAATTTTACATGCGATGGGTATCCGACTCCTTCGGACCTACAACGTACAATTTGCACACGCATCCAATTTGCTCAAAGCCATCTCCGAAATCAAAGCAGAAGACCCTTCCTTTGAAATGTACCTGATGTTAGGCGCATGGATTGACTGCAAAAATGCATGGACTGGTATGGAGCCTGACCATAATATTGAAAGTGAACAAAATGAAGAAGAAATCAACCGTGCCGTAGCGCTTGTCAATCAATATCCCGATATCGTTAAAATCCTTGCCATTGGTAATGAAGCAATGGTCAAATGGGCAACTAGCTATTATGTGCAACCAGATGTCATCCTCAAGTGGGTGAAACATACCCAGGCTTTAAAAGCAGAAGGAAAACTTCCAAAAGATTTGTGGATCACGAGTTCCGATGACTTCTCCTCTTGGGGTGGTGGTGGCCCGGAATATCATATAGAAGACCTGAATGAATTGATTCGCTCCGTGGACTTTATTTCCATGCATACCTATCCTTACCATAACTCCCACTACAATCCAGATTTCTGGAGAGTTCCTGTGGAGGATTCTAAATTGACTGAAATCGAAAAAGTTGACAGAGCCATGATCCGCTCCATTGAATTTGCCAAAGCACAGTACGATTCGGTGACCAATTACATGAAAAGCATTGGCGTAAATAAGCCTGTTCACATTGGTGAAACCGGTTGGGCATCTACTTCAGATGGATTATATGGACCGGAAGGCTCTAGAGCTACCGATGAGTACAAGCAGGCTAAATTTCACCAACTGATGCGTGAATGGACCGATGCGGCAGGTATTTCCTGCTTCTATTTTGAAGGATTCAATGAACCTTGGAAAGACGCCACCAATCCAATCGGTTCAGAAAACCATTTTGGATTATTCACTGAAAAAGGAGAAGCTAAATACGCTTTATGGGATTTGGTAGATCAAGGTGTTTTTGATGGGCTTACCAGAGATGGCAATCCAATTATCAAAACCTTTGGAGGGGACAAAGAAAAAATACTTCAGACAGTGATGGCTCCGCCAGCGAAATAACATACACTTTAACCACTGACATACCATTACAATTAACCACACAACCCAAAATTATGTCAACAACCGCTCGTACAGTCCCTATGGGGCAAAAGATTGCCTTCGGGATGGGCATGCTTGCCAACCAAATGTTTCCCGCTTCACTAGGAATATTTATGGTCGTGCTGGTACAAAATCTGGGATTCCCCGGATGGATGTGGGGGGTAGTCTATTTCCTCCCACGGGTACTTGACGCTGTAACTGACCCTATCATGGGCTTCATCTCTGACAACACAAAGTCCGTTTGGGGTAGAAGGCGTCAATATGTATTTCTTGGAGCCATCATCATGGGAGTTGCTTTCACAGGAATGTGGCAACTATACGGAGAAAATAGTGTAAGCTATAATTTCACCTATTTCTTACTAGGTTCATTCGGCTTTTACATAGGCTTGACCATTTTCAGTGTGCCATATGTCGCTATGGGCTACGAGATGAGTGAAGACTTCCATGAGCGCACTCAGATCATGGCGATTGCCCAATGGATAGGACAATGGGCATGGGTAATCGCCCCCTGGTTTTGGGTGATCATGTACGATCCTAGCTGGTTTCCAAGTCCAGAAGCCGCTACCCGTCAATTATCCATTTGGGTAGCTGTAATCTTTTCTGTTTGCGCGATGATTCCAGCGATATTCATCCCGAGTAAATCAACGAAAAACGAGAATTTCTCACCCCTTACATTTAATGCCATAGGTGATAGTGTTGCACAGATCATCAAAGGTTTCAAGGAAGCTTTTGCTTCGAGACCATTCCGAAAACTTTGTATTTCCACCTTCTTTATCTTCAATGCATTCAATACCGTAGCAGGTTTTGTATTTTTCATTGTCGTATGGCATTTATTTAATGGAGATGCCGGTGCAGCTGGCTATTGGACTCCGATTTTTGGCAGTGTAGGCGCATTGGTGACCACCTTTATTGTGATCCCGATTGTAGCAGCTATGTCCAGAAAAATCGGAAAGAAAAACGCTTTCATGGTATCTCAGGGAATTGCCTTGATAGGCTATGCTTCTTTATGGTTTCTTTTTGTACCCGGAAAACCTTGGATGTTTATTTTCTCCCTACCATTCCACTCCTTCGGTATCGGAAGCCTTTTTGTGCTGATGATGTCCATGACTGCGGATGTCATTGACTTGGACGAATTGAATTACGGAGTGCGAAGAGAAGGCGTGTTTGGTGCAATCTATTGGTACATGGTGAAGTTTGGTTTCGCCATTGCTGGTGGCTTGAGCGGGGTGATTTTGACAGTGGTAGGATTTGATGGCAATGCAGCTGTTCAGCCAGAAGGGGCTGTGGATGGCTTACGGATCTTCTTCTCTGGATTACCCATGCTTGGAACGTTGGCAGCCATGTACCTTATGCATGATTACGATGTAGATGAGGAGCGGGCCAATCAGATCCGTGCGGAATTGAATGCCAGAAAAACAGGAAAAACTGAAGTAACCATCCCACTTTACCAATCCCAAACATCCTTGGTAGTCGCACAACGGGAAGCCTTGAAAACAGATATAGACCTAACTGCACATTCACCTGCGGAAGTGAAAAGCCTTTTCAATGGAATCTTAGGAAGTGGTCTCCATGGTATCTGTTTCAGCCCATACTTAGAAGGACAACAAATTGGCGACCCATTGAGCGAAGAACAGATTTACCGAAGAATGGAAATCATCGCTCCACATACGGAGTGGATACGTTCTTTTTCTTGCACCGGTGGCAACGAACTGATTCCTAAAGCTGCTCGAAAGTTTGGTTTAAAAACCATGACTGGAGCTTGGGTTGATGCGAATAAGGAGATGAATCTACGGGAAATCAACTCTTTGGTGGCACTCGCTAAAGAAGGCTTGGTGGATATTGCTGTGATTGGCAATGAAGTACTGATGAGAGGTGACCTGACCTTAGCAGAACTCATAGCCTATATCCATCAGGTGAAAAAGGAAATCCCCCATGTACCAGTCGCTTATGTAGATACCTACAATCAATTCCTTTCCCATCCTCAACTCATGGAGGCCTGCGATGTGATTTTGGTTAACTGTTATCCGTTTTGGGAAGGAATTCATATTTCCAATGCGAGTAGCCATTTAAGCAATATGTATGAATTGGTAAAAAATGCATCCAACGGAAAGAAAGTGATCATCACCGAAACAGGCTGGCCGGATAAAGGCACAGCCCTGCACGCAGCCGAACCATCGGCAGAAAATGCTGTACACTACTTTATCAATGCCCAGCGTTGGGCTAAGGAATCCCAGGTGGAACTCTTCTACTTCTCCTCTTTCGATGAATCATGGAAGGTAAGACAGGAAGGAGATGTAGGCCAATCTTGGGGTTTATGGAATAAACACGAACAACTAAAATATTGATTACTATGTCATTTAATGCTGACAAAGTCCTGGCGCTGACGGGACGTAATTTTGAAGGACTATCCAAAGAAGAACTTGCAGCACTTTACAATGAAGTACTGGAGTCTGGAATGCACGGATTATGCTTTAGCCCTTATGTAGAAGGTCAACAACCGGGTGATCAACTGACGGAAGAGCAAGTTCGCCGAAGACTGGAAATCATTCGCCCTTACACGAAATGGGTGCGCTCATTTTCTTGTACGGAGGGAAATGAATTGATTCCTATCATCGCCAAAGAACTCGGGATGAAAACACTGGTGGGTGCTTGGCTGGGGAAAGATGATGCTATCAACCAAGCAGAAGTGGCCGGATTAATTAAGTTGGCTAAGGAGGGTTATGTAGATATCGCAGCTGTCGGCAATGAGGTATTGTACCGCAAAGACCTGACCGAAGATGAGTTGCTAGGCTTTATTGAGCATGTGAAACAAGCCATTCCGAAAGTGCCTGTAGGCTATGTAGATGCCTATTATGAGTTTGAACTGAAACCTCGCATTACTAACGCTTGCGATGTGATTTTGGCCAATTGCTACCCATACTGGGAAGGCTGCATGCAGGAGTACTCCTTGGTGTATATCAAAGATATGTATCAGAGAGCGCTAAGAGCTGGCAAAGGCAAAAAGGTAATCATCACCGAAACAGGATGGCCAAGCCAAGGCACTCCCCTGTATGGAGCTGTCCCTTCCGATGAAAACTTTATGAGGTACTTTATCAATATGCAAACCTGGTCCAAAGTGGACAACATAGACATGCACTACTTCTCTTCCTTTGATGAGTCGTGGAAAGTCGGTGCAGAAGGTGATGTGGGGGCCTACTGGGGCATCTGGACCAAAGACGAGGAGCTGAAGTACTGAGAGTGGGAGAGCTTTTAAAAAAATTGCCCTCAATCGGATTTGATTGAGGGCAATTTTGGTTTAAATTCCAGCAAAATTTTTTTTCATAACTCTTATTTTTCAGAAAGAAGCCAAAACAAAGAGAAACTTTGAATCAAACTTCTATGCGCAACTACCCAATCTATCGAATGCCCGAAATTCATTTTTGAAGAAATATTCGGATTCTTATACCTAAAACTTGCTTGAATTGAAAATGCTCCTTCAATTGATGTTTGTTGGGAGATTTCTAATAATTGGCCAGCTTGATCAAATAATCTTCCTCTTCCTGTAATCATTTCTCCTACGAAAATTGATGTCCCCAAACCAATCCAAATAGTTCGATTTGAAAATGATTGAATTTTTCGATCCAAAGACAAATTAACCCTGATATTCTGATTATACCAGAAATGGTTTGGTGCTTTTGAGAACCAAGCTGCAGGTGTACTTTCAAACCCAACACTGATTCTTGGTTTTAATTCAGAGAATAAATTTAAATCTGGACTATATCCAAAATACATACCGACTCCTGGAGTTACACCAGTTTGAAAGCCAAAATCGTATAACAGATTTGTATTTGTTTGAAAATACCATTCAGATTTTCTTTGTGAAAAGCCATTAGTTGACCATAAAATTCCAACCAACAAGAATAACAATTTCATTTAATTTCTAATGATTTGATGTGCCAACGTAAACTGAACTTCAAATTCTCTTCTATTTACACCATAAGCCCAAATCGCAAGAGGTCCTCTGAAACCATTTCCATTATTTGCCATATAGTTTCCATTCAATTCGGAGCACCTCAACCAAGATTGACTAGTCACAAGATATGTCATATTTTTTTCAATATTGATAGTAGAAGAATTAGAGATTATTCCGTTTGAATTAACTGTAGAAACTACAACTGTGGATCTAATTCTATTTGATGGTCTTTTGACTCCAATAATCATTTGTTGATTCAAATTAATGGATTCCCAGCCTGACACCAAAGTCCCATTATTTGGAATAAAATCGGACTTCCAATCAAAATCACCTCTTTTTATTTTCTTTTCATTTATAAAAGGATTAGTACCTGGATTTGTTGCAGAAACTACCCACATCGTTATCCTATTAGGGTGAGGCCATCCTCTAGTATTCCCTGTAATTCTAAACTCAGGCATGGTCCATCTAACAACATCAGTAGGTAAGACATTTGTACAATTTACACCAATTAAATGTGGGAGGTTACCGATTGAAGATATTCGCTCTGTTAAATAATTACTATTATGACTTTTATTTGAATCATCAATTTCTAAAAATTCCCCAATTACGATGGTCGGATTTGTCATAGCATAGTCATCATTTGTCATAACAAGTTCAGGATTTCGATGGTCACTGGAATCTTTTGGAAATAAAATTATCCTGTCTTCTTCATCTAATTTTATTCTATATCCTGGGGTCTCTCCCTTCCAATCCGGGTCATTTGCATATCCTTTAATCTCCATCTCTTCGGTCCACCATGACACTGTCAACTCAGTCAGTTGTTCAGGATTAAAATAGCCCACTAAATACGGAGCAAGAATAGTTATATTATGAGAGTTTATAAAATTGATTAAATCATGTTTATCTAAATCCATCTCTAAAACACGAAAATTCTCTAAATGACTGTAAAAAGCCTGAGCAATCGCTGACCTCTTTTTAGATACCGGATTTTCATTGGTTTGGAGCAAAGCCTTAAGGCTGTAATCAATATCATCTATGTACTCATCAGCTTTTGCCAATTCAAACAATTCCTTTCTTGCCTCCCGATCTTTGAAGACTTCTCCCATAAACAAACTCAGCTCTTTTAACTTGCTTTCGTACTCACTTAGCTCCTTCTTTTGATTGAGTTCCAACAGCTCTTGAGCTAACAAATCTTCCTGTCCAGCATCCTGACAGGAGCTAATAGCCACTAATCCTAAAAATAGGATAGATAGATAGATAAACGTTTTTTCATAATAGTATTATTTGAATTTTTTGCAAATATATTTCGTGATTTAAATCCAAACAATACCCAATTTTGGGTATTTTTATCTATAATTATAGAGGAAATGCTAGAAGATACTCTCAAAATTCACTTGGGTCTAATCCAATAAATTGCCTAAATCGAATTAATATAGGAAATCTCAAGTATACTAGTGAGACACAAATTTTTGAAATCCCCACTCCTTTACTTACCTTCATTTCTGTATGGTAGAATCATTTATCAATTACTTGGAATACGAAAAACGGGCGAGTTCGCATACAGTTTTAGCTTATCGTAAGGATCTGGAGCAGTTTGCGAGGTTCTTATGACAGCAACACTTGAACTCAATTGAATCGAGCTGTACCTGTCATTGAAATATTTATGAAATCCTTCATCAAAAGGCAACCCTAGTCTAAATTGGACAACATAGACATGCACTACTTCTCTTCCTTTGATGAGTCGTGGAAAGTCGGTGCAGAAGGTGATGTAGGTGCCTATTGGGGTATCTGGACCAAAGACGAGGAGCTGAAGTACTGAGTAGGAGAGCTTTTAAAAAAATTGCCCTCAATCGGATTTGATTGAGGGCAATGGTCAACAGATTTTAATAACGCTCTCATGGTTATTGACAATGAAATAATTTATCAATCTACTATTCAAGGCATTTAGTATATTTGATGTATGAATTGGAAAGAACGGATTGTTTCTGACAAAAATGTGCTAATGGGCAAACCTATTATCAAAGGTACGCGCATTTCAATCGAGTTTATTTTGGATAGACTAGCTAATGGCTGGTCAGAAGAAATGATTTTACAATCTTACCCTTTATTGACAAAAGAAGATCTACTTGCTGTTTATTCTTATTTGAATGACCTTGTGAAGGATGGGCTGGTCTATGAAATCAGAGCGAAAGCTTTATGAAATTTTAGCCCTATTTCTATTGGCGAAATTTTATTTGACCTTATAACTAGAGGTATTGATTTTTCTAATTGCTTTACAGTTGTCGATAAAAACTCCATACGGATAAGAAAATATTGAAAACTTTATGAAATCCTTCATCAAAATCAATCCGTTTACTTTATTAGGCAATTTTCGCTGACATCAGTCCCCACCTATACATGGATAATCTAAAACCTATAGCTGAACAACACTTGGTAAAAGGGTGTAAAACCTGATCTCCAAATTGTAATGGTCCTATTTTCTACGGTGACAATTAAAACATCCTCACTAAACGCAGAAACATAGTCTGTATCCTGCTTTTGATTGGAATAGTTTGTTTGCAAACTACTTTCAACTGAAATAGCGAAGTTATTTCCAAGCTGATGGGTGTAACCTAAAATACCTGCAAATCTTAGATTTATTTCTCGATAATTGTCATACCCAATCACATTCCAACCAAATTCGCCAGTATGATCTTTTAAATTTGCTTTTCTATAAAAACCAAAATCTCCACCAACATAAACTGAACAATTTCCAAGGTTCAAGAGCTCTTTTTGTATACCTGTGGAGATATAAAAAGAATTGGTACGATAATCAAGACCCACCCTATTTCCACTAAATGCAGAGTCCAAGTTGGTATATCCTTCTACTCCCAATCTCAGTCTTAGACTAGTCTTTTTGGTAGTTTGAGGATTTAATACCATTCTTCCGAAAATGGAATAGGCGGGAAGCTCATTTTTATCAATCAGAGAAAGGGCATCTAAACCAATCTCCCACCTCGGAATCCTGCCGATATCCTGAGCGCAAAGATGCTCAGAACTCGCTAAAATTAATAATAGCAAGAAAATTAATGATTTAGCAAAGACGCTTGAAAATATATAACCCATAATTTAGAATTCAATTTCAGTAAATTTATTTCTCAATTTTTAATTGAGTTTTAGTGACGTATTTTCCATTTCGGTAATGCATAACATAAATCCCCGAAGGAAGATCTTGAATATTCATAGTTCGCTTCTTAGATATAGTTTCAGATCTTCTGAGAACACCATTTTTATCATATAGAAATAATTGCCCTTCAATAACTTCTTTTCCGGTTTTTTTCTCATGCTGTTCAACCCCTAAAAGTGAAATAGAGACTTCTTCTGAAGATGGGTTTGGATATAGTAAAAGACATAAATCACCGTTTTCTGGATTACAGCCACTCCCTGGAGGGCAAGCAAATTGATCCGAATATAAGTTCGTAGTTTCCCATTCGCTCCAACCGCAGCCATTGTTTACCCTAATTGAAACTGAAGCATCAACAAATTGAGAAGGAGTATAATTAGATACATTTATGACAAAAGTATTTGGATTTGTACCATAATGTGTGGAATAACCATTAGTCACCAGTACTTCATATTGATATGTTGAATTAAAGGGACTAATGTGTGTCACATATACTCCATTAGGACAGACATATGGATACCCTCCTGCCGAAGCTGTAAATGCAGAATTAAAAATATTTTCTGTTTGGATAGGTCCTACATATATTTGTTTTGTGACTACATAATTACATGCACCGGATACAGTAAATCTCAGCGTTGCAATTCCGGGATTTGAACTTGGCAACAAAAATGCTGAAGATCCATTCCCTGAAGAGGAAATAACTCGATTGGATGGGATAACAGTCCATGAAATTAGAGAATTTACTGGAGCATCATTCAACGAAAATGTACTACCACTTGTACAAACAGATTCATTTGGAGGACCTAAAATAGTTCCAGCATTTTGTGGTGAAATTGATTTGGACGTTGCAATTGTACATCCTGAACTTAAGGATATATTTACTGATATTGTTTGTAATGTAGAACCAGAAGGTATAATCATCCTTGTTCTACCAGTTCCTGTCATCGTCCATCCAGACGGCAAAGTCCATATATAACTATCCGAAACAGCACAAGGCAAATCTTGTACAGAAGCTAAAAAAGGTACTCCACATTTTATATCATTCGGAGTTGAAATTGCTAGGGCAGGTGTCCTATTTATAAGAATTGTTCTTGGAAGACTAAAATGTGGAATACCTCTTCCTTCTGTATCTGTCCAAGCTCTAACTTTAACACTCTCATTAATATTTCCACAATTTGGAAAAAAACTTTGATTGAAAGCGCTTGCTGATGTAAACAATCGCGCAGATCCATTGGATGTTGAACCATCAGCATACTTCCAGCCAGCAGGTATAGTCCATTCATATCCAGATGCAGCTCTACCTACTCCATTTGGAATTGCCATAGGTGATACACTAAATGCAACTGCTGAAGTCTGACAAATAGGTATCGATTGAAGATCAGAGTTGTTTATTCTAGAAGGAATTTCTGCTGTTATTGACATTACATGATACGAATTTGAAGATTCAAAACTGGTGTTGAAGCCAGCATTATTACATTAACCTAACGTGATTTTAACTTTAGCGAGACTTTCATTACGTGTTTTTTGATTTCCCCAAGTTACTAACACCGCATCAAGTGTTGGATTAATTATGGCCGAGGCGCCTTCGTTACCAATAACACTTGCAATTCTTAAACTGCAAGTGGGTGTAATTATATTAACATCATCAACTGTATAACCCAAACTAAATGATGTTTGCTCTCCATACCAAAAAGGTGATGAACCAAATGGAGAAAATGTAACCTTTGGTGTTTGGAAAAAAAAAGAAATTAAAATCAAAAACAATAGCGAAAAGAAATATAAGATTTTCATAATTAAAAGTTTAAAGTCAAAAACACTTGATAAAATGGTAAAACCCCAAATTCAAACTTCTCAGATGAAACAGACCCATAAGCTATCCTATCCCCTCGAGGAGTTGTTAAATTATACAATTCTTCCATTTGAGTTTTCCCCAGAAAAAACCCTGATTCAAAAGAAAGTTTCAAATGAGGGAATAGGTTATAACTAAACCCAATAAAGCTATTAAAATTTATAGAAGTTACCGTTTTATCCAAGGTGCCACTATCTAACCCACCTTCTACGGCATCACTTCTAAGAAGAGTTTCTCTGAAACCTTTTTCTTTTGAAAATAAAAAATCCCCTCCAATATACATTGAATTCCTTGGCCTACTTATAATTTCTCGTTGATAACCAAGTAATATTATCGTATTAACAGCTTCATTAGCTTGAAAAAAAACAGAAGGTCCATTTGGACTATTATTTTCAAAATCATCGATTTGATAACCTACCCTAGCTCTGATAAAACTCCCCTTATCTGCACCAGGGTTAATCCTATACCTACCAAAAACAGAATAAGATGGCAGTTGATTTTTGGAAAAAAGAGATAAAGCATCAATTCCCACTTCCCACATATTTGATTCATTTTGTCCATAACTAGAAAAAATAAAAAAGAAAGAAAAAATTAATAGCATAGCGTTTTTATATTTCATATTTTTTTTAACTAAATAATTTTTTAAAGATGAATATTTTATTTAATAATCCCAGACAATACTAAGGAATATTTACTAAACAATTAAAAATTAGAAATAAACAATTAGTTTATTACTATTTTTTGAAATCCCCACTCCTTTACTTACCTTCATTTTCCTATGGTAGAATCATTTATCAATTACTTGGAATACGAAAAGCGGGCGAGTGCGCATACGGTTTTAGCTTATCGTAAGGATTTGGAGCAGTTTGCGGAGTTTTGTAAGACATCCTTTGAAAAGGAGGATATCAGCTTGGCCGAACATGCCGAAATCCGAGCTTGGGTGATTGATTTAGTGGATACCAAGTTGAGTCCAACATCTATCAATAGAAAAATAGCCACCCTCCGCTCATTTTATAAGTTTCTCCTCCGCTCAGGTGAAATCTCCAAAGACCCAACCTATAAAATCAAAGCGCTGAAAACGCCCAAGCGACTACCTGAATTTGTCCAAGAGGAGGCCATCGATAAAATCCTAGAAGAAATCAATTACCCTATCGACTTTGAGGGACAGCGAGACCGCATGGTCATGGATTTTTTGTATTTGACAGGAGTACGTCTTTCAGAACTTACTCAGCTCCAATGGAAAGATATAGACCTAGCCCAGCAGCAAGTCAAGGTATTCGGAAAACGCAAAAAAGAAAGAATAATTCCCATCATTTCGAGGCTTCAGGAAAATATAATTTCATACAAAAAAGTATTTGAAGAAACATTTCCGAATACAAAAGAAAGTGACTATTTTATCGTTACTAAAGAGAAGGAGCAAGCATACCCTATGATGATATATCGAATTGTCAGACATTATTTAGATCTCTTTGCTCAAACGACCAAGCGAAGTCCGCATTTGTTGAGACATACCTTTGCCACCCACTTGCTTAACAAAGGGGCAGATCTCAATGCAGTAAAAGACCTTTTGGGACATGCCAACCTCGCCGCGACGCAAGTGTATACGCATAATTCTATGGAAAAACTCAAGGCTGTGTATAACCAAGCACATCCGAAAGCTTAATATACGTTTAACTTTAAACCAGTAATGTTATGAAACTTCAAATGCATTCCATCCATTTCGACGCAGACCAAAAGCTGATCGACTTTATCCAGAAAAAAGCGGATAAATTGGATACGTTTTACGACCGCATTGTCGATGGTGAAGTTTTTATGAGACTTGACAAAAACGAAAAGAATGAAAATAAAATTGTAGAAATCAAACTCAATGTGCCCGGCAAAATTCTCTTTGCCAAGCAACAAGCGGACTCCTTCGAAGCTGCTACGGATGAGGCCGTCGAAGCACTCCGGAGACAATTGAAGAAGTTTAAAGAAAAAGTGGTCCTAGCCCACCAATAACAACAAGCCTCGCAATAGCGGGGCTTTTTTTGTTAGAAAAACCATGGAATAAGATTTCCTCGAAAAAGAGAAACCATTAAGGAGTTAAGGAACATTAAGGGCAAACCTTCATTCCCTTAATACCTTAATGGTAAAAAACAGTGAAGGAAATTTGTCCGGAAAAGAGAAACCATTAAGAAGTTAAGAATCATGAAGAAAAACCTTAATACCTTAATGGCAACAAAACCATAGACCGAGATTTTTGAAGGAAAAACGAACCATTAAGGAGTTAAGGAACATTAAGGGCAAACCTTCATTCCCTTAATACCTTAATGGTAAAAAACAGTAAAGGAAATTTGTCCGGAAAAGAGAAACCATTAAGGAGTTAAGAATCATGAAGAAAAACCTTAATACCTTAATGGCAACAAAACCATAGACCGAGATTTTTGAAGGAAAAACGAACCATTAAGGAGTTAAGGAACATTAAGGGCAAACCTTCATTCCCTTAATACCTTAATGGTAAAAAACAGTAAAGGAAATTTGTCCGGAAAAGAGAAACCATTAAGAAGTTAAGGAACATGAAGAAAAACCTTCATTCTCTTAATACCTTAATGGTAAAACACCATTTACTAAATTTTTTTCGCTACCCCAGATTTCCACCCAAAATAGGTAAACAATAAGCTACAAACTAGCAGCAAATAAATCAACAAATTCCAATCCTGCCAGATATCAAAAGCAATCCCAAATAGTAAAGGACCCAATGCGGCGAGATAATATCCCGTCGATTGAGACATGCCTGAAAGAGAGGCAGTGGTTTGTTCGGCATCAGTTCTCAGACCAATCAAGGTATAAGCTAACGAAATACTGGAGCCTAAGCCAATTCCTACCAAAGTAAGCCCAGCGTAATTGATCCAAAGACTTCCACTAAACAAGGTCATGAATCCAATCACATACATCCCTCCTAATACCAACACCATCCCCACCTGATCTTTGAATTTAACAGCGATAATTGGTGCTAAAAACGAACCCAACAACCCCACTAACTGCATCACCGAAATCAATACCCCCGCCTGCACAGGACTCAATCCCCGATCAATCATCATATCCGGCAACCAGGCAACAATGGTGAAAAACAACAAAGATTGCACACCCATAAACAAACTCACTTGCCAAGCCAAACGAGATTTCCATACATTGACTTTGGGAATGTCTGATTGTTGTTGCTTTCCCTGAACCTTCACAGCTGCCTGAGGAGCCCAAACCAAAATTCCGATAAGCAGTAACACAGCCCAAAACAACAAAGAACCTCGCCAGCCCCAATCGAAGTCCAACGCCAAAGGAGCCGAAATCCCCGATGCAATCGCCGCAAATAAAGTCATCCCAGTAGTATAGGAGGCCGTGGCAACACCGATTTTGTGGGGCAAGCGGTTTTTAATTAATGGTATCAGTAGCACATTACAAATGACAATCCCTACCCCTGTGATGCCAGTTCCTACAAACAGGAGCCAAGAACCTCCCTGAACACGTAGAATTGTACCTGCCAAAATGAGGACCAAGGCCCAAAAAATAGCCTGTGAATTCCCCAAGCGCTTACCTATAGCTGCCGAAAACAAGGAAAAGGTAGCAAATGTCAACAAAGGTAAAGTGGTCAGAAAACCAGCCCAGCCATTGCTCAAACCCAAATCCTCCCGAATCATTGGAATCAAAGGACCTACAGCCGTGATCGAAGGCCGCAAATTAAAAGCAACCAACAAAATCCCAAAAAACAAAAACCCATTACTCTGGGCCAACTTTTTTATTTCCACCTTTTTTGTTCTAAACCGCAAAGATGCAAAGGCAACGCAAAGAACCCAAAGATTATTTTTCTCTCTATCAGCGACCTTTGCTCAAAACTTTGAGACCTTTGCAGTTACTATTTCTTAGGAACGAATCGTCTTTCTCAACCCACCACACCTATTTCAACTTTATTTTAAGTCGAAGCGAAATTTCAATATCAATTAATATCCAATATCAATCAATATCTTTTCTATCCACAGATTATACTGATTTACAGATATTTTGCTGACGCAAGTTGGAATTGGCTCGACTAATTATTATTTCAACCCTTATTTCCACCTTATTTCAATCCACAAGGAATACCAATATCACTCTCAAATTTTCCAAAGCGCCTCTCTGCGCCCTCTGCTCAAACCTCCGAGACCTTGGCGGTTACATTTCCTGGAAACGAAACTTCCTCCTTAACCCACCACCCCTATTTCAACTTTATTTTAAGTCGAAGCGAAATTTCAATATCAATTAATATCCAATATCAATCAATATCTTTTCTATCCACAGATTATACTGATTTACAGATATTTTGCTGACGCAAGTTGGAATTAGCTAGACTAATTATTATTTCAATCCTTATTTCAATCCACAGGAGAAACTCAATATCAAATAATATCTATCAATATCTCCAAAATCAACTATTCTCCTCCACCAACTCCTTCACACACTCCACCCAAGTATCATTGGAATTTAAGCTTGGTACTAAATCCCATTGTTCACCACCTAATTCGATGAATTCTTCTTTGTATTCCTGTCCAACTTCCACCGTAGTTTCCAAACAATCTGCCACGAAAGCCGGAGAGAACACCAACACCTTTTTGATGCCGTCTTTTGCTAATTCCTCGATTACATCCTCCGTGTAAGGCTGAATCCAAGTATCCTTTCCAAGCCTTGACTGGAAGCAAGTGATGGTTTTTTCCATAGGAATACCCAACTTTTCTGCAATCAGACGGGTGGTATAAAAACACTGCCCTCTATAGCAAAATTGATTCTTCTTGGTATAATTCCCACAGCATTTATCACTCAATTGACAATAGTTATCTACCGAGCCTTTCTTTATCTGTCTTGCAGGAAGTCCGTGATAGGAGAACAGGTATTTGTCATACTCCTGCTTAGCCATCCACTCTCTACCCAATTCAGCCCAAGCTTCCAAGAATAAAGGATGCTCCACAAAATTATTGACAAAAGAGATATTAGGAATAATCTGCCAAGTACGGGCAATTTCCATTACTTTATCTACGACAGAGCCATTGGTAGCAGATGCGTACTGGGGGAATAATGAAATAACAATGATCTTTCTGACATTGGCCTTGTTAAGTTTATTCAATCCTTCCTCAATACTGGGAGTTTGATAACGCATGGCCATTTCTACTATGTACTTATCGGAATCCAATTTTTCAGTCAGCTTGTCGCGCAGATCTACAGTATGAAACATCAAAGGGGATCCCCTTTCTTCCCACACTTTTCTATATTCAGCCGCAGATTTGAAGGATCGAAAAGGGGCGATGATCAAATTCACCAACATCCAGCGAGGGATAAATGGAAAATCAATCACCCGTCCGTCCATGAGAAACTCTCTCAAGTATTTTCTCACATCACCTACAGCAGTGCTGTCGGGAGTTCCCAAATTCACCAGCAATACACCAATTTTTGCCTTATTCTTACTCATTTTTACGTATTGTAATGTCTATTTTTCCATTAAAAACCAAAAGTACTGCCTTTGGTTACAAATTTCTAATTGAATCTTTGTATGAACGATTGATGGAGCTAGGAAGCAGCTTCGCGCTCTTCTTTTGCCGCTTTCAGCGACCATTTCATCAAAGGGCCACTGCTCATACTCGTTACAATCGCCATGATGACCAAAGCTACAAAGAGCTTTTCCCCGATCAATCCATTTTCCAACGCAATCAATCCTAAAATAATTTCCATGGCTCCACGAGCGTTCATCCCAAATCCCACCGCCAAAGACTCTTTGACATTGAAACCTCCTTTGTAGGCCCCAAAACCACTGCCCACAATTTTACCAGCAAATGAAATCACTAGAATTGCCAGCGTCAGTAACAAATCAAAATTGGTGAAGAAATTAATCTTAAGACCGATAGATACGAAAAAAAGCGGTGCAAAGATGTTGTTGATGAATTGATGAACAATTTCTTTGGCACGCTCAGACATATGTTCGGAGTCACCTAAAGCTACTCCTAACAAGAATGCACCAAAAATCGCATGGATTCCAAGCCATTCAGTAAAGGCCGCTGCCATAAAACAAAATGCCATGGAAAGGGATAATACCCCACCAGGCCAAGCCAATTTTTTATTGATCCAAGGCAGGGCTTTATTGATGATAAACTTCCCGATGGTCAACATAAAGAAAGTAAACAGCAGGGTGATTCCTATCGTCTGCATCAACGACAAGTTTCCTGCTTTTCCCATAAAGGATAAAATCACAGAAAAAATCAACCAACCGATAATATCATTGACCATGGCAGAAGCTACAATCAACATCCCCATCTTGGTCTTAAATAAATCCAAATCCATCAGAATCCGTACAACGACAGGCAGCGCTGTAATGGACATGGCAGTTCCCATAAACAATGAAAACAATAATCGATCACCTTCTACCAACCCAAAAAACTCCGGGAAATAATAAGGAAATACAAATCCAAGAATAAATGGCACAATTAAGCCTAATAAACTTATACTGAGCGCAGATTTTCCCTGGGACCATACTAGATGCAACTCCACTTCCAAGCCTGCAATAAATAGCAGCAAGACAACGGCAATCTGCACAAAACCATCCAAAGCCAAATTGGCATTGGGATTACTCAAAAATAGATCCTGAAATAACTCCGGAAAGAATGTCCCTAAGATAGTAGGCCCTAATAAAATGCCCGCTAACAGCTCACCCACCACAGCGGGTTGCTTAAATTTTTGTGCAATCTCAGCAAATATCCTCGCCAGCAGCAACATGGCCGCTAGCATCAGAAATAGATTGACTACATCTTGATGCGATAAATGTTCCATGAAGCGCTTACTTTTTTACGATCAATAAATTACACGGAAGGTCACTGAGAATGTCCTCCAAATCATGCGGAAAAAGCCTGTCTAAAAACCCAAGCTTTCCCTCATCTCCTACAATCAACAAATCAGCTTTTATATCGCTGGCAAATTTAGCCAATTCGACTGCCCACTTTCCGCAGGTAATCTTCACATTGACTCTTAGATTGCCTTTATCCAATCCTTTTAGAATTTGTTCCACATACTCCACCTCTTCCGAGACCAGCTTTCTTCGGGTGTTTGCAATCTCAGACTCTCCCCCCTCTCCAGCAGCAGCCATCTGCATGCCATACATTTTTATTTCATTTACAATAAAAACTTGTCTGGCTTGATCTTTTTTACACCAATCCAAGCCCTGAGCAATCACCCTCGGAGTCTGCTCTTGTTGCGTTCCGTTAATGACTACTTTATCAAATGGCGTCGGGTTTTCTAATGGTTCTATCAGCATCAATACGGAGCATTTCGATCTCCGAATGATTTTTCTTGCAATCGAACCTATGTAATATTGTAATAAGCCTTCTTGTTTCAACGCTCCAGCTACCAACAAATCTACTCCCTGCTCCTCACATACCTGCATGATTTTGTTGGCCGGCTTTCCCTGTTCCCAATAGATCTTCACTTTATCCAAAACCTGAAGCTTGTCCAAAGCATCATGTAAGGTTTGTACTTGAGCATCTTCTTTTTCTCCCACATGAATCAAAATCAACTCTGCATCAAAAACTTCAGATAAGCGCTTGGCTTCTGCTATCAACGATGCAAAACGTGGGGAGAAAGCTATAGCTAGGGCGATCTTTTTAAACATAACACGGAAATTTCAACTGGTAAAATACCACTTTTATTTGCTTTTGAGTAAGAAAAATAAAAATGTTATAAGAACGGAAAATTCTCAAATCCATTTATCCATCACTTTAACCACTTAGCAAAGCTTTATTCAGGCTACTCGAAGGGAAATTTCGTACACGAGCTTTTTTTTGTAACATAGAGGTCGAATAGCCTCTTCGGCATTTCGACAATCAGAATATAACCTCAAAATTTATGAAGAAAAACCTACTATCATGGGTTGCCGGAGCTGGATTGCTTTTTGCTGTCCAATCCGAATCCTTGGCGCAGGGTGACTACCCAACACTGAGCCAACTTACCCAGCGGCTACAAGCCATCTCTGGCAGCGGCAGTACTGCCAAACTCAGCTCTCTCACCAAAACAGAGGGTGGAAAAGATATTTGGGTACTCAAAGTCGGTAAAGGTGATTTGGATAATAAACCCGCTATCGCAGTAGTTGGTGGCGTGGAAGGATTTCATGTACTGAGTGTGGAACTCGCTTTACAATTTGCTGAATCATTGGTTAAAGACAACAATGCAGCACTTGACAAAAATACATTTTATGTATTTCCCAACATGTCTCCAGATGCCTACGAGCAATACCATGCATCCTTAAAGTATGAACGGAGAGGAAATGCCGCCAAAGTGGATCAGGATAGAGATGGTCAAGTATCAGAAGATGGATACGTTGATCTGAACAAAGATGGAATGATCACCATGATGCGTGTAGAAAGCCCCCTAGGTGATTACTACGTACATGAAAAAGATCCCCGCGTCATGGTCAAAGCTGACCGAAGTAAAGGGGAAAGGGGTACACACATGCTGATGAGCGAATCCCGTGACAATGACAAAGATGGAATGTTTGGTGAGGATTTGGAAGAAGGAATTGCCTTCAACCGCTCCTTGACTTACAAGTTTCCGATATTTACTCCTCTAGCAGGCGAATTTGCTGTTTCTCAAAAAGAAGGAAGAGCCATGTTGGATTACTTGTTCGATCAATGGAATATTTTTGCAATTTTCACTTTCTCTCCTGCAAATAACTTATCCTCTCCCTTAAAGTTCAATGCGGCAGAAGCACGCAAAAGAATTGTCACTTCCATGTTGGAAAAAGATGTCGCCATCAACAGCATGGTTTCAGGTATCTACAACAAAACGGTGTCCCCAAAAGCATACAATCAAACGAATCAAGGTACAGATGGAGACTTTTTCCAGTGGGCTTATTTCCACTTTGGACGACTAAGCTTCTCTACTCCAGGCTGGTGGGTGCCTGAATTCAAGGATGCTGACGGAAAATCTAATCCAAATGCAGAAGCAAACTTCCTTGCTTGGGCAGATAGTGAAGGCGTTGATGCATTTGTAGATTGGCAAGCAGTTACGCATCCAGACCTTCCTGGGCAGAAAGTAGAAGTAGGAGGTATCAAGCCATTTGTCATGTACAATCCTCCTTTTGAAAAAGTTGCCGACATTGCAAAAGAGCATAACGAGTTTATCTTAAAATTAGCTGAAATGAGTCCTAAGTTGGAGTTCCACAACCTTCAAACCGAAAAACTCAGCAATGGCCTTACGCGCATCACTGTAGATTTATTCAACAACTCTCCACTGCCGACGCATTCTGATATGGGTGTTCGCTCCAGATGGTTGAGAAGAGTGAGAGTAGATATCAACCGTGACGCCAAAGATTTAATCGCAGGTGATAAAATCAAGCTAATCAATAAAATCGACGCTTTTGACAAGACCACGTTGACTTGGGTAGTAAAAGGTTCGGGAAGTGTTGACATCAAAGCAGGTGCAGCACATACAGGATTTGCTACGTTAAACGTGAAACTTTAATCCATCAAGCCATGAAATTAAAAAATATAGTATATACAGGCCTGATTGGAGCTGCATTGTGCTTCACAGGCATACAGGAATCCACTGCCCAGGTAGCTGAAGGAAGATATTTCCGCGCATTAGGAACCCCACACAATCCGAAAGTTCCTGTATCCTGGAACAGATACCACACCAACTTGGCACTGGAAGAGATCATGAAAGACATGGCCAAGAAACATCCAAACATTGTCAAATTGAACAGTATTGGCAAATCCTATCAAGGCAATGATATTTGGGTCTTAACCATTACTGATTTCAGCACTGGCAAAGCAGAAGACAAGCCAGCCATGTGGATCGATGGAAACATCCACTCCAATGAAATTCAAGGAACGGAATTTACACTTTACACCGCTTGGTATTTAGCAGAGATGTATGGAGACTTGGATTACATCACCCAATTATTGAAAGATAAAACCTTCTACATTGCTCCGACCATCAACCCGGATGCACACGATTACTTCATCAAAGAAGCCAACAATCAAAACTCCCCTCGTTCAGGAATGATGATTTTTGACAACGACCGTGATGGTGAATTTGGAGAAGATCCTTTTGATGATTTGAACGGAGATGGGCACATCACTATGATGATCCGTAAGTCACCAACTGGTAGATTTGTCAAAGACAAAATGGATCCTCGCAAACTTGTCATGGTTGGACCTGATCAGCAAGGAGAATACGAAATGCTGGGCTATGAAGGTATTGACCGTGATGGGGACGGTGTAATCAATGATGATGGGATCGGTTACTACGATCCTAACAGAGATTGGGGCTGGAACTGGCAGCCTGACTACATACAATCAGGTGCTTTGCGTTACCCATTCTCAGTACCAGAAAATAGAGCAGTCGTAGATTTCGTGATGAAGCACCCCAATATTGCAGCAGCACAATCCTACCATAACTATGGAGGGATGATTTTGAGAGGACCGGGTGCGGAAGAAGACTTAGGAACCTACAATGCCAGCGATATCCGTGTATACGATGCAATTGCCAAAAAAGGAGAAGAATTTATGCCTGGGTACCGTTACCTCGTCGTGTACAAAGATTTATATTCCGTATTTGGAGGACAGCTGGATTGGTTCTATGGAGGCAGAGGTATTTTCACCTACTCCAATGAATTGATGACTTCCTACTTGTATTTCCATACAAATGCAGGGAGAAACAATCAGGATGAGCAGTTCAAGGCCGATGACTATTTACTTTTCGGAGATGCATTTGTCAATTGGGAAGCATACAATCATCCTCAATATGGAGAAATTGAAGTGGGAGGATTTAAGAAAAACTTCGGGAGACTTCACCCAGGATTCTTGATGGAAACAGATGCCCATAGAAATGCTGCCTTTACCATTCTTCACGCCTATCACACACCAAAACTTTCTGTTTCTGATGTGAAAGAAAAAGATTTAGGAGGAGGTTTGAAAGAAATAACAGCAACCATCTACAATGAGCGCATGATCCCAACACACTCATCTCAAGATTTGAAATACAAAATCCAGCGTCCAGATTATATCAGTATTTCAGGAGCAAAAGTTGTAGCAGGTTTTGTGGTAGAAAACGAGGATTTCAATAAACTTGCCGAGCAAAAAGTCAATCCTGAAAAAATCTCAGTAGCCAATATCCCTGGTATGGGTGCTGTAAAAGTTCGCTGGATCGTGAGCGGTAACAGCAACTACAGCATCACAGTTGATTCTGCCAAAGGCGGTAAAGCTAGCTGGAAGAAGTAATGAACACGGGCTAAAATAAAGCCATTTACTATTTTTAAAAGCCTGAGAGCGCTAGTTCTCGGGCTTTTTTTACGAATACGAATCTACTTGGTTCACCCTTTTTTATTCCCAAACATCAATGAGGTATCAGCTACATTCCTTTGGTGAACGCTACCCAATCACTATAAATATGAGCTCTTATCAGAGGAAGAATAGCCAATTTATATAAATTTCACACTATTCAAAGTCACCATATCTGCTGATTTTTCACATATTTTTTTATCAATTTTAAATACCTGTTGCAAAACGCAGGTTAATTGACTAGATTTTAAGGCCGTAAATCTTACAGGTAAGCACAGCTAACTAAATAGCTTTACACTTTGTAAATCGCAAGTTTATGCGCTTGGGCCTTATTCTAATCTATTTAAAATGGGAAAAAACAAAAGCATTTTCTTTTTCATCCTTTCAGTATTTTTGCTCCTTTCCCCAAAGGCCTATTCCCAGTATGTGATTCAGGGAAAGGTACTTGATGCCGAAACTTTGGAACCGGTGGAGTTTGCCACAGTTTTCATCAACTACTCTACATTTGGAGATATATCAGACAGCGAGGGACATTTTTCCATCAATATCCCTCCCGGTGATCATGAACTCGTCATCAGCTTTATGGGATACCAGACATTTAAGTATGATTTCAGCACACAATTTCTCATGCAAAGTTACGAGTTTAGGATATTACCCGAACCCATAGATCTGAAAGAGACTGAAGTCACCATCAAAAGAGATCGAACATGGTACAGAAACCTGGATGTATTCAAAGTGCATTTTCTAGGACAAAGCATCAATGCTGAGCGTTGCAAAATTCTCAATCCAGAGGTTTTGGTCTTGGATGCAGAATCAGAAAAAGGCAAGCTCAAAGCAAGGGCTAGGGAAACGGTATTGATTGAAAATCCAAACTTGGGATACACCATTCAATATGTGCTTGAAGGCTTTGAGCTAGATTTGGAAAGTGGAATATCAAGGTTTGCTGGATATCCATATTTTATTGAAGCAGATGTCCCTCGCCGAAGAGAAAGGAGTCTACATAAAAACAGAGAAAGGGCATACAATGGCAGTATCGCCCATTTTATCAGGTCATTGTACTTGGGAATAGTGGAAGAGGAAGGTTATGAAATGTATACAATTGACCGTATTCCCAACCTCGAGGTGATTAGTGAGGAATTGGCAGAATTAGCTCAGGAAACTTTAATAAAAAGTCTAAACCCCTTAGTCAGGGACAGCTTAAAAAATATTATCAGAAGAAAAGATTTACCCAAGGAAATCGAGCAAGTCACTGAAACGAGGCTGACTGGTGAAGGCCTAGTAGAAGTTTCCAAAAACGGACTAACATTTCTTACGTACGATAAGCCTTTTTACTTGATTTACAAGGAAGAGATGGAAGAAATGGCTTTCATAAAAAGGTTAATTAATAAAGATACTCAAATATTAACCGGTCGAGTGGCTGTGGAAACCAATATATCAAACAGCCCGCAAAGGTCCTCCATCAGGATGTTGGGAAATGCTGTAAGACTATTCGAAAACGGTAGCTACTTTCATCCCTTTGACCTGATGATTGAAGGGTACATGGCTTGGGAAAAGGTAGGTGATCTGATGCCATTTAATTATTCATTAAATCCTTGAAAACACAAATTTGATATGCTGCGTAACTTACTCTCATTTGGACTTCTGCTAACGTCACTTGGTGTACAGGCGCAGGATTTGGCGGAAAAATTACAGGAAAAATTAACTCAACATAAACAGTCCAACCCATTTGAAAAGGTCTATCTACACACGGACAAATCACATTACCTTCTTAACGACACCATCTGGATCAAGGCTTATGGGGTTTTGGAAAAAGGAATGGAAATTCTTCAAGCCACACCCACCGTTCCCTTATATGTTAACTTGTATAGCAACGTGAAAAGAGAGCCTGTTGTGCAGGCAACAATCAAGTTAGAGCAAGGTTTGGGTTGGGGAGACCTTGTTTTACCAAGGGAGCTCAACCCCGGAAATTACAGCCTGATCGCTTTTTCCTCAAGAAGTGCGTTAGCGGGAGAACAATATCTCTTTGCCAAAGATATTTGGATAGGAGACATCAAAGATGTATTTATTCCACGGACAGAGCTGGATGGAACCCTAAATGTCAGTTTATTCCCCGAAGGAGGGGACTTAGTGGAAGGGATAAACAGTAAAGTAGGGTTTAAAGCAACAGGTGATAAAGGACTCGGAGAGGCGTTTTACGGGTACCTGCTCAAAAATGAAAAAGACACGGTATTGAGGTTTGAATCCAACCCATTAGGAATGGGTTCTTTCGAGTTTATCCCTGAAAAGGATGCTAGGTATACTGCTCATGTCAAGTCAATTCAAAGCAAATGGAAACCTATTCAAGTACCCAAGGCAAAAGCAAAAGGCGAGGTTTTGCATGTGGATGTACGTTCAGATGAGCTACAGGGCATTATTGAAGTAAATAGTAACTCATCAACGGACAAGAATATGTTGTTGGTGGGAATTTCCGGAGGGAAGTTTTTCTGGAGTGAAAGTATCAAACTTGAGAATGGAACTGCAACAATCCGTTTCGAAAAAGACGATTTCCCTCCTGGCATTACACAGATTACCCTGAAGGAAGAAACTGGCCTTCCGGTGGCAGAACGTCTGATTTACCTACATCCTTACGCACAAGCACTGGTGGAATTCCATACCGATAAAGTTTCCTACAATCCAAAAGAAATGGTGAACATGGATATAGACGTGATGGATGAGTTTGGGGTGCCTGTAGCGGGAAATTTTTCGGTTTCCATTACGGATACCAAACAGGTGGCTCTAGTTCCGCATGCAACAAATATTTTGTCACATTTCAAGCTCGGCTCCGAATTGAACGGGCTGGTTGAAAATCCATACTATTACTTTGACCTGAAAAATGAAACGGCAGAAAAGGACCTTGATGACCTCCTGCTAACGCAAGGCTGGAGAAAATTCAGCTGGAAAAGGCTTGCAGACGAAAGAAATAAGTCAATTGAGTTTGAAAAAGGTCTAAAACTTAGCGGGCAAGTCAAGCAACTTGGAGGTAATCCGATTAAAGAACCGCATCAACTCACGATGATGGTCAATAGTTATTTTGATTTTCCTCAAGTAATGGAGGGAGAAACAGATAAGGATGGACGATTTTTATTTTCAGAATTAGATTTTTACGATTCAGTATCCGTTTTTGTACAGGCATATTTGTCAGCTGATGGAAATAGCAAATCTCCCAAAAAAAATAACCTGATCAAGTTAGATGATAAAGTGGAAAAAGAAAGACCGGAGAAAGTGATTTCCGGAATTCCTGTTGGGCATTTGAAGGAGTTGGATTTTGAATATATAGTTAAAGTCGGAGAAGCTAGAAATATGATGGAACAGTTTGTCCTTGGGCAAGAAGTATTGCTCCAAGAAATCACTGTGGAAGCCAGTAGTTTAACCAAGCCAAATGATTCTCGAACACTTCTATACCAAGGCAAACCTGACTACAGTGTCCCTGTCACCAGAGAAGATTTTGGATATGCCAATGCCATTCACTTCCTCAGAGGCAGGGTACCTTCAGTTCAAGTTATAGGAGATGTATTTAGTTTTCAACATCCTCCTACAGTATTGATAAGAGGGGGGACCATAACAGGAAATGCATCCGGAAGAGCTCAAAATCAGAGTAACCCAATTTTTATAGATGGGCAACCTACCGATGTTTTGATGGTCATGAACCTAAATATGATCGAGGTAGAAAGAATCGATGTGATCACAAACTTGGCCAATAGAGCTTTGATAGGCGGCTCTGCTTATATCAATATTCTGACTAAAACTGGCAATCCAGGAGCTGACCTGCTGGAAGACCCAAGACAGGGACAAGGAAATGACCTGCTGTTTACCAAAGGCTATCTGGTTGAGAGGGAATTTTATATCCCCTCAGGAGAGTTTAAAGAAGGTACTCCTTTTACTCAAGACTTCAGATCTACGCTGTATTGGAACCCAAACCTCAATACACTGGAAGATGGTAAAATCACTATTTCATTCCCGCTAAATCAGGGAAGTGATTCATTTGATGTCATTTTGGAAGGCTTATCCAGTGATATGGAGCCTGTCTTTGGAACTTTCTCTATAAAAAAATGATGCTACGAAACAAAAGCCTTCATTTCCTGTAATAAATCCCGCTTGGTCATGTAGCCCCCTTTCCTCCACAAGATTTTTCCCCGCTTAAACAAGATGTAATGCGGAATCGAACGTACTCCAAATTGTAAACTTACCTGAGGATTACGATCCACATTGAGTTTAAAAAGTTTGACTTTGCCTCCCAACTCCGACACCACCTGATCCAATACGGGGTTCATCGTCTGACAAGGAGCACACCAATCTGCATAAAAATCAACCAATACGAGCTCATCGGATTGATTAACTACATCTTTGAATTTTTTCTTCGCCATCGCATGCTAATTTATGCAAAGATACTATCAGTTGAATGAATCAACAGTGATGAAAGCTACAAGCAAACCTCGTGGATGAAAAATTACTTGAAAACTAAATTTTTAACATAATTTTACGTATTCCACAACCCTTCCTAAGTATTTTATAGGTAACTTGGAGCCAAATTAGTTATTTGTCGAAAAAATGTTTTTTAAAAGTAAACCTGAGATACCGACTTCCGTTAACACAGATAGTAAAAATTTGTCCCGAACCAATTCAAACCAACGATTATTTATTATGAAAAGTAGATTTACGTATCTTTTCCCTGTAATATTTCTCTTACTCCTTATTTTTTCGGCGTATCAAAATAAAAATGAACTCGCCGAACTTACTGAACGAATTCTCAATCAAACAGAAAGTTATACCAATGACTTTCCAGAAGAAAAAGTCTTCGTTCATATAGATAGAAGCAATTATGCAGCGGGGGACTATATTTGGTTTTCTGTATTTTTAACCGCAGGAAGTCCGGATATCCCTTCTCCCTTAAGCAAAGTAGTATATGTAGATCTGTTGGATAATGAGGGCAATTTATTGCAGCAGAGTAATGTACGAATCAAAGATGGTCATGGTGAAGGTAGCTTTCGCCTCGATATTTATGCAAGTGAAGGAACTTATCATTTGAAAGCCTACAGTTATTGGATGAAAGGATTCGGAGAAGAAGCCGTATTTCAAACAAGCATACAAGTTCTTGAACCTTATAACCTGAAATTTCAGCCTAATGCTGTTTTCAACTTTATGCAAACGGGAACTAGTGTAACTTACCAGGTAGACATTTCAGCACTTAACAGATCCCTTCAGAGCATCAGTAATGAAGAATTAATCTTTGAATTAGTACAACAAGGGAAAACGCTACAATCGGGAAAGTTTACAACTGATCAAAATGGTAAGCACAATTTGAACTTTACTTTGCAGCAGCAAGATTTGGAAAAGCTAACAGCTTTAGTGCTCATCCAACAAGAAAATGAAGAGTATAGCATTTCTCGCAAATTCATTCTCCCAACTCCACTTTCAGTAGCTGACATTCAATTTTTACCAGAAGGAGGAGATTTAATCGCTGGATTCCCGAATAGAGTAGCTGTTCGTGCCGTCAGCCCTACAGGAGACCCCATTCAGGTGAAGGGTTCAATCGCTCTAAGTGATGAAACATTAGAATTCTCTACGAATGAAAGCGGCTTAGGATCATTTTCTTTTACCCCACAAGTAGGGGAATCATATAACGTACAGTTCAATAAGGATAATGAAATTGTCCTCAAATCTTTACCAAAAGTCCTTGATAGTGGAGTCAACTTAACAGTCGATAACCTGAAAGAGGGTGTCGTAAATGTCTTGATTCAAGCTTCAAATTTCAATGCTTTCTCAGCAAGTGGAGAGGGGTTACTCGTCGTACATGCCCGTGGCCGAGTAGGTCATATGCAAAAGATCAACCTAAGCGCAGGTGTCTCCGGAGCTAGAATACAAAAAGCACAATTAGCCCCAGGAATTAACCAAGTGACTGTATTCGAGCCTTCTGGCACCCCACTAGCAGAGCGATTGATATTTATTCCGCAAGACAACAAGCTTAACCTATCACTCGACCCTGGAAACGTTAACCTTACAGCAAGGGGAAAAAACTCCTGGAAGGTTCGTATGGACGGTGAGAGTTTTGAAGGAGGATTTTATTCAATGGCAATTACGGACGCTAATGAATCCCCTGGTTCATTTGCAAGCAACATCATTTCCTATCTCAAATTAGAGTCTGAGCTCAAAGGTGCTATTCACAACCCAAAAGATTTATTTTCCAAGGGTGAAAACATGGAAGCCATCGATTTGATTCTGCTGACTCATGGTTGGAGAAGATTTGACTGGGAAAAAGTATTAGCTGGTGAATTCGGCAATGAGCACTTCATCGAACAAGGAATCAATATTACAGGTACCGTATTAGCAAAAGAAAAGGGAAGACGGGGCATCAGTGGAGGCTCTGTTACTGCATTTCTAAAAGGAAAATCAGAGGAATTCGTAATGGCAGAATTTACTGACAACGGTCGGTTTATTATTGATGATATGGACTTTCAAGACACCAGTCAATTGGTTTTGACTGTTCAGGATAGAAGATTAAAAGAATTTGTCAACCTAGAATTGGATAAGCCAGTAGCAAAATATGAGCAATGGAAAGGTTTCAATCCATTATATGAAACATTTGAAATTAATCCAATCATGCGTGACTACTTAGCCAATGCTGAGAAAAGAAGACAGGTAAGTGCCGCCTTTGATGGTATGAGCACGCTTGATATCGGTGAGTTTGTCGTAAGTGCCCAAAAAATCAAACCAGAAGACGATAACATCACAAGAGTTTTTGGAAAAGGAGATGTAAGTGTGAAGCCTCAAGATATACCGGGCTATGAAGGGTATTATGATATCTGGCAATTACTTCAGGGGAGGCTTGCCGGTGTAAGAATTGTTCCAAACCCTGTGGGAGGCACACCTAACATTACCATTAGAGGTACTGGTTCTCTCAATCCACTTTCTCCTATCTTTCTCTTGGATAATGTACCAGTAGATGCCGATGTGATTAGCACGATTGCTCCTAGTAATGTTGCTTCTATTGAAGTATTCAAGGATGGTGCTTCCCTTGCTATATTTGGAGCCTCAGGCGCTGGTGGTGCTCTAGCAGTGTATACCAAGCGAGGCAGCGGTTTGGTAGATGTGGGTGATGGCGTTTTCAATCTCCAATATCCTGGCTATACAACTGCACGTGAATTTTATATCCCAAAATACGATAAAGAAAATGACCCAAGACCAGATTTTAGATCAACTTTATACTGGAGTCCAAAATTGACTTGGACGGGCAACGAAGCCACCGTAGAGTTTTTCAACAATGACTACGTAGAAAAATTTAAAGTTATCATTCAAGGAATAGACAAATTCGGTAGAATTTCCTATTTGGAACAGGAAATTGGAGGTTAAATGTAGTTTTGAAGATCAAAAAACACAAACATCTTGGGTGTTTGTGTTTTTTTGTATACTTTCATTCGAAACACTGAAACCATGAAAAAGCTTTTACTTGCTTGCTTTCTTTTTAGTTTTATCACACTCGCACAAGCGCAGGAACAAGGAGATTTCCGGGTTCAATTGGGCAGTGAATACAAATTACAAATACAAGATATTGGAGCCAATGCCGGCCTTGAATATTTCTTTGCAGACAAATTTGCTTTAGCGCCCAATTTCACCTATTGGTTCCCAAGAGTAGGAAGAACGATGAATTTCAACATGGACGTGCGCTACTATCTTTCAGAAGGGGTTTCCCAGCTATACTTGATGGGAGGATACAACAATTATTGGATCAACTTACAACCTGGAACACCTGGCCTATCTCAAAGCAGACCTGGAGGTAATTTTGGTGTAGGAGCAATGATCAAATTGTTGGAAGGTATAGGACTCAATACCGAATTTAAAGTGCAAAGTCAGAATACCCGTCAACCAGTGTTACGCGTAGGATTGGTTTTTGGAATGTACTAATAGATTATTTCTTAGAAAATTCAAAAAGTTTACGCTTCTCATCTTTGCTAAGTGCTTCATAGCCCTTGTCGGCAATTTTATCCAAAATTGCATCAATTTCTTCTTGAGTGGTTTCGTAATTTCCTCCGCGTGAACTCGTAGTTTTGCCAGAATTGGCACTAAAGCTCTCATACTTTGGCGTTGCCTTACTGCTGGACGCAGACGTAGGTGCTTTTTGATTTCTGTAAGAGACCCTCACTTTAGGCCTCTTTTTGAGTAAATTTTCAAAAAACAATCCAATGGCCTGAATTGGAATACCCCAATCTTTTCCTTTTTTCAACTGATTGATATACAAAAATCCTAAGAGAGCTCCTCCTAAATGGGATAACTCCCCACCCGCATTGGAACCAATGGAGTTGGCAAATGCAATCAATACATAAAAGATGGCAATGTATTTTATTTTTACAGGACCGAGTAATAAAAGTTGAAAGGTTGTATTGGGCGCTAAGGTAGCTGCACCAACGACGATAGCATACACACCGGCACTAGCACCAAGCATTCTGGCCACATCTACGGTGTTGACAAAGTATGGGGACAAATTGTACATCACAATGTATAACAACGCGCCCGTCAGTCCACCAAGAATGTAAAGATTGGCAAGCTTTCGGCTTCCTAAATATTCATGCACCAAAAGACCAAACCAATACAAAAACAGCATATTGAAAAGAATGTGAAAAACCCCTTCATGAAAAAACATATAGGTCAATAGTGACCAAGGCTGAACTATAAGATTCCCTAATGATGCAGGAACCATCATTACCGAGCGCAATGATTGGTAAACATCACCCAAGCCTCCCAAAGTTAGCACTACACGCAACACTAGCATGAAGGCAAACACCATCAAATTAATCGCAATAATTTTATATAGGCTATTATTACTTTCTTTGAAAGCATTTTTCAAATTATTCCAAAATCCTCCGTACATCATATCAATAGAAACTGTCTCGTTTTTTTCTCCAGTAAGTTACCAAAATAGCACCAACAACCAATCCACTTAAGTGCGCAAAATGTGCTACATTATCTAACGGATTATTATTAATGACGTTGTAGATAGTGTATAAACCATAGACTAAGACTAAATACTTGGCCTTTACGGGTATAGGTGGAAACAACAAAAAGAGCTGAGTGTTTGGAAATAACATTGCAAAAGCAATTAATACACCAAAAAGGGCACCCGAAGCTCCAACCATAGGGATATTTGCCTGAATATTTCTAACCTGACTCATGTTTTCGCGCGCACGTTGCTTCAACTCTTTATTGTCAGGGTTTTTACTAAAGTTATCTACAAAATCGAATACTCCCGGCCTAAACAAATGCCTATTATCCTTCACAAAATCATTAAAGCGTTCGGGTGTGGGGTCATTTTCAAAAGCTTCAATTTTTTGATCAAAAGCATGCATTTTATATGCTGTGTACCCTGAATACAGTAAACCAGAGCCCACACCACAGACTAACCAAAGCGTAAGAATTTTTTTTGGCCCCAAATATTGCTCTAGTAATGGCCCGAAAATAAAGAGCCCAAACATATTGGAAAATAAGTGCCAGCCATCCGCATGGAGAAACATATATGTCAAAAACTGAAAGGGCAAAAACTTACTGCTATGAATGTAATAAAGCGCACCAATAGCTTTCAATTGGGGCATGATCATAGCGGACACAAAATAAATCAGCACTGTAATTAATAGTAGGTTTTTTACGACCGGAGTTAAGTTTCTGAACATAGCTTACTTAGTAAAAAAGGCTTGTATCTTATGTAAATCTAATTTAACAAAGGTTTTGTTCCCTGATAGTCCATAATTCGGATTTTGACAGGCAAATAATTGACCTACCATGGATTCCATTTCTGCGGCATTCAACTTCGTCCCTCTTCTGATAGAAGACCTTCTCGCCAAAGAACGAGCGAGATTTTCACGGGTATCTAACGATAGCTCTGATTTAAAGTGCTTGAATTGCTCCAAAAGTCCTTCAAATAAAGCCTTTTCATTTTTCATGGGAGTATCTGCGGGGATGCCTTGAATCAAAATGGTATCCTTTCCGAATTCTTCGATTAAAAATCCAAGTTGATGGAGTTCTTGTTTGATATCCATCACAAGAACAAAATCCGCGGGGTTTAATTGTACGTGTTGTGGAAATAAACAGCGTTGTGATGCTCCAGCGGCTTTCGTGAGTTGTCGCTGATAGCGCTCATAAAGGACGCGTTCATGCGCGGTCTGCTGATCAATGATCACTAAACCTGAAGACATCTGCGCAACAATAAAATTACCATCAACCTGAAAAACAGCTCCTGTCCCCATTTCCTGAGGGTCGGGAAACACCAATGGACTTTTGGAAGGCTCCTCATTGGCCTTGGATGGGAACGTAAGCACGTCTATATCATCTTGAGCATCTGTGGATGAGGATACTTTTGATGCTTGATTTAGCAGTTCCCCGCCCTCAAAAAGCTTTTCCCAACCTGAAACAGAAGGCCGCTTGAATGTGGGGGATTGATATTGCTTATATGCAGTATCTCCTCGCTCATCTTGTCCTGTATAACGGTGTTCTTGATGAACTGCCTGACTGCCGCTGTCACCTTTTTTCCAATTTTCAGTAAAATTTACATCCAAAGAGAAATCCAGCCCAGGCATTACATGGTGCGCTCCCAAAGCTTGTTTGATAGCAGATCGGATCACTGCATAGACCGTCCGCTCATCGTCAAACTTAATTTCTGTCTTGGTAGGATGTACATTGATGTCGATGTGGGTAGGATCAATTTCCAAAAAAAGAACATAAAATGGATGAGCGTCCGCTGGAATCAAGCCCTCGTAAGCATTGACCACGGCATGATGTAAGTAATTATTTCGAATGTAACGATTGTTGACAAAAAAGAATTGCTCTCCCCTACTCTTCTTGGCAGATTCGGGTTTCCCAATGTATCCTTTGACCTTTAGATGAGGGGTATCCTCTGTGCAGGTGACTAGATTTCCTTGATAATTTTTTCCGAAAATGCCTACGATCCTATGACTAAGCTTTCCACTAGTTAGGTTGAAAAACTCCATATCATTTTGGTAAAAAGAAAATGCAACTTCCGGATATGAAAGTGCCACCCGTTGAAACTCATCCACCAAGTGGCGCATTTCTACCGGATTTGATTTTAAAAAATTTCGTCGCGCAGGAACGTTGAAAAAGAGGTTTTTGACGGCAATACTAGTTCCTTCTGTTGTAGCTACGGGTTCCTGTTTTTTCACATCCGAACCTTCGACTTGAATCAAGGTACCTAGTTCGGCTCCTCGTTGCTTAGTCTTCATCTCCACTTGGGCTACTGCCGCAATAGATGCCAAGGCTTCTCCTCTAAATCCAAATGTTCGGATAGCAAATAAGTCCTCTGAAGTTCGGATTTTGGAGGTAGCATGCCGTTCAAAAGACATTCGTGCATCTGTCAGGGACATACCCTTTCCATCATCCATTACTTGAATCAACGTTTTTCCCGCATCTTTCACCAAGACTTTCACCGAGGTTGCACCTGCATCGATTGCATTTTCCATCAATTCTTTTAGGGCAGAAGCCGGTCTTTGCACAACTTCTCCAGCAGCAATCTGATTGGCTATGGCATCTGGCAACAGATGAATTATATCACTCATTGGCTGCGTTTTCTTCTAATTTTCAACAAAATAGTAAACATCCCAATCCCTACTACTGCATACAAAAGTGAATAAAAGATTTCAGGACCGTAATAAATATAACCAAACATCCCTCCGATCAAGAGTACAAAAATGACCAATCGGATCAATCCTGCACTATGAAGAGAGGTGGTCTTTCGCCCTTTCAACTGTGAACCTGAGGAAAAGGCTCCGCGAAGTGATGACCCATAATTCCTTTTGAGGTTCTCTTCGTCCTCATCTTCAATCGGCAATGCCCCTTCTGCCTGAAGCTCCCGTTTGATTTGCGCAGTACGCTGATCGATCTCTTCTTTTACGGGGTCATAGTAGCGGGGTTTGATGTCAAACCGCATGGGCTGGGCTGTCCTGAAAATAGAAGGAAATTTCATACTTACTCGGTTTTAATCAGATGAAAGTGGAAAAAATAAAACTCTCGGCAATTATCCAATAACCAACCATTGTTTACGTTTTTTCCGTGTATGTTTGTACAAAACGACGTATATTCATACAAAGTTATTTTAAAATCTAAGCAATAAAAATTAAATACGTGGATGAGAGGTAAAGTTTGGGTAATCCTATTCGCCTTGCTAGTCATTTTCCAATCCGACGCAGTCCTAGGTTGGGAAAAAAGTCACGGAGATCGTGTCAGGGAAGACCGCGACCCCTTAGCTGCTAAAAATCAGCGCCAACAACTCAGTTGGGTTGACTCCGTTTTTCAATCGATGACCTTCGAAGAGCGCTTGGGGCAATTGTTTATGGTCGCAGCTTATTCCAACAAAGATGAGCGACACAAGCAGGAAATCACCAAGCTCATCCGAGAGCAGCAATTGGGTGGATTGATTTTCTTTCAGGGGGGACCTGTACGTCAAGCCAATCTGACCAACTACTATCAATCCATTTCAAAAGTTCCTTTATTTGTTGCTATGGATGCCGAATGGGGAATCAGCATGCGCTTAGACTCTGTTTTGAGTTTCCCTAAAGCGATGACACTCGGTGCGGTTTCGGATGAAAAACTGATCTACAGTATGGGAGCAGAGATGGCACGCCAATTCAAATTGCTTGGCATGCACATCAACTTCGCTCCCGTGGTGGATGTAAATTCAAATCCCAATAATCCTGTCATCGGTTATAGGGCTTTTGGTGAGGAAAAACGCTTGGTCGCAAAAAAATCACTTGCCTACATGAAAGGGCTGCAAGAAAACGGGGTTATCGCCAATGCCAAACATTTCCCGGGTCATGGGGATACCGAGTCAGACTCTCACTACACCTTACCAGTCATCCGACATTCGGAAAACAGAATAAAGGACATAGATTTATATCCTTACCGGCAACTGATTGATAATGACTTGATGAGTGTAATGGTTGCTCACCTGCATATTCCAAGTCTGGACTCTGAACGCAACAAAGCCACCACCCTTTCCAAATACGTAGTAACCGACTTGCTCAAAACTCAGATGAACTTCAATGGGCTCGTCTTTACCGATGCCTTGAATATGAAAGGGGTAGCTAGTTTTCATAAACCTGGAGAAGTGGATCTCCTTGCCCTACTAGCTGGAAACGATATCCTGCTATACTCTCAAGATGTATCTAAAGCAAAAACCCTCATCTTACAAGCGGTCGAAGAAGGTAAAATCAGCCAAGAAGAAATAGATGAGCGTGTGCGCAAAGTCTTAAAAGCCAAATATTGGGCAGGGTTAAATAAGACTTCAGTTATTGACACCAATACTTTGGTGGATAAGCTGAACCAACCGATGACTGAATTGATAGCTGAGAATTTACATGCAGAGGCAATTACAGTCACCTCCAATAAAGGAAACTTTCTTCCCATCAAAAATCTGGATTTGCATTCCTTTGCTTCCATCAGTTTGGGAGAGGATGCATTGCTTTTCCAAAAGCAACTGGACAAATATGCTTCTTTTGAACATTTTCACATAAAAAAAGGAGCAGACGCTGCCAATCAGCAGGCACTTGAAAAAAAATTAGATAATTTCAACACTGTCGTAGTTGGGATTTTTGGTGTCACCAATAGTCCATCAAGGGAGTTTGGAATTCAGCCATCGGATATGGCATTTATCCGTAAACTAAGCCAACGAAAAAATGTGGTAACAGTCCTTTTTGGAAATGCCTATGCTGCCAAGCAAATGCAGGATTTCCACCATCACCTCATTGCATTTGAAAACAATGAATTTACCCAAAAACTAGCTCCAGAAATCATTTTTGGTGGAAGAAGTGCTTACGGTATTCTGCCGATTTCTGTAAGTAACGAAATCCGAATGGGTTCTGGAGGATTTATGAAAGGACTAGACCGTCTCTCTTATTCAAAACCGGAAAGTGTTGGATTAAACAGTGCAAAGCTGCGAGAAATTGATCAAGTAATGGAACTGAGTATTTCAAAAAAAGCCTTCCCTGGGGGCGTGGTCTTAGTAGCTAAAAATGGTCAGGTGGTTTTTGAAAAAGCCTATGGGCACTATGACTACCAAAAATCTAGACCTGTCAGTACTGAAACGGTATATGATCTTGCTTCCATTACAAAGGTATTGGCAACTACTCAGGCCGTCATGTTTTTGGCCAGCAGAAATATGATCGATATGGACGACCCGATATCGAAATATGTTCCATCTTTAAAAAACACCAACAAGGGTGGCTTGATTCTAAAAGATATCTTGGCCCATGAAGCAGGTTTGGTTGCCTACATCCCTCATCAAGCCAAAACTGTCGATGGCAAAACTTGGAAAAACGAATATTACAGCGAGCAGCCCACACCGCAATATTCCCTACCTGTTTCAAACAATATGTTTGGCATCACTACTCTTCGGGATAGTCTTTGGGTGTGGACCGTAAAATCTAACTTAAGGAAACTTGACCCAGGCCGCCGGAAGTATAGCTATGTGTACTCTGATTTGACGATGTACCTTTTACAGGCATTGGTAGAAAATGTTACGAATCAGCCTTTGGATGATTTTTTAACTCAAAATTTCTATGATCCTTTGGGACTACACACCCTGACATTTAATCCTACTCAAAAATATCCACAGGATTGGATCGCTCCCACAGAAGATGATGTGGCTTTCCGCAAGCGCTTGATTCAAGGCTATGTCCACGACCCTGGTGCTGCCATGTATGGAGGAGTTGCAGGCCATGCCGGTCTTTTTGGAAAGGCCAATGACTTGGCAGTCATGATGCAACTCATGCTGAACGGAGGAACCTACGGTGGGTTGACCTTGCTCGATGAACATACAATTAAGGAGTTCACCAAAAGACAATCCAACCAAAGCAGGCGCGGTTGGGGATGGGATAAGCCGGATCCTGAAAAAGGCAAAGGAGGTAGTGCAGGTGTATTGGCACCAAAATCAAGCTTTGGTCACACCGGATTTACAGGAACTTGTGTATGGGCAGATCCAGAAAATGACTTGATTTATGTATTTCTTTCCAACAGAGTTCATCCAGATGCCAATAACAACATCTTGTTGAAAGATGGTATTCGTACAGAAATTCACGATATCATTTATAAATCTCTGAAGAAATGAACAAAAAGACCATAATAAGATGTTTATATAGTTGTCATAAATAAATTGAATGTATTCTATGAAAATCGGAATAGTCTGCTACCCTACTTTTGGAGGCAGTGGTGTGGTTGCAACAGAGTTGGGTAAGGCATTGGCCAAAGAAGGACATGAAATACACTTCATTACCTACAGTCAGCCTACCCGATTGGATTTTTTCAGTGAAAATCTTTTTTACCATGAAGTAGATATCAAAAGCTATCCTCTATTTGAGCATGCACCCTACGAACTGGCATTGGCTAGTAAGATGGTCAATGTGGTCAAATATGAGCACTTAGATCTCTTGCATGTTCATTATGCAATCCCACATGCATCAGCTGCCTACATGGCAAAACAAATTTTAAAAACAGAGGGCATCAATATTCCAGTAGTGACAACTTTGCATGGTACAGATATAACACTCGTAGGCAAAGACCCAAGCTATGAACCGGTAGTCACCTTTAGTATCAATCAATCTGACGGCGTGACAGCAGTATCTGAGGACTTGAGAAAAGCTACCTACGAACTCTTCCCTGTGAAAAATCATATTGAAGTTATCCCAAATTTTATTGATCTCAACCGCTTTAAAAAGCAAAAGAAAGAGCATTTCAAACGGGCAATCTGTCCTCATGGAGAAAAATTAATCGTTCACACATCCAACTTCAGAAAAGTCAAGCGGGTGGAAGACGTCATTATGGTATTCTTTGAATTGAGAAAACAAATGCCTGTCAAGCTCTTATTGGTCGGCGATGGCCCAGAAAGGGACCGAATGGAACGACTTTGCAGGGACTTAGGGACCTGTGATGATATCCGATTCTTAGGGAAATTGGAAGCTGTCGAAGAAGTATTGTCAGTAGCCGATCTGTTTCTGATGCCTTCCGAAAAAGAAAGCTTTGGATTGGCAGCATTGGAAGCCTTGGCCTGCGAAGTCCCGATCTTAACCTCCAATGCAGGAGGAATTCCTGAGTTGAATGTAGATGGAGTAACAGGCTTTGTTTGCAATGTGGGAGATATACATGGGATGACTGAAAAAGCAAAAGAGATTTTGGCAGATGAAAATCTACCGCGATTCAAGCATCATGCCTTGCTACGAGCCAAAGAATTTGATGTAACCAACATCCTACCTAAATACGTTTCATTCTATGAGCAAACCATAGAAAAATCAAAAGATTTATTCTTGCAAAACTCATAGCATAAGAAACTTAGGCTCAGTTTTTGAACAAGTTTCTGAAATTGTAGTTTAATTTTGTGCAAAAAATAACTAACCAACGGAGTTGTTCTTATTTAACCAACTGAGAATACAATAAAACTAGTTACCATGGCTACCTTAAAAAAGATTGGAAGATTGGACCGTCCGGATAATAACGGGTCAGCACAGATGTTTAGGAACCCTGTACTGGAAAAATTATCCAGAACTCACATTAGCATTCCTATTACTATGTTTTTAGTGATTTCGGCAGTTTCCTTCTATTATGCAGTATCAAGTACAAGCATTTCTTTAGGTTTGGGAATCTTGATTTTCCTCCTTGGATTGATTGCATTTACCTTGGTCGAATATGTGATGCACAAACATTTTTTTCATATGGAACCCGATACGCCATCCAAAGATAAGTTGCAGTATACGGTCCACGGAGTGCACCATGATTATCCAAAAGATAAAGATAGATTGGCCATGCCTCCTTTCATCAGTGCCGCATATGCTTTGATCTTTTATGGTGCATTTACATTCATGATGGGAGACTATGCATTGTATTTCCTTCCAGGTTTTTTAGTAGGTTATGCAGCATATTTGGGAGTACACTATGCAGTACATGCCTATCAGCCTCCTAAAAATTTTCTGAAAATTCTTTGGGTCAATCATGCCGTACACCATTACAAGGATCCAGATGTCGCTTTTGGTGTCAGTTCACCCCTATGGGATTTCCTACTAGGTACCATGCCTAAGAAAGATAAATAAGAGAAGGGGGAAATTCCCCTTTTTTTATGAAGGTCCTTTTCAATGAGCAAAATATAAATTACAATGCAAAGAGTTTCGATCATTGGCTTTGGTTGGCTTGGCCTTCCACTAGGTAAATATCTCCAAAGCATTGGCTATTCTGTCAAAGGAAGTGCCACCAGCAAAGAAAAAGTTGATAAACTTAGGCAAGAGGGGCTTACCACTTATCTATTCAACCTGAATCCTCACCCTACAGGGGAAGGCTTCAACGAGCTGTTTCAAACCGATATTCTTTTTATCAACATCCCTCCACGGACGAGGCAGTTACCGGCTACCTTTCATCCCGAGCAGATAAAATACCTTCGGGCTTTGATCGATCAGTATGGCATCAAACAGGTAGTGTACGTATCGGCTACATCAGTTTATCCTGATACCAACCAGGTTTGGCAGGAGTCAGACCCACTCAATTCCACCAATACCGGGAATTTAAGCCTTTACCAGGCAGAGCAGCTTTTGCTAGACGATAAGCAATGTGACTTGACCATCATCCGATTTGGAGGTCTATTGGGTGTCAACAGGATTCCAGGCAGGTATTTTTCAGGAAAAGAACAGGTACAAGGGGACAGCCCTGTCAATTATATCCATCGGGAAGATGCAGTTGGTCTAGCTGCTTTTATTCTGGAGCAAAGTATCTGGAATGAGCTTATCAACGGCGTATGTCCAATCCATCCCCTTCGCAAAGAAGTATACGAAAAAAATGCAGCCGACCTAGGTTTTCTTCCACCAGCATCTTATGCACAGGTCCAGGAACCTTGGAAAGAAATTTCAGCAGCAAAGATTGTCAGCTTAGGATATCAGTTTAAAATCCCTAATCCTTTGGATTTTTGGTATGAGGGATAAACGTATACTTTTCTTTAGGTAAAAGCAATGCACCACAAAATTCACCCCTTCTTAATTCCTTAATGGTTACCCCACCCACAAACAAAAAAAGACGCTTTTCCAAAAGCGTCTTTTTTCTTTAACATCGGTAAGTCTTACTGCTGAGGTCTCTCAGGTAGGGTGATACCCAATTTGGCAATAACCAATTCAGTAAATTGGTCTTCGTCTCTTGTGTACAACAATACAGGTGCATTGCCAGCTGTTTCAGAGAAAATATGTGTGTAATTGTTTTCGGCAGCCACTGCATTGATAGCGTTGAACACTTTCTGCTGTACTGGCTCTAGCAATTCCTGCAATTTTCTTTGGTAAGATACCTGAGCATCTTGCTCAAATTTCTGCAATTCCTGCTCTTGTCTCTGTAGTTCTGCTCTACGCTGATTCATCGCATCTTCAGCCATGGTAGGAGCTGCTTGCTGAAAAGCTTGGACTTTTCTTTGAAAGTCAGCGATTTTAGTCTGAATATTGGTCTGCAACTGTGCCTGATAATCTTGCAAATCAGCACCAATCTGTTCCATTTCTGGCATTAAATCAATCAGTAACTCTACATTGGTATAGCCAATCTTTAGGTCCTGCTGAGCCTGAGCTACAAATCCTACGCAAAACAAAGCGATTGCGGAAAGGATAACTTTAACTTTCATCATTTTTGTTTCTATTTAATTAATTTTTAATTCCTAATTCTTCCAATACAAACTCAGAGTAATCATGTCTCGGGTCTGTGTATATCATCTGTAAGGGCCCAGAAGCTTTGTCAAACAACACTGCCAAACTATATCGCTTACATACACGATCAATCGCATCAAATATTTTGGACTGCAATGGCTGCATCAATTCTAACTGCTTTTGATAATATTGCCCGCTCAATCCAAATATTCGATTATTGAATGCTTGGGATTCTTTTTCTTTTTCCCGAATTGCCAGCATCCGATCTTGATACATATCCTCAGTCAAGAGAACTTCCTCCGCTTTGAGACTGGCATACATTTCTTTGATCCCCTGTTCCAAAGATTGTGCCTGTTTTGTCCACTCAGATCTTAAAGATTCTAACTCATTCTGAATCAGCTTATAATCTGGATGTTTATTGAGCAAAAACTCAGTATCAACATAGCCAAATTTTTGCGCATAGCTCACTTGCGTAAGCAGTATGCTGAATAAGCACAAAAATAAGAATTTAACTGAGCTTTTCATGATTATCTAAATTGCTGACCAATCGTGAAGTGGAATTGCGGTCCAGATGGCGTAATTGCTCCAGGAATTGGATCAAATCCATATCCCCAATCCAGTCCAAGTAGACCAAAAGCAGGCATAAATATCCTAGCACCAAATCCCGCAGACTTTTTAAGGTTGAAAGGATTAAAATCTGCATAGTCTCCCCAGTTATTACCAGCCTCAGCAAAACCAAGTAAGAAGATGGTAGCTGAAGGGTTGGGAGATACTAAGAAACGAAGTTCCATTACGTGTTTGTTGTATACAATACCACCAAAAGCACCCCCTTGACCTCTATTATCCCTACCTGGTGTGATAGTTTGATTTTCATATCCACGGAGACCGATGATCTCTTGACCCAATGCAAAGTTATTGAAGTTCATACCATCTCCCCCCATCACAAATCGTTCCAAAGGAATAATACCAATTCTGTCGCCGTATGAACCCAAGAAGCCCATGTGTGTACGACCAGATATTACAAACTTGTTAGATCCAAAAACAGGCGTGTAAAAGGTCGCATCAAACATCCATTTATGATACTCCAACCATCTAAATCGCTCCTCATCTGGAGATTCTCGATCAATATTTGGATTGAGCGAAGAGTATGGGGGAGTTACAGATGTTACCAAAGAAATATTAGAACCAAATCTTGGGTAAATCGGGTTATCGATATTATTCCTAGCTATAGTCGTATTTAGAGCCAAACTATTTGCTTTACCTGTATTATAGCTCAGCCCAAAGAAATTACCAAAATTTAAGAAATCATATATTTGGAACTGCAAGGCCGTACTAAACATAAAGTAATCATCAGGCCAAGTAACACGTTTGGATAGCCCTAATGTAGCTCCCGTAATTTTGAAAAAGCCAACCTCTTGCCCTGGATTTTGCTGATTGAAGAAATCAACTTGTCGCTGTACAGAATGATTAAAACTGAAACTTAATGCATTTGGCTTTTTCCCACCAAACCAAGGTTCCGTTAAGGAAATTGAATAGTTTTGAAACTGTCGCCCATTTGCCTGTACTCGTAAAGAAAGTCGTTGTCCATCTCCTACAGGAAGTGGTCTCCATTTCTCAAAATTACCAATATTTCGTAAGGAGAAGTTATTAAATACCAACCCCACAGTTCCCACAAATCCAAAGAAACCACCCCAACCACCGGAAAGCTCGATTTGGTCATTGGGACGCTCTTCCAATTTGAAGATAATATCCACCGTAGCGTCCTCAAAGTTTGGACGCATATCTGGTTCAATATTCTCTGGATCAAAGTATCCTAATTGGGACAATTCACGGATGGTACGTACCAAGGCACTTCTGTTGAATTTCTGACCTGGAAGAATCCGGATTTCACGCATCACCACGTGATCGGAAGTACGCTCATTCCCTTGAATGGTTACGGAATTTACGGTTACCTGAGGACCTTCAAACACCCTCATCTCAATATCTATGGAATCCGCTTCCACCATCACCTCTACTGGATCGATCTGGAAAAACAAATATCCATTATCTTGATACAAGGAACTCACATCATCCCCTTTTTGAGGATCATAATTGAGTCGTTTGTCCAACTTTTCTTTGTTGTATACATCCCCTTTTTCGATCCCTAATCTAGACAATAATTCCTGATCAGTATGCAGGTAATTTCCAACGAAATTAATGTTTCGGTAGTAGTACTTAGCACCTTCTTCTAGAGAAATGTCAACATTGATCGTGTTTTCTGAAAAACGGTAAGTAGAGTCTGCCAGAATGGTGGCATCCCTATACCCTCGGGAGTTATAAAAGGCAATTAATTTGTCTTTATCTTCTTTAAATTCTTTAGCTACGTATTTGGAGGAGTTGAAAAAGTTCAATTTCATCGTTTTGTTGAAGTAAGATTTTACTTCTTCGTCAGAAACTATATTCCGATAAACGATCGCATCCTTGGCGGACGCCGGCGTAGTATTGGTAATTCTTGACCAAAAATCCCTTACCAAATGCATACGGGCATGTTCTTTGGTGTTTTTCAGCTTGCCTTTGATCTTTTTATCACTGACTTCTTCATTCCCATAGACATTGACTTGATTAATTTTAACCTTAGATTTGGTGTCTACATCAAATTTCAATTTAACAGAATTAGGTAAGGTGGTATCTCGCTCTTGAATGACCTTAACATCTGTATTTAAAAATCCTTTATCCACAAAATACTGACGGATATTTCGCTGGGAAGTACTCAAGACATCATCTCGAACCACTCTTCCCCTAATTTTAATTTTATCCTTTAATTCTGACTCCTGGGTTTTGGTAACACCAGTAAATTCAACTCGGCTGAATCGAGGGCGCTCACTTAGCTCTAACAATAAAAAAATATCATCTCCTTCAATTTTGGTTACCAGCAACTTTACATCTCCGATAATCCCCTGCCCCCATAATTTTTTTAAGGCATTGGATGTTGCCTCACCCGGAACCGAAATCACATCATCCACCCTCAGACCTGCTAAGGAAATAATCGCCGTCTCATCCAAGGTAGTCAATCCAACTGCTTTGATCTCTGCTATCCTGAATTTTTGAGGCTTCGAATAATTTAATTCTAAAATATCCACAGGGCGTGAGGGGGTATAGCGACTCTGTCCAAGCCTCACTTGAGCTTGTGCTACCCCTACCACTAACAGTAGAAAAATAACTAGTGTAATCTTTTTCATCAACCTTTTCCTTTTATCTGAGCTCCGGTTTTACCGAATCTTCTTTCTCTTTTTTGGTAATCCAAAATGGCTTCCCATAAATGCTCTTTTCGGAAGTCAGGCCATAAGGTCTCTGTAAAATACAGTTCCGTATAAGCCAGCTGCCATAAAAGAAAATTACTTATGCGTAATTCTCCACTTGTTCGAATCAACAACTCCGGATCCGGGACCTTACCCGTGGTAAGATGCACAGAAATGAGCTCTTGTGTAATCTCTTCTACGTTTATTTCTTGATTGACTACTTTTTTGACAATTGATTGGACTGCTTGTTGTATTTCCCATCGACCACTGTAACTCAAAGCCAAAAACACCGTTAGACCAGTATTGGACTTGGTAAGTTCATATGCTTCGTGAAGTTTTCTCTGTGCGCTTTCAGGAAGTGATTCTATATTTCCGATGGAAGATAAAATGATGTTGTTTTTCATCATTGTTGGTACTTCATCTGTAATGGAATTGATCAAGATTTCCATCAAAGCATTGACCTCTTCCTGTGGCCTAGACCAATTTTCAGTTGAGAATGCGTAAAGAGTTAAGTACTTCACATCCAGTTCAACACAGGATTCAATACTTTCTCTAACGGCTGTCAGCGCATTTCTATGTCCAAAAATCCTCATGGCGCCTTTTTTCTGAGCCCAACGCCCATTACCGTCCATGATGATTGCTATATGTTGAGGGATATTATGCCTATCTATCTGTTCCTTCATTCCTGATGCTGAAATCGCATTTTGTCTTTTGGAGGTACAAAAATGCTATTTCTTTTTCAATAATCTACGTGATTGGGTAATTAATTAATAGGCATAACACTTAACAGAACTAAAACTATAGCTTATCGTGAGTCCTAAAAAATAATACCAATCTTTATCGCTGTAATTTGCAGCATTGTATCCAAACACCTGTGGATCGGGAATATTGGGGTTTTCGAAGCGAGGGATAACCAGCTGATTCGCTTCTATTTTATCCAAACGATCCGTAAAGCTAGCCCTAAATCCCAGTTCAGCTGCTAAAATCCAGCGGTCGTTCAACCGATACTTTATTCCCAAGCCAAAGGGAATAATTGGTGTCGATGTATTATACCGCTCAGGTGCTTCCAAAGCAAAAGAACGCCCCTCACCTGCATAATAAGCAAACCCCAGTCCGAAGAAGCCATAGGGAGAGAAGTTAAACTGTGCCTGTGGATGCATAAAATCCAAGAAATGGTACTCCATGACCACAGTAGCTTCCCACACATTTCCCTTAAAATATGCATCCCTGTATACTGCCGCTGGATCTAAGCGGGTAATACTATCTGCCCCACTGATGCGTGCGAAAGAAAGCCCTCCCCTGAGCGACCATACATTGTCAAAATTTCGTCTGCCAATAAACGTCCCTTGAAGTCCCACTCTTCCCTGATCTAATCTTCTGACCATCTCCCCGGAATAGGCTGCTACACCTAGCCCACCCCCCAAATCATATTGTTGAGCTTGTGTCGCATGCGGGTTTAACCACATACAGAAGGATAAGAAGCCAGAAACAACTAGCGTAAGAAAAGCTTTTACGTTCAAGACAGTGCAATTTATGAAGTACTCAACGATATAAAAACCCTTTCTATTGCTTACAGGGTTAATTTTTGTTAAGAACAGGTGTTAAGAAAACTTAATTAAGCGACCGAATTTACTATTTTCTCTCGGTCTTCTCCCAAAAGAAAAAGGAAAGTTTTTTCAATTACGCATATCAAAACCCCAATTTAACTTTTGCCTAAGCGTATCAAAATAGCCATAGGAATGAAACTTGACTAATTTGGCGGAAAAATGCGCTTTTCTAAGCTTTAGTTGATAACTCGCATCTACAGCAGTAGATCTAGAATCTAATGAAACCAAAAACTTCTCCGATCTACCCTCAATAGTAAAGGTAATTTCAGAATCATCCGGTACAATAATTGGTCTGACGTTTAAGTTGTGAGGACTCACTGGGGTGATGACAAAGTTCTTAGCACCAGGTGTAATCAAAGGTCCTCCGCAACTTAAGGAATACCCTGTGGAGCCTGTCGGTGTCGCCACAATCAGCCCGTCCGCCCAATAGCTGTTGAGGTATTGCCCATTGATGTATGTATGGACAGTAATCATGGAGGAAGTGTCGCGCTTATGGATGGTGAATTCATTTAATCCAAAATTCAACCCATTGAGTAAAGGCCGATTGGACTCAATGCATACCAAGGTTCTGCTTTCAATGGTGTAGTGACCTAGTGCTAAATCTTGAATAGCTTGTTCCAAATTCTCTTTGGCGACTGTAGCTAAAAAACCTAATCTTCCTGTATTGATTCCAATTATGGGGATTTCCAAAGCCCCTATCAAACTTACCGTGTCCAGTAGAGTGCCATCACCTCCAACAGAAACAGCAAAATCAATTCCACTTAACTCTGAAGAACTAACTACGATAGTATTGGGAGCCTGTTTTACTGCATGCTTTTTTAAAGACTTGGAAAAGCTTTCGGTAAAGTACACCGTGAATTGGTGACTTTGTAAGGTCACGATCAACTGCTCTACATAAGGAAGAAACTCCTTGGTAAACCCAATCCCGTGAAGGAGAATTTTCATGAAAGAAAAGTTTAAATATCCAAAAACCGGAATAAGTTATCAATACGATCTTGATCTTCACTAACCCCTGCCTCTTCCTGATAATGATCTAAGACATGGTAACCAAATCGCTCCAAGGTCGCTTTTACATGCCTAAGTTCTGTTTTGTCCAGTTTTAATGTTAATTTAATTTTGTTATCATCTAAAGGATCACTCGCAATGAAACTACTCAGGATTTTTGCATTTTCAGACTCTATAATCCTTGAAATTTCGGACATACTATAGTCTGTCATCAACATGGATAAGACAATAACAGCACCATTTGATTGAATACTCAAACTATCTGCAAAGGCAGTAATCGCATCCTCCATGGTGATCACACCAAGGTATTCATTTGTTTTATCCAAAACAGCTACCATGTTCGTATGAAACTCAGCAGCAGTACGGATCACATCGTAAATATGCTTGTCCAAATAAACGAAGCAGCCCTGATTTTCCAACTCAAGCGATTCGAAAGTTAATTCTGGCTGATTTAAATTGTAAATCTGCTCATCTGAAATCAGTCCTTTAAAAAATTTACCCTGTATTACAGGCAGGCTATTGGTTCGAATCTCTTCCATCCATAGCAAAGCCTTCCCCGTTTGATCGGTTACTTTCAAAGGTGGAATAAGATTATTGATGTATTCAAATGCCTGCATGACCTAAATATATGGATTGCTATCGAATATAAAAACGAAGTCAAGCCACTCCTTGTTCATTTTAACTGTTTTTTTTAGAATCTTTGGCTTAAAGGCAAACTTTTTCGGCTGTAAAAAGACCCGTTAGTTCCAAGAAATTTTCAATAATTTCTTCCCCATATTCTGTCAAAACAGCTTCCGGATGATACTGAATCCCTATAATCGGCAGGGATTGATGTGCAAGCCCCATAAGCACTCCAGATTTTGTTAGCAACAGGGGTTTCAGACAGGACGGTAAATTAATCAATTCCAAGGAATGATAGCGCGTCACTTCAAACTGATCTGGTAAGTCCAATAAGATCGGATGTTCATTTTTCTTATACACTGTATGAACTTTACCATGAATGGGCATTTGCCCCTTTATTAAACTAGCACCAAAAAACTGTCCTATAGCCTGATGGCCCAAGCAAATACCTAAAACTGGCAATTGATCATGATAATATTCCAAAATCCCCATCAAATTGCCTGCCTTGTCGGGAGTCTCTGGACCAGGTGATAAAATCAATGCCTCCCATCTATGCTGCTTCAACTCCTCTAAAGACACATCATTGCGGTAAATCTTGATCTCTACGCCGAAGCGTAAGAAATAATCTGCCAACATATGGGAAAACGAATCGAAATTATCAATTAATAATACCATCTGTGGCTGATTTTACTAGTTCTTGTATAAGTGTGATGGTTTCCTGTATGAAGGGCACATACTGGTCAATCCAGCGAATAAATACAGGAGCCAATGGTTCTATGTAAGCATACAAGGCTGAATTTTCCTGCCATTCTAGTAGAAAGCCAAATTCAAAGGAAACTGTAACCCAAATAAATAAGCTGATGATAAAAGCGCTTTTGATCAATCCGAGTACAGCGCCCGCTATGCTATCAAAGGAACCTAGTAAGGTCAAGTCGATTGTCTTTTTGATCAAAAAACCCAATCCCCTGATCAGGAGGATTACTCCTAAAAAAATTAGGATGAAAGCCACGAAGGGCAGCATGAATGATAGATTTTCTACCCGCTGAGCCAAGACTGTGGCTCCCCAGCCCATCAGCTGAAAAGCCACAACCAAAGCAAAAATAAAGGCCACAATTGACAAGATGCTTATGAAAAAGCCTTGCTTATAGCCAGTAAAAGCGCCAATACCTAGCAAACAGCATACTATGATATCCAATGTAGCCAAGCGTTTAGCTCAATAATTCTTTGACTTTCTGAGAAATCGCTTTACCGTCAGCCTTTCCTGCCAATGATTTGGTGGCTACACCCATAACTTTACCCATATCCTTCGGGCCTTCCGCTCCCACCGATGCAATGATGGATTTCAATTCAGCTTCCAATTCTTCTGCTGTCAGTTGCTTCGGGAGAAATTCAGAAATAATTTCCAATTCAGCCATTTCGACCACGTACAAATCTTCTCTATTTTGCTCTTTATAGATATCTGCTGAATCCTTGCGCTGCTTTGCTGCTTTGGTCAATAGCTTCATTTCATCATCCTCCGAAAGACCATCCCCTGCACCCGCCTTGGTTTCTTCCAATAAAATCAAAGACTTGATAGCTCTTAGGGCTCTCAATCTATCTTTATCTTTGGCCAACATCGCCTTTTTTATCTCACTTTCTACACTCGCCTTTAAACTCATTGTCTTGTTGTTTGTATTATAGGTGTAAATTTGTAACACAAAAATATCTGATTATTCACGAAATGACTAAGCTAAGTGTAAATATTAACAAAATAGCGACCATTCGAAATGCGAGAGGGGCCAATAACCCCAATATAGTGCAAGTAGCTAAAGATGCAGAACGATTCGGTGCGGAAGGAATTACGGTTCATCCTAGGCCCGATGAACGACATATTCGCTATCAGGATGTGTTGGATCTAGCCCCAGTGGTGACGACTGAATTCAACATCGAAGGCTACCCAGATGAGCGTTTTATGGAAATTATTCGGACAATCAAACCTGCACAGGCTACCCTAGTTCCCGACCCTCCTCATGTACTAACATCCAATAATGGCTGGGATACGATTACCCATCAAAGCTTACTAATAGATATTGTAGCTGAACTCAAAAGCTACGGCACCCGGGTATCTATCTTCATCAATCCTGAAGCAAAATACTTTGAACCCGCTAAATTGACAGGTACAGACCGGGTGGAGTTATACACTGAGCCTTATGCAGTCCAATTCCATAATGACCGTGCCTTGGCAGTCAAACCTTATGTAGAAGTGGCACATATTGCTCAAGAACTAGGATTAGGCTTGAATGCCGGCCATGATTTGGATCTACATAACTTGAGGTACTTGAAGGAATGCATTCCTTTTCTTGATGAGGTTTCAATCGGGCATGCCCTGATTTGCGATGCCTTGTACTATGGGCTTGAAAACACCATACAAATGTACCGAAGGCAATTAGAGATTTGATTTTAGAAAATCCTCAGATTGATTGGTTGATCCAAAAGAAGCCTTTAACTTAGGCAGATCTTTAACCTCAAACACCATGTCCCCAAAAATTAAGCGAACATTTAAAATTTCTGCTTGGATTTTGGGGACCTTATTTTTCACCACTTCCTTACTCATTACCCGAGTGGACAGAAGTGACTACAAAGAATCTGACTATTATCGAAATACCCTTCAGCAAATTGCGGTGATGGATATGCCGGAAAGTAAAGGGAAGGTTTGGCTAGCTTCATGGGGACAGTCAAACATCACTCCTTCAAAACCGCTAGATTTACTGGGGTACAAGCCTCGAGGCCCCTACGAGTTTGTACAAGATAGCAGCTTCGTCAAAGCACTCCTGATAAGTAACGGAATACGGACAGTCTTATTCCTGAACTATGAGTTCATGATCATTCACCCCTCTTTTCAGGAAACAATTCTCAACGGAATTGCTGATGCCCAACTACCCATTGACTATACTTTTTTCACGGCCACTCATACCCATGCAGGCTTGGGTGGGCATATTCCAGGTATAATGGGAAAGTTAGCCTTTGGCGGCTACCATGAGAATTTTGTACAGGATGTGCAAACAAAAACCATAGATGCAATTCACGAATCGCTAGCTTCCCTGGATACGGCAGATCTATTCTTCCAAAAATCCAAAACACTTGGATTAGTGGCCAACCGTCTGATTGAAGGAGACAGCATAGATCCTTATGCACGGCAACTAATCATCCGTAGAAAAGACGGCTTGAATGCCACACTTCTTACGTATAGTGCTCACCCTACCATCGTAGATCGGAAATTTATGGGCTTATCCGGCGACTACCCTTCAGTGTTAACCAAAGAGTTGGAAGGAAAACAATATGATTTCGCTTTATTCGCCGCTGGAATGGTGGGTTCTCACAAACCAATAGCAGATGGCCAAGATACCACTTCAGTCCAAATCTATGCAGCTGAGTTAAGCCGCCAAATCAGCGGAAGCATGCATGCCTTCAGTACCAATAAAGATCCAAGTATTTCAACAGCGTTGGTTCCCATAGAACTCAGAAAGGCTCATTACCGCATCAGTCAACATATTCGCCTTCGACCTTGGATATTTAATTCACTTTTTGGCCCGACCAATCCTCATTTTGACGTGGTCAAACTTGGGAACACCTTGTTTATCAGTTCAAGTGGGGAAATTTCCGGTGTTTTTATGAAGGCATGGGAGGATTACGCCAAGTCAAAGAAACTTAACTTGATCATGACAAGTTTTAATGGAGGCTATATAGGATACATAACACCGGATGAATATTACGATTTACCAAAATATGAAGTACGAGACATGAATTGGTATGGCCCTCAAAATGGGGCTTATTTCGATGAAATGATCCATGCCATTATAGATAAAGCATCAAAATAATAACAGCAACCAAGGCAGTGAAAAAGATACTTCCATGACTCTTCTGGCATCTCCATGAGATTTTCCATTTTTTAGTTGCGTATAATGGACCACTGCTATCAACAATAAAATCCCTAGATAAATTTTAAAATACGAAAACGCAAGCACTAGGGATATCAGCAATACACCTATGGTAAAATTAAGCATGTTGAAACAAAGTCTCTCATGCATTCGGCTGTCCAATGAGCCACTAATGGAGGCAAACGCATGTAGCTGATCATACCTTCGGTCAAAATAGCTCAAAATCAACAAATTGATAAGTGCGAGTAAAAAGTAGAGAAATGCAAGCAATAGCTGCATGGGCTCTGGAAATTCATTTGATAAAAGTAATGGCGCAAATGCAATTCCAACTATGTAAAAGAAAGCCGTCATCAATTCTTTGAGGAAACTGACTTTCTTTCTTTTGAAATAAAGCAATACATACCAAACGGCAATCCCAGCAGCTAAAAATAGGGCGGGTATAAGTATGGGATATACGGAAGGACTCAAAATAACCAGCAAGAGTGCAGAAGGCAGCGCAAAGATTAATCCCAAGACGATTACTTTTCTATATTTTCGATGAAACTCATGTCTCAAAGAGAGCGCGGCATTGGACCTGTTGGAAGCATCCAAAAGATGGTCTGTAGTGTAAATCGACCATACGGCAATACCCAATAATATGTAAAACTCTATTCCTACAATGACTTCAAATAAACGCTGAAAAAAATACATCCCTCCCATTGCACCAAGAACAACGTCTAGAGATAGCACATTGGTAAAAGACCATATACGAAACCAAAGCGTTTGTTTCATGAAGTAAAAGTAAGAGCTCAAAAAACAAAAAACCACTCGAAAGTGGTCTTTTGTTTGGGTTGTATTGTTTGTATATGATCAACTTCCTTCCAAGGCATTTGCACCTGCAACGATCTCCAAAATCTCGTTGGTAATGGCCGCTTGACGGGTTCTGTTATACATCAATTTCAATTCTTTGAGTAACTCCCCAGCATTTTCAGTGGCTTTATCCATCGATGTCATTCGAGCACCGTGTTCAGAGGCATTACTATCCAATACCGCCTTATAGAATTGTGTTTTTAAAGCAACTGGCACAAGTTCTTCGATCACATATTCCTTGGTTGGCTCTAGGATATAATCTATGGACATGGAACCTTTTGATTCAAGAGAGGCACCTTCCATGGGAAGAAACTGCTCTACCTGGATTTCCTGTGTAGCTACGTTTCTAAAGTGGTTATATACCAAAACGACTTTGTCGTACTCACCTGAAATGAATGAATCCATCGCATAGGTAGCAATGTCTCGAACTTTATCATAGCTTAAATCCATGAATACTTCGTAGTAATCACCGATGACGTGAAAGCCTCTTTTAGAGAAAAACTCGAAAGATTTTTTACCTAAAGGTAGAATAGTCACCTGAGCATTTGAATATTTCGTATGAATCGTGTTGGTAGTACTCTTCAGTACGTTGGTATTGAACGCACCGCAAAGGCCTTTGTCCGAGGTCATAGGCACAATCAAAACGCGCTCTACAGGTCTTTGTTCTGCGTAGGCAATTTGCAATTCACCTCCCATAGCGGCGACCACATCATTGAGAATGGTCGTCAATTTTTGGGAATATGGTCGCATTTTTAGGATTCTATCCTGAGCTCTCCTCAACTTGGCAGCCGCCACCATTTTCATAGCTTTGGTGATTTGCTGGGTAGAGGTTACTGAAGTTATCCGTTGTTTTACTTCCTTTAAGTTAGCCATAGGGTGCTCTTGTCAGAAAAGATAGAATTTAGGGGAGGCGATGAAGCCTCCCTTAAGAAAATTTATTTTTTAGCAAATTTTGTAGACAAATCCTTCGCTGCAGCTTCTAGGATTTTACCAGCCTCATCAATCTTATTTTTCAAGATCAATTCCAATGCCTCATGATGATTACTCTTCAAAAGGTTGTAGAATTCTTTTTCAAACTGACGTGCACTTTCTACCGGTACATTATCGATATATCCTTTGGTAGATACATAGATGATCGCTACTTGCAATTCTACAGCTACTGGAGAGTACTGAGGTTGCTTCAAGATCTCTTGGTTTCTTCTACCTCTTTCGATAGTTCTTTTGGTGGATGCATCCAAATCAGAACCAAACTTTGAAAACGCTTCCAATTCACGGAACTGAGCTTGATCCAATTTCAATGTACCAGCTACCTTTTTCATGGATTTGATCTGCGCATTACCTCCTACTCGAGATACAGAGATACCCACGTTGATCGCTGGACGAATACCAGAGTTAAACAAGTTGGTCTCCAAGAAAATCTGACCATCCGTAATCGAAATTACGTTGGTTGGGATATACGCCGAAACGTCACCTGCTTGTGTTTCGATAATTGGAAGAGCTGTCAAAGAACCACCACCTTTTACCAAAGGTCTCAAGGATTCAGGCAAATCATTCATCTGGCTTGCAATAGCATCCGATGCATTGATTTTAGCGGCTCTTTCCAATAGTCTAGAGTGCAAGTAGAATACATCACCTGGATATGCTTCACGTCCTGGAGGTCTTCTCAACAACAAGGAAACTTCACGGTAAGCAACTGCTTGCTTAGAAAGATCATCATAGATAACCAAGGCAGGACGTCCAGTATCACGGAAAAATTCACCGATACAAGCACCTGTAAATGGCGCAAAGAATTGCATAGGTGCTGGATCTGATGCAGCAGCCGAAACTACTACTGAATAAGGAAGGGCACCACCTTTTTCCAAGGCAGAAACAATACCTGCTACTATAGAGGCTTTTTGACCAATCGCTACATAAATACAGAATACGGGCTCACCTTTTTCGTAATATTCTTTTTGATTCAAGATAGTATCAATAGCCACAGCAGTCTTACCTGTCTGACGGTCACCGATAATCAATTCACGCTGACCTCTACCGATTGGAATCATAGAGTCAATCGCTTTGATACCTGTTTGAAGAGGCTCAGTTACTGGCTGTCTGTAAATTACACCAGGAGCTTTTCTTTCCAAAGGCATTTCATACAATTCTCCCTGAATTGGGCCTTTACCATCAATTGGATTACCCAAGGTATTAACTACACGACCAAGCATACCTTCACCTACTTTGATGGAAGCAATTTGCTTAGTTCTTTTGACGTTGTCACCTTCTCTCACGAGTTTGGAATCTCCAAAAAGTACAGCTCCTACATTGTCTTCCTCAAGGTTAAGAACCATTGCTCTCAAGCCATTATCAAACTCAAGCAATTCACCTGCCTGAGCTTTGGAAAGTCCATAGATACGGGCAACACCGTCACCTACCTGGAGTACGGTACCCACTTCTTCAAGTTCAGCCTCAGTTTTGACATTGGAGAGCTGCTCTCTCAAAATCGCTGAAACCTCATCAGGTCTAACTTGTGCCATTATATTTTGAATTTTTTGTTAACTAAAGATTAATATGATTTGACAAAGTAACGTTGATTCAACTTGGTTCTCAAGGTTCTCAACTTACCGCTGACAGAGTCATCCAGCAATTTGTCATTTACTTTCAACACAAAACCACCAATCAGCTCAGGATTTACTTTTTCTACTAACTGTATGTTTTTCAAACCCGAAATCTCGGAAACGATGGACTCAAATGATTTTCTCAACTCGTCTGTCAAAGGTATGGTCGTGGTCACGTACCCCACTTGTATTCCTTTGTACGCATTGTATTGCTTGACAAATTCTTTAGCAACACTCAACAATACATTGGCCCTATTTTTACGAACTACAATATCATAAAAACTAATAGTGATCCTATTTGCGTGATTTGCAAACAGGGCATGTATGACATTCTTTTTCTTTTCTAAGTTTACAATTGGACTCTGCAGCAACAATTGAAACTCACGATTGGATTCAGCTACTGACAGAATCTCTTGGATATCCGCAAACACCTCTTCTAGCTGCTCTTTTTCGATCGCTAGCTCAATTAGTGCTTTTGCATATCTAGATGCTACCTTAATATCTGACATATCAATTTACCTTAAGATCTTTAACAAACTCTTCTACAAGGGCCTTTTGTGCCGCATCTGTAGCATAGTTTTTCTTGATCAATTTTTCAGCTACATCTAAAGACAGCGTAGCCACCAACACTTTTACTTCTTCTACGGCAGCTTTTTTCTCAGTCAAAATAGCCTGCTTGGCATTTTCGATCATAATGGCGCCTTCCTTTTGAGCCTTCTCTTTAGCTTCTTCTACAATTTGTTTGGCGGATTCAGTAGCCATGTGAAGCATTTCATCCCGCTGAATTTTGGCTTCATGAAGGATTTTTTCATTCTCAGCCTTCAAATTTGCCATTTCGTTGCGAGCAATCTCAGCAGACTTTAATGCGTCTTCAATGGATTTTTCACGCTCATCGAGCGCTGCGAGTATAGGTTTCCAAGCAAATTTTGTCAATAAAAACAGCAGGGCAAGAAATCCTATTAGTTGCCAGATAATTAAGCCAGAGCCAGGTAGTATAAGATCCATGTATTTCTAGTGTTTAGATACAATGTTTTTTGTTCAATTAAAAGGAGGGATCAGCCTAGCGCTGACCCCTTTTCTTTTGTTCTTAGAAGGTAAGACCACCTGCGTTCAAAGCAATAAGTAGACACACTACTACTGCGAACAGGGATACCACCTCAATAAGAGCCGCGATGATTAGCATGGCAGTCTGAACTTTACCGGCAGCTTCTGGCTGACGAGCAATAGATTCCATAGCCTGACCACCGATTCTACCGATACCAAGACCTGCACCAATTGCAACGATTCCAGCACCGATTCCAGCACCCATAAGTGCTAATCCAGCAGACAACAAGATTGAAGTTAACATACGTGTTTGTGATTTATAAATTGAACAAAGAAATTTCTAATTAATGATGATCATCGTGTTCTGCTACCGCACCACCGATGTACATGGCAGAAAACAAGGTAAATACATATGCCTGAATTGTTGCAACTAACAATTCGATTACATTCAAGAATGTTACCATCAAGGTACTTACAACCCCAATCGCTAAAGATTCGAAAATGAATACCAAAGCAATAAAGGCCAAGATTACAATGTGACCAGCTGTAATCGCAACAAAGAGACGGACCATCAAAGCAAATGGCTTAGTAAATAATCCGATAATTTCTACAGGAACGATTACCAACAATAATGGAACTGGTACACCCGGAGTCATAAATACGTGTTTCCAGTAGTCTTTATTTCCATTAACATTGACTACTATAAATGTCAACACAGCCAATGTCATCGTCACGGCAATATTACCTGTCAAGTTAGCTGCACCAGGCATTAAGCCCATTAAGTTACCAATCCAGATAAAGAAGAATAACGTCAATAGGTACGGAAGAAACTTTCTATATTTTGGGCCGATAGCTTTATAAGCAATCTCATCTCTTACAAAAATCACAATTGGCTCAAGGAGTGCAGCAGCACCTTTGGGAGCAGCAACGCCATTCTTTTTATAATTTGAAGCTGCTGACATTACAAAAGAAATCATCACAATTAAAACCAAAAACATCATTGCTACGTTCTTGGTTATTGAAAGATCGAGGAAGCTTCTTCCATCTACACTAAATAAATGCTCATGCTCATCGATGTAGTAACCATTGTACGCGTAAGCTTCGCCAAATTTATGGGTAACTGGATCTTGAAAATTAGTCGAAGAGAAAAACTCGAGGCCTCTGTCAGAAGAGTAAATAATCACTGGTAATGGAAGAGTTACATGAGTGTCTCCAAAAGTCGCAAAGTGCCACTCATATGAATCCTTGATGTGGTGCATGATAAAGCCTGTCTTATCACTGTCATCACCTCCGGCCATCGCTGTAACTGGATGTATCAGCCAAATCACTGATAGTAAAACGCTTAAACAAAGGAACCTGCGTAACATTAATAGAATTTTTTTGGAACTACCTTGAAATCGGGCGCAAATTAGCTATTAACCCGTACATATCAAATAATAAGTAAAACAAATAAATCACAAAGAAATTAGCGACAAACAAAATTATATTTTCAACGCCCAAAAATAGCATTATTCCGATAAAACCCAGACTCCCAAGAAATCGGATCCCCAAAGCTCCTAACATGATATTGATTGAATTCTCCTCGTTGATACTAATTAAATAATGCGTAAATGCACTTGTTAGCCAAGTGAGGATTAAGAAAAAAGAAATCATTGTCCACACAATTTCATGCACCCAAGTTGGTTTGATGAATTCCTGAAGTAAATAAACAAATCCGCCAAGGATTAGTGAAAAAATAAGTAAGCGGATCGTAAGGGATTTAACTGCTTGCATAATTTCTTTATTCTGCCGCAAAGATATGGCTTTTTCTAAGGATTGTCTTCACCTTCATCGTTTTTAACAGATACGTATAAATGATAGAAAGCCACTACCGTAGAAAGCAAAACAAATACCAATAACCATACAGGGAAAGTGATGGTACTTTGTTGGTCTAGGTACCAGCCAAACCAAGTTCCTATAGCGATGACAGCAAAGAGTTGAAAGGATAATCCTGAATATCTCAGGATTTTCTGCAAGTTATCCCGCTGTTGATTCTTGGATTTTTTGCTCATTTTTTACATCCTGCTTGGAGACTTTCATTCCTGAAGTCTTCATCTGACATTTCCCATTAAATTGAGCCCCATTTTCTATCACAATTTTGGCTGTAAATATATCGCCTTCAATGATCGCTGTACTTTTAAGATACAGTAAATCTTCACAAGTAACAGAGCCGTTGACTTTTCCCGCTATTTCCGCTTCCACCGACTTGAGATCTCCTTTAATTAAAGCAGAATCACCGATTACAATTTTACTCTTTGAGTCTATTCTACCCTCAATCGTGCCCTCAATTCGGATATTTCCTTGGGCAGTAATGTTGCCCGTGATATTCGTTTCTTTGGAGATTACGTTACTGCTATTTACGATTTCTTTAATTGATTTTTCTTCTGACTTTCCGAACATGTTTAATCGAAGGTTATAAATTCTTGGGGATTAATGGCTAAACCTTTATGCCAAATCTCAAAATGCAAATGCGCACCTGAGGAAAGATCGCCTGTATTGCCTACTATAGAAATGATGTCTCCGCCGCGGACCACATCACCTACTTCTTTCAAAAGTACAGAATTGTGCTTGTAAAAAGAAAGAAATTCTCCTCGATGCTGTATTCCTATGACATAACCAGTTTGGATAGTCCAAGTACTCAGGATGACCGTCCCATCTGCAATGGCCAGAACAGGCTCATTTTCCTTGGAAATCACATCCACTCCAAAGTGATCTATGGTCGGGTCAAAAGGGGCCGACACAAAACCTTTGATAGGACTGAAAAAAAAGACAGCCCCGATTGCTGAGGTCTCAGACCCTGTCCGGACAGCTGTCAAAGTCTCTGTTGATGTGGATTGAAATTCACCAATAATCTTTTGGGCACCTTCACTCCAGCGTTGATTTAGGATGACCTCTGATTTGCTTGCTTGTGGATCTATAGATGTTGATTCTTGATCTGTTTCAATCAAGTCCCCACTGATGACCAATTGAATGTTTTCGACAAACTGCTCCTTTTTTTTGACCTCCAAAAGTAAAGAGTCCAATTGATCTGACAACTTAAGAATTTGTTCAGTATTGGCCATTTGGGTTGAAGAAGCATCAAACCAGCGCTTGAATATAGTCTTCGTACTTAAAATGGATAAACCAAAAATAAGCAAAAAGACAAATCCTGCTAATACCAATAAGCGCGATGCAGACAAACTAAAGGACGACAGCACTGAAAAATCCTGCTCTTTACGAATGACGAAAAGATACTTAAGCCGTATGAGTTTTTTGATGTCGAAGCGCTTCATGCTCAAATTTGGTTATTTTTTTTGTTTGAAAATATTATATTTCAGTCGAGCGTTAAATTATTTAGATCAAAAGCAGTAATTTGGAAGCTTGCTGCCCTAAAGCTCAAAATGAATCATATCCAACTACGCGTCATTGTATTTATCCTGCTTTTTGCATCCGGATGTTCATCAACCAAGGATACATTTATCAATAGGACGTACCATAATACGACCTCTAGGTATAATGCTTATTTTTATTCCAAATTAATGATAGAGGAACTTGAGCAAAAAATTGCTGAGTCACACAATGAAGACTTTAGCCAAGTACTCCCTATTTTTTATCCGGTCGACAGTGCACTTATCGATGAAAACAAAGAACTCTTGAAAGATGTTCGTTATTTTTCTTCCCGAGCGATTGATTGGCATCGAATTTCCAAATGGGTAGATGAAAACTATCTCCTACTCGGAATCGCGGATTATTACGAAGCACAATTTGACGATGCTTCCAATACCTTTCGCTACTTAAACGTCAATAGTAAGAAAAAACATATCCGACACCGCTCTTTGATTCAACTGATGCGTCAGTTTATTGATTTAGAAAATTTTGACGACGCAGCTTATGTAATCGATTTTTTATCCAAAGAAAGTGGCATCAATCGGGAAAATAGATTTTTGCTATACAAAACCTTAGCCTATTACTATGACCGAAGAGAGGATGTTAATGGCAAAATCGGTGCTTTGGACAAAGCACTGGGGTATAGCAAAGATCGAAAGGAAAAATCGAGGATTAATTTTATTCTGGCCCAATTGTATCAGCGGGAGGACCTAGATGCCTTAGCCTATAGCTATTACCAAGAAGCCCAAAAAGGAAATCCGCCCTATGAGCGAAGCTTCTTTGCACAATTATATGCCCAACAAGTGGCAGAACTCAATAAAAGTAAGGACTTGATTCGAGTACGTTCTTATTTTGATGATTTGTATAAAGACAGTAAAAATAGGGACCTCAAGGATGTCATCCTGTACGAAAAAGCAATTTTTGAGCTCAAACAAGACGAAGTCGATACGGCAAAAGAGCTATTGGTGCGGGCAGCTAAAGAAGACAGCAAGAATCCCGTTCAAAAGGGCTATATCTACCAAAAGCTTGCAGAAATCAGCTTTGACATTGATCGGGATTTTCGAGCAACAAAATATTACATGGACAGTGCATTGGCCAATTTTAGACCTGTAGATGCATCTTTTAAACAACTCCAACGAGAAAAAGTCCGCTTGGACAATTATGTACTTCACTATGAAACCATCCTTAAAAACGATAGCTTGTTAAGGGTGGCACAGCTTTCTCCAGAAGATCAAGAAAGACTTGCTGATGAGTTTATTGCTAAAGAAGAGCAACGACTTTTACGCGAAGCAGAAGAAAAAGCTAAACCCAAAAGCTCCAACTTATTTGATAACCTTTTAGCATTTAGTGGAAGAGGCTCAGGTGAACGCTTTTATTTTGACAATAGTGTCGCCTTGCAACAGGGCGCCATTGAGTTTGTGCGCGTTTGGGGAAACCGCAACTTAAATGACAATTGGAGGAGAAATGTACAAAGTTTCCAATCCTCTAGTTCAACAGTTACAACCGACACTGTTGAGGATAATGATCTAGGTGATCAAGAAACTCAAGAGGAAAGCAGTGATCTCCTTTCCCAAATTCCAGACAAAGCCTCCTTATTGGCGCAAATCCCCAAAGATGAAGCACAACTGGAGACATTAAGGGCTGGTTTAGAAATTTCGTATTTCGAGCTAGGGAAGTTGCTCTTTTTTGATTTTAAAGAATATGAAATGAGCAGAGAAAATCTAGAGATTTTAATTACTGTTTACCCTAACACCATCAAAAAACCAGAAGCATACTATATACTTTTCTTAGCCAATAAAGAATTAGGGGGAAACACCTCTCTGTACAGTGAGCGACTAAATAGGGAGTTTGCGTACTCCCCATTTACATTTGCCGTGAATAATCCCGATGCCCTGACAGGAGGAGCCGCCCTGGTGGAGTCCTCCAAGATGTATAGAAATGCCTATGAATTATATGAAAACAAAGCCTATGAAGAGGCCCGAGGTGTCATTCGGAGAACTATGGAGCTGTATCCATTAACCAAGAATACAGACAGGCTCTTACTTTTGGACATTATGATTTCCGGAAAAATTGATAGCATTGATCTCTATAAATACCGTTTGGAAATCTACACCTTACAAACTGAAAATCCAGAGCTAAAAGAACTGGCAAGAAATATGCTAAGGGTAGTGAAGGGCGAAGAAGAAGACTTGGTCGCTGAAAATCAGGAAGACACAACCAAAGATTCGGAGGATTCTGATGCAGATGAGCTAGAACAGGCTGAAGATTTGGATGAAGATGATAGCCCATATAAAGAAAGTGCCAGTCAAACACATATATTTGTCCTCGCTTTGAGCCAAGAACGTGCGAGAGAGGCAAAGGCCTTGCTAGGAGACTTGGAGACATTCCATTCTTCACAATTTAGCAATGCAAGATTGAGAACTGGTAATATGAATATGTCACGTGAACAAGTGATTTTCATTGTCAGTCCATTCAGTAATGCCGAAAGAGCAGCTGCCTATCGAGATAAATTTCTAGAGATTTTCGAATCTGGATCTCTCGACCCGGAAGAAAAGCAAGCTAGTTTTGTTATTTCAATCGGGAATTTCCAAGAGTTAAACAAAAGAAAAGATTTGGAAGAATACAGACGGTTCTTCCGAAGAAACTATTGATAAAGATTAGTACTTCATACATGACACAAAAAATAATAAAATTCCTTTGGGCATCTTTTGTTTTGGGGGTTGTAGGGTTCATTTTATTCATTTGGGCTGTGAGCGGCAATTTCCTCGGGCTATTTGGACCATTACCGGATTTCAAAACCTTAGAAAACCCTCAATCTGAACTTGCTTCCTCTCTTTATTCGGCTGATGGCGTCCTATTGGGGAATTATTTTCGGGAAAATAGAAGTCCAGTAACTTATAACGAGTTAGCACCTAATTTGGTCAATGCGCTGATTGCAACGGAGGATGTTAGATTTGAAAATCACTCTGGTATAGACTTTCAAAGTATGGGAAGGGTGCTGTTTAAATCGCTTATCTTAAGACAAGGGGCCGGAGGAGGCAGTACACTTTCTCAACAAACTGCTAAAAACTTATTCAAGACGAGAAACTTGGAATCGCAAGGTGTACTGAGTAGAGTGCCTGGCTTGAGAATGCTCATCATCAAAGTGAAAGAGTGGATTGTGGCAGCAAAACTTGAACGCTCCTACACCAAGGATGAAATTTTGACGCTTTACCTCAATACTTCTGAATTTGGAAGCAACGCTTATGGCATCAAGACAGCCGCAAACACCTTCTTCAATAAAAACCCAAACGAATTAGAAATTCAGGAATCAGCAGTTTTAGTAGGCTTATTTAAAGCCCCCACCTATTACAGTCCAGTTTTCAACCCAGATAACTCCTTACGTAGACGAAACACTGTGTTATTTCAAATGGAAAAATACGGGTTTATTAGTAGGGTTGAAAGAGATTCATTGGTACAGCTTCCTATTGAATTAGACTATAAGGTATCGAATCAAAATCAGGGATTGGCTACCCACTTCCGTGAAGTGATAAAAGCAGACTTGATCAAGTGGGCCAGAGAAACCCTCAAGCCTGATGGGACCCCTTATGACCTCTTTGGAGATGGATTGAAAATTTATGCAACGATAGATAGCAGAATGCAACGCTATGCAGAAGAATCCTTGGATGAACACATGAGGGAATTACAGAAAAAATTTGAGCGGGAAATGGGTAATCGTGACCCTTGGATAGATAATAATGGACAAGTAATTCCTAATTTCCTAGACAATGCAGTTAAGCGAATCGACGTTTATAGAAACCTTGTCACTAGGTACGGAGCCAATAGCGATTCTCTTCAAATCAAACTCAACGAAAAAAAGCGTATGCGTGTGTTTTCTTGGGAACATGGAGAAATAGACACCTTATTTAGTACCATGGATTCGCTACGTTACTACAAGAAATTCCTAAGGGGTGGATTTGTTTCCCTAGAAGCAGAAAGCGGCCACATTAAAGCTTGGGTGGGAGGCCTTAATCACAAGTACTTCAAGTTTGATCACGTAAAGCAAGGAAAAAGGCAGCCCGGATCAACTTTTAAGGCATTTGTTTATGCCGCAGCTATTGAGAACGGCTACAGCCCATGCTATCAGGTAATTGATCAACCTGTGGAAATCAATATCCCAGGACAGCCTGCATGGGTACCAAAAAATGCAGATAATAAATTTTCCTATGAAAGCATGACGATTCGAAAAGCAATGGCCCAGTCCATCAACTCGATCACTGCATTTATGATGAAAAAATTGAGTCCAAAAATCGTGGTAGAAACTGCCAAGAGAATCGGCATCACTTCAGATTTGGAAGAAGTTCCAGCATTGGCTTTGGGTACATCTGATGTATCCATCTACGAAATGGTAGGTGCCTTTGGAACCTTTGTAAACCAAGGAGAACATATTACTCCATTCTATATTGACAGAATTGAGGATAAAAATGGAAATTTAATCCAACAATTTACGCCGAAAAAACGAGCAGCAATGAGCGAAGAACATGCCTATTTGATGCTCTACATGTTGCGAGGAGGTTTTGAAGAATCCAGAGGAACATCCCAAGGTGTGCCATGGACCTTAAGAGATGAAGGCAACGAATTGGGGGGTAAAACAGGTACTACACAAAATGCCTCCGACGGTTGGTATATAGGTGTAAGCAAAGATTTGGTATCCGGTGCTTGGGTCGGTGGAGATGATCGAGCGATTCACTTCAGAAGCTGGACAAGTGGACAAGGTGGACAAACAGCCCGACCAATCTGGGTAAAATACATGGCAAAAGTGTATGCTGATCCAACTTTAGGTTATACGAAAGGACCATTCCGAAGACCCGAACGACCATTGAGCATAGAAATTGACTGCGACCGCTACGAAATGGACAGTAATAAATTCAGCGATTTCGATTTTGATCCAAGAAAATCTGACTTCTAAAACTATTCCAAGAGAGGTCGGTTGAAAGTACTGACCTCTTTTCTTTATCTATGGAAGCATTTTCATACGCTGTATCGGATTATTTGCAATTGCCTGACTTACCAGGTGTGTATAAATATTACAATGTAGAGCAGGATCTTATCTATGTAGGAAAAGCCAAAAGTTTGAAGAAAAGAGTGGCCTCTTATTTTTCAAAAGCACAGGGGATCAACCACAAAACCAAACGCATGGTGCGGGAAATCCAACGGATTGAAATCACCATAGTCAATACGGAGTTTGATGCACTGTTATTAGAAAATAACCTGATCAAAAAAAGTCAGCCAAAGTATAACATTCTTTTAAAGGATGATAAAACCTACCCTTATCTTTTAATCACCAAGGAAAATTATCCAAGAATCTTCCCTACAAGAAAACTGATTCCACACAGAGGGACTTACTTCGGCCCATTTGCAAGTGTCAAGGCAATGAATAATGTCTTAGAACTCATCAGAAGTTTATTCACCATACGGACCTGTAAGTTAGATTTGAGCCCTTACAAAATCGGGGAACAGAAATACAAAGTATGTTTGGAATACCATATTGGAAATTGCTTGGGACCTTGCGAAGGCCTCCAAAAAGAAAGTGAATACATGGAAGACTTGGAGCATGCAAAGCATATTCTTAAAGGAAATATGGGCCTAGCCAAAGGCTTTTTCAGAAAACGCATGCAGGAAGCTGCTGAAAATCTAGCATTTGAAAAGGCTCAATACTTCAAGGAGAAGCTCGATTCATTAGAAAGATATCAGGCTAAATCTCTTGTCGTCAATCCCTCGATTGCTGATTGTGATGTGTTTACATTGGAAACCGACGAGAAACTAGCCTATGTCAATTACCTCAAAGTAAAAAATGGCTCAATCATCATTACCAAAACAGTAGAACTTAGGAAAAAACTCGATGAATCAGACACTGATCTATTACTGACAGCAATTGTCAGACTCAGAGATCAGTTTAATTCCGATTCACCAGAAATTCTAACTAATATTACTCTAGAAGAAACTTATGATGGGCTAAACATACATACTCCCAAGATTGGTGACAAGAAAAAGCTAGTGGACTTGTCACTTAAAAACACAAAATTTTATAAAAAAGAAAAGTTATTGACTTCCGGTGAGGTGGTAGATAAAAAGAACCGGGTACTCAAACAGTTGCAAGCAGATTTGTCCCTAAAAGAACTACCGGACCATATCGAATGCTTTGATAACTCTAATATCCAAGGGACCAACCCTGTCGCTTCCATGGTGTATTTCAAAAATGGAAAACCATCCACTAAAGATTATCGTCATTACCATATCAAAACAGTGGAAGGACCCAATGATTTTGCCTCCATGACTGAAGTAGTAGGTCGTAGATATAAACGTGTGTTGGAAGAAGGATTGCCTCTTCCCAAACTAATCGTCATTGACGGAGGGAAAGGTCAACTATCCTCTTCCGTAGAAGCATTGAAAGAACTCGGATTGTATGGGAAAATTCCTATCATTGGGATTGCAAAAAGATTAGAAGAAATCTATTTTCCAGAAGATCAGTATCCCTTGCATATAGATAAAAAATCCGAATCCCTGCGCTTACTTCAACGAGTGAGAGATGAAGCACACAGATTTGCTATTACGTTCCATCGCGATGTCAGAAGCAAGAAAGCGTTTAATACTTCCTTAACAGATATCCCAGGAATTGGGAAAACTATAGCAGAAAAACTTTTAAAGAAATTTAAATCACTTAAACAGCTTGAAACTGTAAGTTTGGAAGAATTGGAAGAGGTGATTGGCAAAAGTAAAGCTTCTCTTGTCTATGAAGCAATGCAAGTAAAAAAAGCGGGCTATTAACCCGCTTTTTTTATTACCATTCCCAAAGCCCGTTTTCGTACTCTAGAAGTTTGTATTCAAATTCCAAGGCATCTAAGAATGCCTGAAGTTCTGCATTTGGATTATTAGGATCTACCAAATCGATTAACAATTCATCTCCTTGGTTGGTATATTTTCTAACAACAGATCTAAACAACCTCACATCAAACACCTGATCGTAGGTTAAATTTTTAGATGTGTTTTGGAAGTTAAACCATTTTGCATCCGGATGATCCTTGAAGTGATTGTAAAAATCTTTGAATTTGATGAATCCAATAGACTTCTGACCTGCATTAGCATTCGTTAGGGAAGGCATGACCAATTCGAAGTATTTGATGTCGAATTTGGCTTGTGAATGATGCTTGTCAATGATAAAATCTTCTTTAAAATCCAGATAATATAGCTGTTTAACAAAGATTGAATCTCCTAAAGCATTTAACCAAAACTCTGATTGGAATTCAGAAATAGACATTGGCCTTGTAAATGCCTCATCAGCATACACTTCAAATGCATTTTCCTCAACTATAGCTTTATAGATATTGGAAACAATACCATCATTTTTGGCATCACCTGTCCCGTACAATGGAATATTATACTTTTCACGCAGGTCAATCCTTCTCCAAACGTCAATTGTGAACATCTTATCGTCTTCCCTCATTGGTTTAATGGAGAAGACAGTGTCCATCTTGAAGCTTCTGTCCCCATACCGTGAAGGCTGCACACTCGTTGCCGTCTGTGCGAATCCTTCTAACACAAAGACCATTGTCAATGTGAAGAGTGCGATAATTTTACTTGTTCTTTTCATAACTGTATTTTTTTCAATAGACGTGCTCGCTTGTCTATTATCTTATTTCCAAACGGACTACTTCGCTTTGATTGGATCTTATTCTATTGCCTCGGAAATTGGTACGAGTAACTTCTGTCACTCTAACGACCAAGGCATCACCACTTCTAGCTGAAGCCAATAAATTACGTATTGCAACATTCTCAGAGGTAATTGCTACTTTTTCTCTAGGCACCTCATTTCTAAGTAATGTCACTTCTCCTCCAGTTACCTCAAAGTTAGAGTCTCTAGCCATCGTCCTTGCAAAGTTAGACTCTGGTACTGCTCTCACAATAAACGTAGATGGACCTGGTGCTGGATAACCAACACTCATATCTATTTGACCTCTCCCGTCAAACAGTCGAATTGTAGGAGCTGGAACAGGCTTGATGTCATAAGTAACATCATCAATTTTATTGCCCCCAGAACTAACACCGATTACTACTTTCCCAGAATTACCAGGGATAATGGTTACTTGACCTGGTCTACTGCCATTGATCGCAGTACCATTGCTTACTGAAAATTGCGGTGCATAAGAATTACCCAGAGCTGGTACATCAATAAACAGGTCGTTGGCACAATCTGCGTAAAGCTGATTAACCACATCGGAAGTAACTCTCACGACTGGCTGAGCTATGAAATACTCATAGTCAACTTGAAGCGTAGAGTCCTTACCAGCTATATTGACTGTAATTTCACCTTTCAATGTTTGACGAGATAACCCGCGATCATCATAATTGCCTGCTGGAGGTACAGTAAAACTGATTTCTCCAAAACCATTCACAACAGGTATATCTCTACCTCCGATTGTCATTTTCGGTGAAGCTGAAGATGATGCGGAAGCAATAAACATGCTACCTTCAAATTTAGTGCCTGCGGCAACTACGTTGGAGTTAGCAGCCACTTTAGCTTCAAATACATCTGACTTAAAATAAAATGTACCAATTGCTGAAGTAATCATCGAAAGGGCCTCAGACTCTAAATTCAAAACTTCATTTTGATATTGAGAAATCAATGCCATTACAGCTCCTACTGGAGATTTAACAAAATTCAAAAACACAAAGCTTTTATCTCTTACTTCTCTGTCATTTTTGAAGATTTCAATATCCTTTGCGTCTTTGGCAATATCTCCAAAAGAACTTTCAAGCCCTAATCCATTCAATATCTTATTAAGATCTTGAGGAAAAGTATTTAATCGCAATTTTAATTCATCCCCTTTACCTTGATTATTAAAGATATTTCCGGGCACATCTACGTTTTTCAGAGCGGAATTCTTAAACTGCCCATTATCATCCTTTGCATTGGATTGTTCAAGGAGCAATTGTTTCAATTCCTCTAGATAGGAAAATGTTTCAGCTGTTAATTTTCTTACCTCCTGCGCCGCAGCGACTTTAGGAATGTCTTTTTCATTATTGCCTTGTTGCTCAACAGTAGATGCTATGGATGATACCATAAATTCATTTTTCTGAATAAAATTCTTAGATGTTCTCTCGAGACCATCATTCAATAGGACGAATTTTTGGAGAATCTGAGTACTTACTTGTAGTGCCAGCAACGCGGTCAATACAAGGTACATCATTCCAATCATCCGTTGTCTAGGTGTTTCTTTACCTCCTGCCATTTTTTTTGTCTAAAAGATTATAGATAAATAAACATCATATTAACCTTTCATGGCAGTCAACATGCCACCATAGATTTTATTCAATGAACTTACGTTTTGATTTAATTTGGCTAATTCATTTTTGAAAGCCTCTGTTTCTTTTCCAGCTTCTGACAAACCTTCCATAGCTGAGGCCACATTAGAATAAAACTTGTTGAGTGTTTTCAAATGACTTTGTGCATCCAATAATTCCATTTCATAGACATTATTGAGTGAAGTCAAATTCTTTGTCACTTCCACCACCTGTGTATGATACGCTTTTGCATCAGCGGAAGCAGAAGATAGTTCTGTTAAAGCAGCAGCTGTCTTTCCATACGATGCATTGATATCTACCAACGTCTTAGAAGCCGTTTTTACATTTTCCGCATACTCATTGGTAGCAACAGCAGCATTGGAAATAGTGCTCATCTTTTGAGCAGACTCAGCAAGGTTATTGATTCCCTTTCCAAGACTATCAAACAATTCAGGGCCTATTTTTGCATTGGCTAAAAGATCATCAAATTTTTGTGTGAGACCGTCATTTGAATTCGCTACACCTGTAGACCTTTTTACTGCTGGAGCATCTGAAGCTAATTCGGGATATACTTTCGACCAGTCTACTTCTTCATTTTTAGGCTCAAAAGCAGATAGCAAAAATATGAGAGCCTCGGTGGTAAGACCGACTCCAATCATGATGTTTGCGCCCTGCCAGTCCAAAATTTTGAACATCGCTCCTAAAATTACAACGGATGCACCGATACCATATATCATGGGCATGATATCACCGTAAAACTTATGCTTGAAGGATTTTTGTTTTGCCATTTTTTTAATCGTGAGTTGTGATATGAGTTTTTATCTTCTTCTTCTTCTATTGTTATTAACATCCATGGAGCCTGATCTTCCTAAGAAGGTCATAGCAGTTCTGAATCCAATATGTGCTGTCTTCACATCTTGGTACTCATAGGTTCGAGTGCTTGTTTCCAAATAGTGTGCTAAATCTTTCCAAGACCCACCCCTCACAATTTTCCTTGGTTCATTATCATTTTTGTAAACTGGATCTAAATCCCAAGTCAAAGAACTTGCTACTGGATTGTAGGCATCCAATACCCACTCAGCTACATTTCCTGACATATTGTAAAGGCCAAATCCATTGGGAGCAAATACGTCAACTGGTGCCGTGTAGGCAAAGCCGTCATCGATATAATTACCTCTTCCAGGCTTAAAGTTTGCCATCAAACAACCTCTCTTGTTTTTTAAGTATGGACCACCCCAAGGATACTTGGCAATTTCTTTTCCACCTTTGGCAGCATATTCCCACTCTGCTTCGGAAGGAAGTCTAAAATAAGGGAAATCAAAATCTGACTTATCATTCGCATTCAAATGGTAGGTTCTCCACTTTGCATACATTTGTGCCTGCTCCCAACTAACACCCACTACTGGGTAATTGTCAAATGCAGGATGATCAAAGTAAAACTCCATCAAAGGATCTCCATAATGATATGTGAAGCTCGTATTCCAGACAGTCGTATCTGGGAGTACTTCATTTAGGTTAAAACTCGGAGCATCTTTGAGTGTGGTTGGCGTACCAAAAGCATAGACACCTTCTCTGACAGCATCTACAAATTGACGGTACTTGTTATTGGACACTTCATATTTATCCAAGTAAAATTCTGAAATCGTGATCTGCTTGTTGAAAGCAGATTGGGTGTAAGCGATATCTTCATCCGCTTGCCCCATCCAAAAAGTCCCAGCCTTAATGGCAACCATGTCTATGGGTAGACTTTGTTGCCATCCGGAGCGCTTCGGAACCCCAGTTACCTCTCCTCTCCTGTTGTCTCTTTCACTAGCAGAACCTTTCTTTCCAAAAAGTCCACAACCTTGTAGTGAAACAGCTATCACTACGCCTGCTAAGATGGAGATTCCCCTTGATTTCATATTACTGTACATAATCAACATTTATTAAGTTACGTAAATTAACTACTGAAAATAGCTAGTTTACAGGGTCAAAGTTTAAAGAAATTACGTGAAATCAACAAATTTCAGCATAAATTTTATTAGAAATTTTAAAATCTAAATCTTGGTGTCCGCTGTATGGCTCTCTGATATTCTCTAACCAAAGGTTGAAGATTATATGTCAACATAAACTCATGACTAGTGGGTGCTTTTGCAACCACATTACTTACTACTAAATCAAATGCATAACCTATCCTCAATGAGTTGTCACTAAGGACACTGTAGCCAAGCAATAATGATACCGATTCTTCGCCTCTAAACGTTATACCTCCACTGATTTTATTGTTGTGTGTGGCTATAACGCCTACATCGTAAGAAAAATTATTGAAAGAAACTGTTTTAATCAAAAAACTCGGCTCAAATGACCACAAAGCAAATGTTTTGATTCGATATCCAAAATTAATATACGAATGATTTCTTAATTGATTATTGATAGCTCCATCCCCAAAATCAAAACCTGGTTCATTCAGGTGTCTACTGCTCAGACCTATGTAATAGTTTCCACGATCATAAATAGCTCCAAAACCTACATTAAAATTCATCTGAGTTTCATCTCCAGCAGTGGGAATGATCGATTCATCTATTACAAAGTCAAATTGGTCATACTTGAGGGTACTTGAAAACAATCCTCCCGAGAGACCGAGAGATAAAATACCACGACGAAGTTTTTTATGATAACCTAAAGATAAATTGACTTCTTGATTACTAGTGGCTCCAATGTTATCATTGACGAAAGTCAATCCATATCCCAAATTCAAATTATCAACTTTCCCTGATGCAGTAATTAGCTGAGTTAATGGTGCTGGGCCGTTTAACCCGGTGTAATTTAACCACTGGGAACGGTGCAAAGCTGTAAATCTATAGCCAGACTCCTTTCCTGCAAATGCAGGATTGAAAAAGAGCCCGTTATACATATATTGCGTGAACTGAGCGTCCTGCTGCGCTTTTAAAGAGAGCACAGACATGAAGGCAAGTACAAAAATGCACAGGGAGAATCTTTCAATCGTTGGCTTTTGTAGTCTCATGCAAGTTTAAAACATCTAACAATCTACTATTCTAAACATTTAAACTGAAAAAGACCACAAAAGATTAAAAAGATCACAAATTATTTGCCTTTTTAATGTAAAGTTCCAAAGCTCCCGTCATACTAGGAGCATTAGGCATAGGTGCTTCTATGTCTAGAATCAGCCCTTGATCAAGAACCTCCTTCGAGGTAGTAGGTCCAAAAGCAGCAATTCTAGTAAACCCTTGCTCAAAATCAGGGAAGTTATGCTTGAGCGATTTAATCCCCGAAGGACTAAAGAAAGCCAAAACATCATATTTGATATTTGCTAAATCAGAAAGGTCTGAAGCTACTGTATGATAAATAACTGCTTCAGTGAAAGCAATATTCATTTTAATTAAGTAGTCAGGGATATCTTCCTTGCGAATATCAGAACACGGAAATAAATACTTTTCTGATTTATGCTTTTTGAAATAATCAAATAAATCAGATGCAGTCTTTTGACCTACAAATAATTTTCTTTTTCTAATGACGATATACTTCTGAAGGTAGTGTGCGGTTTGCTCTGAAATACAAAAATACTTCATGTCAGCAGGCATTTCTATCTTCAATTCCTTACAAATAGTAAAAAAATGATCAATCGCATTTCTGCTAGTAAATATAATCGCAGTATGCTTCAAAATATCAATCTTTTGCTTTCGGAATTCCTTCACAGGAACTGGCTCGACTTGTATGAAAGGTCGGAAATCAATCTTTAATTTATACTTCTCGGCTAGCTGAAAATAGGGGGATTTATCGTCCACAGGCTTAGGCTGCGAAACTAAAATACTTCTTACCGGATTAAATCTGTCTTTGGTGGACTTAGTCATGGTTTACGCTACTAACTTAGATTGATGAACAAAGAATCTTACCACATCATGTATTTAGACACTATTAAGAATGGTAATAATTCTGCGGTGCAAAGGTAAGCAATTAAATGGTAAAATTTAAAATCCAATTGATTTGTCATTAACACGTACAGAAATACTGTAGCGATCAGGTAGATAGTAAATACTCCATTTTTAGCTAGGGCATGCCAATTTTGGGCAGTAATCATATCATTAGTCAAAACCAAGGTTTGAACGATGATCAACACAACGACTAAAAGTGAAATGATTCGCAATAAGTAAAAGAAATGCATGACCTCAAATTTTCTGAAATTGAAGACATAAGTCATGAAACTTAGATAAAGGTACTTAACTACTGAAAGTCCAACAAAAATGACTGCACCGATAATCCACTTGAAAAACAAGTCATTTAAACTGAAAGGATTAATCAAATTAGCGTGTATGGAATCGAAATAATAAACAAAAAACATGATCGACTGCACCATTCCCAAGCCAATCAAAAACAAAAAAAACAGCACATCCAGAGAAAAAAACTTAGGATTCCAATCCATGTTATCTCCAACTGAAAAAATAGCCTTGGGAGATAGCATGAAATTTAACTCAACAGGAAACACAATCTTAACGATCGCAAAAAGCGAAAGTAAAATACAAATTCCTAGAAAATAAAAATCCTTAAAAGATGATCTGTTCCTTCTGCTATCATCTGCTTCGCTGACACCTTGGACATCCATGACTAAGGATTGGAAATATCCTTTCTCTAAAGTTACGGCATTCAAAGATACTCCTTGTCCATATACCACAAGAGAAACTGTCGACTGCCCCTGAAAATCAAAGCGTTCGTGCAATTCCTCCAGTGAAATCAGAACTGTAGTATCCTTCTCAGAATAAAACCAAATTTTATTATCAAGAAATACAGTGTTCTTCTCCGGCACATAAAATCTAAGCATACTAGAAGGGAAACTACTAACATCCAAGGTTGTGCTTACTTGATCACTTTTATAATTCCATGATTTTTTGGACTGATGATCAAACATCCCCGAATAATTTTCCAAAATTTGGGCATGTAGCTCTCCGTAAGCCAAAAAAATAAAACTGATAATCAACCAATACTTACCCATTATTTAAAATCTACCTGTATATCCGAAATGAATCTTTGATTGATTGAATGCAAAATCCTGCGTGTTGCTACCCCCTAAGGCATATACAAAATTGAAGAATCCTGACTGAGTTTCCAAACGAAAACCAAGACCAGCAGCAAAAGGATACTCTACGGGACTCTTTTGGACTTGATTACTAAATCTACCGACATCAGCAAAAATCATAAAATACGAATACCTATCAAAATAAAATCTAGGCTCAAGATTTAAGTAAATGTAATCATTGGCAAAGAAAAAGTTTTCATTAAACCCTCTAAAGGATTGAAGTCCCCCCAATCGAAACAAATCATTCAGAAATAAATTAGGGTTCTCAATGGTCCCAAAAGCCAATCGCTGGAAAAAAGTAAGTTTATCACCCAATTTGAGATAGTGATTAGCCTGACCTTGTAACTGATACTGCAGGGTTCTCAAATCAATATTGTCATACAGATCGACAGGAATAGCCGTATTTTGAATAATCACTTTATTACCAATCGTAAACGAAAGATCCGTGCTCCAGCCTCTTTTGGGATCAAAACGATCATCAACCTTTATCAAGCGATGACCTAATCCATAACTATTAAATCGAAAGTCTCCGACTTCAGGCAATGACGTAAGTTCGGCAAGTCCAGCTGTTGCAAGCAAATCACTTGCCTGCCTTTGGGAGAAAAACCGCAATTGACTATCTGGATTCAGTTGAATCGAAAACCCAGCCTTAAATGCACGGTTTAAAAAGGTAGTATCCTCTTTTAGCAAGGAAAAACCCACAGTTAAATTAAGTTTGGAACCAAGCACGTGCGACTCCTGAGCTTGCAAATCCAGTAGTTGGGAAAATTGATTGAACCGCTGCCACTGCAAAGAAATGTCCCTACCTCTACCACCTATATTAAACAATTTTACATCAAACTGACCTGTCAACAATAATCTTCCGCCCTCCAACTCATTCGGCAGTACTCCTATAATTCCGTCCAATGAATTTAAATTCCGGTCTTGAAGCGGTAAATACAGGGTGGCTTCAGAATTTTGAAAGCTTAATTCAGGAGCCCCAGAGATACGCACATAGGGTATGGCTTGTAAAATGGCAATGGCATTAGTGACCTTCCGTTGAGAAAAACTTTCCCCTACCCTAATATCTAATAGCTTATGAAGATAACTTGGTTTCATCTTTGAATCTCCCACTACCCGAATCGTATCAAAAGTAATCTTAGGGCCAGTGTCAAGAATCAATTGTGCACTTATATCCTGATTGGTACGGACCAAACTATCAAGCTGTAAACTGGCGAATGGATATCCAGTATCTTCTGCCACCCCTAGTATAGATAAACGCAAGTCCTGAAAAGCTTGTAAGGACAGGGATTTGGAGACAGTAGATCCCAAACTCTTCCCTAATGCCATCGGCAAAACTTCCATCACAGGTCTTATATCCAAAGAAATACCATTAAAAACAGGGCCTGATTCAATTTGTAAGGACAGTAGACGTTTTTCATAAGTTTTTTGAACCCTAAACTCAAAGTAGCCTTCTGCATATAAGTCCCCCATCAATGATTTGATAAAGGATGCTCGTTCTAAAGAGTCTCTAAACGCCAATTGCTCAGACTTTGAAAATGCTCCACTGACTTGATAGCTCAGTAAAAAATCTTCCTGTGCCAGAAGGGAGGAAGAATGAATTATCCAATAAATACAGAAACAGCTAATTATTTTTTTAAACACAATCTTGAAATTCAAGTACCTTTGAAGGAGGGTTTAAAAATAAGCATTTTGTCTGGTATCTATATCCATATTCCATTTTGCAAACAAGCATGTCATTACTGCGATTTCCATTTCAGTACCAATCATCGGACCATTCAACCGATGATAGATGCTTTAATTGCAGAAATCGAATTTAGAAAGGAGTCTTTACAGGGTGATCCGATCATCAAAACTATTTACTTTGGCGGAGGTACTCCGTCACTTTTGGATGCTCTCTCCATCGAGCGTATCCTCAATGCAATTTATAAACACTACTCAGTAGCCTTGGAAGAGTGTACCTTAGAGGCGAATCCTGATGATATAGCAGTGGAGAAGCTGAGACAATTAAAGCACCTAAATTTTGATCGCTTAAGTATTGGTATTCAAAGCTTTAATGATCAGGTTTTAAAATTTTATAACCGGGCGCACTCGGCTCAGGAATCCATGCTCGCGGTGAAAAAAAGCCAAGATGCAGGCTTTGAAAAATTATCCATCGATCTCATGTATGGATTCCCGCATGCAGATCATAGTATTTGGAAAAAAGACCTAGAAACTGCCTTAACAATTAATCCAGCACATATCAGCAGTTATTGCTTGACTGTGGAGCCCAAGACCGCATTGGGAAAGTGGACTCAAACTGGAAAATTCGAAGAGGCCGATGAAAACTTTATCCACGAACAAATGAAGCACCTGATGCTAGAAACTAGCAGAGCTGGATACGAGCAATATGAAATTTCCAATTTTGCAATCCCTGGGAAGGAGGCTATTCACAATAGCAATTATTGGAAAGGGACTCCCTATTTAGGAATTGGTCCAAGTGCTCATTCTTTTGATGGCAAGAGTCGCTGGTCTACGATTGCCAACAACAATAGCTATATCCGTTCTGCTCAGGCAGGTCTTTTCCCCAAGCAAGAAGAGCAACTTGAACCTATTGATATTCTTAATGAATACATTTTAACCTCGCTGAGGACCTCCTGGGGCACAGATACACAAAAAATTAAAAGGGAATATGGGGTGGACCTTTTTGAAGAAAAAAAGAATATGCTCAATCAACTGAGCAATGAGGGGATGATTATCATCAAGGGCCCCTCTCTTCTGTTGAGTCAGAAAGGAAAATTTATTGCAGATAGCATCGCGAGTGCGCTGTTTATCGATTACCTTTGAGATATGAGTACAGACAAATACAGAGATTTTTCAGCAAGGAAAAAAGAAGCAACACCTATGAGTGATGCATTTGAAGACTTACTTCGTGTCTATAAACTCAAAGACCGATACGATGAAAAAGCGTTGATTCAAGCTTGGCCTGAGATCATGGGAAAAACTGTCGCAAGCAGGACTACCTCTGTTTTTATCAAAGAAAAGAAGCTATTTGCATCAATAAGCTCAGGACCAGTCAAACAAGAATTGCGAATGAACCAAAGCAAATTGGTTCAGCTGATTCATGAAAGATTTGGCAAAGAGCTTATTGATGAAGTAGTTATACTTTAATCCTGTGACCCAAACACTCTTCTCATCAAGGCGGTGGTCCGCTGCATAGGATCCTGCCTAATTTTCGCTTCCTCCTGTGCTACTAAGGTAAACAACCCGTCGATTGCCTGCTGAGTAACGTACGCATTCAAGTCGGGATTAACCCTTCTATTGGTTAAAGGGATAGCATTATAAGCATTTGCTAAATCAGAGTAAAACCTAGTAGCTCCAACTTCATTCAAGGACTTTTGAATTTCTGGTTGAAAAAGCTCTACCAATTGAGCTTCAGTAGTCCTTTTTAGAAATTGTGTAGCTGCATCCTGTTGCCCACTTAATAAAGCAAAAGCATCCTGTATCGTCAATTGCCTGATAGCATTGGCAAAAATCGGGACCGCTTGTCTTGCTGCATTTTCTGCACCTCGATTGATAGACAAAAGCGCACGATCCACCTCAGCACCCAATCCAATCTGTCTCAAGGTGTTTTCAACTCTTCTTGCATCTTCTGGAAGCATAATCCTGATCAATTCATTCCCCCAAAAACCATCTTGCCTTGATGCCATAGTAGCTCCATTGGTAATCCCTTGTACCAATGCTTCCTTCAATCCGGAAGAAACTTCTTGCTGGGTTAATGGCCCTCCAGTCCCAAGACCTTGCAAAACTTTATTTAAATCACTGGCAGTACATCCCACGAAGAAAAAGCAAAGCAGAGAGAGTTTGATAATTTGTAGTTTTTTCATGTGACAAATTTATTCATCATTTTTGAATCAATCCAATCAACGAAACATACCTTTTAAAGTTTAATGAGTATTATTGTGTCAACATTGCCAATGTATGATAAAAATGCCTAAAATACATACGGGAAAACTAAGCTTGATTAGCGCTGTATTAATTTGGCTGGCACTTTTATTTGTGGACATTACCCGGATTTTTGGAGAACTCAATCAGCTCGGAACGGGTATTAGCCCGGCATATTCTTATGCCCTCGAAATTCTTTTTTTCATCACTGTGTATATTTTTTACGATTATACCATCAATACCAATAAAAATTCAGAGTTTTTAGAGTTGATCTGGAGAGGTGCCTCAACAGGTCTTTTGGCACTGACTGTATCCTTAATCATCCGAGGACTTTATTTCCTCCTCGGAGATGGAAGACTGGCTGTAGACCCCTTACTAAGAAACTTTTTTTATCATGTGAATTTTGCATTGATCACCATTTTTTTGATTTCCACCATGATTCTGTGGCGGAAATTAATTCTTTACCAAAAAACCAAGCGGATTGTACAGCAATGGCAGGCCTTTGAAATCATCCTACTCATCAGCATGTTTTTTGTGTTTTTCAATAACAACTCCCTTGATTACAGTTTCTTATTTGGGATGGTATTCATGTTTATCTTCTCTATTTCTTTATCGGTCAATCTCAAATGGATACCTTATCTGACCTTCAAGGAAAAGTGGAAGTCCATCTTATTTTTAGTGATCATCTTAATCTGTAGCATCTATTTATTTTTCCAACTATTGGCCTACAGCGACAGCGACTTGATGTTTGTCAATCTGACGGATAACCTTTTCTTAATCGCACTTTTCAGCTTTGTATTTATTTATTCCCTTTTCAGTTTACTTGTCACGCTATTCAATTTGCCCACATCCTCGGTATTTGAGCAAAAACTCACCGAAGCTATCAACTTTCAACGCTTGAGTCAATCCATTAAACCAGGACAAAGCGAAAACCAGGTATTGGATATCTTAATTGATTCTTGCATGAGTGCTTCCTATGCGGATGCCGGTTGGATTGAAATCCTTGATAGTAACCTAGGTTTGCAAGTCGTACATAGGAGAAGTATCAAAGAAATAGAACGGGCTAAAGTCCAAACATACGTTGAAACCACCCATCCCTTTGAAGAATTTAAATGGGATAATCCCAAAAACGAATACAAAGTCTATTCAGGAAGGATAAGTCAAAATGGTTTTTCCTCGGCACTCATGCTCCCATTGGTGACCAATCATCAAACCTTTGGGAGAATCTTCCTGCTCAAAGAAGTCAAAGAAGGCTTCAATAAAGAAATGTTGAATATCATCAGCACTTTTGTAGGACAGGCCTGTATCTCAGTAGAAAATCATCGTCTTCTCAACGAAGCAATCAAAAATGAACGCTACAAAGAAGAGTTGAAAATCGCTCAAAGAGTTCAAAGAAGTCTACTCCCAGATACGCTACATCACGATGAATATTTTGAAATTTGTGGATTTTCAGAGGCAGCAGATGAAGTGGGGGGAGATTACTACGAAACCCATCAATTGAAAGAACATGAATTTGCCGTAATCATTGGAGATGTATCTGGCAAGGGTACTTCAGCTGCCTTTAATATGTCCCAAATGAAAGGCGTTTTCCAAAGTTTGGTCCAAATGGACCCAAACCCAAGGGAGTTTATGATCAAAGCAAATAAAGCGCTCAGCTCTTGCTTGGAACGTCAGCTGTTCATTACAGCAACCTACTTGATTATCAACACCCTGAAAAAAACCATTAAGTTTAGCAGAGCAGGTCATTGTCCTACCCTCTACTACGATGCCAAATTAAAAAGATGTGATTATTTGACCATCGATGGAATGGGCCTCGGGATCATCCGCACAAACGTGTATGAAGACTATGTACACGAAAAAACCATCAATTTCAACCCAAAAGATATGATTGTTTTGTTTACGGATGGACTGGTAGAAGCAAGTAATGATCAGCGGGAAGAATTCGGTTACGAACGGCTCAGAGATCTCATCGAGGACCACCACGAAAAGGCCCCAGAAGAGATACAAAAGCTTATCATTCAGCGTGTTTTTGATTTTATTGGCACAAATCAAACCCTTGATGATGATTATTCATTAATGATCATAAAATTTCTTTAACTTAAAGGAAATAATCTCGTTAGATAGAGCATGTTAAAAATTGATATTCAGTTAGAGCAGCAAATTCATCTTCTCATATTACGGGGGGAGATAGATGCCAGTAACTCGGTGGACCTAGATGGCGCAATCCAGTCTATCCTTTTACAAGATTGCTCCGTTATATTGGTAGATGGTAGCGCGTTGGATTATATTTCATCAGCAGGATTAGGAGTATTTATGTCCTATTTAGATGAATTTCAAGAAAAAGGAATACAGATTTATATATTTGGTCTTGCGCCCAAAGTATTTCAAGTCTTTGAAATATTGGGACTAGATAAGTTGATAAGAATTCGTCCGACTAAAGAAGATGTCTTGGCACTAGTAGAATGAGTCAGAGTTTAAAATTATATTGCGACACAAGTCAGTTATCACTTCTAAGACAATTTTTAGAGGATTTCTTGATAAGCACAAGTTTGAATGAACTTGAGAGACATCAGGTTTTACTAGCTGTAGAAGAAGTGACTGCAAACCTAATTATTCATTCACATGCCTGTAATTCAACGGAATACATTCAGGTGAATACGCTTATTGAAAATGGACTATTGAAAGTTGAAATCCACGATCAAGGAGCAGGATTCAATATTTTGGATTACGAAGAGCCTGAAATCGATCAGCTGATTACTACCAAAAGAAAAGGCGGGCTAGGCATTATGCTCGTCAAAAAATTCATGGATAAAATTGAGTTTGAGACCAATGGTAGGAAAAACACCTGCAGACTTTTTAAACTTTTGAATTCCAAATAATTGTTAATTCAGGCGCTAATTCAAGCTACATTCCCACAAGTATTGATATAAATTCGTAACATTGCATTCTATTCTATGCATTGAATTCAATTATGAATAAAAGGAATTTATTAATCGGAATATTGATTCTATTTTTCGGGTGTAGCCCAAAAACTGGTTTGATCCAGCCAGAAACATCTATTGACAAACCTACCCCACTCTTCGTTATTGAAGGGGAAGAGATCGATTCAGATGAATTTTTGTACTTATTTTCAAAAAATAAGCAGTTTGAGGATAAAGATAATATGCTGACTCCAGAAGAGTTTGAACAAAATCTGGAGTTATTTCTCAATTATAAGTTAAAAGTCAAAGAAGCTGAGGCACAAGGCTTGGACAAAAATGAGGAGTTTGAACGAGAGTTTGAAATGTTTAAACAAGACCTCATCAAGCCATACCTTATCAAAAATTCTCTTCAGGAAGGTGAATTATTAAAAGCATATAACCGCATGCAAGAAGTGGTCAAAGCCAGCCACATCCTTGTGCAATTCCCCAGCGGAGCTTCCAAAGAAGACTCTATTGCTGTATTTAGAATGGCTCAAAAATTGAAATCAGATGCTGACAATGGGGCAGACTTCAGTGCCTTAGCCAAAGAATACTCAGAAGACCCATCTGCTCAAACTAATGCAGGGAGCCTTGGTTATTTTACAGCCCTGCAAATGGTCTATCAGTTTGAGGACGCCGCCTACAATTTGAAAATAAATGAAATATCTGAACCGGTTCTCACCGACTTCGGCTATCATATCATCAAATTGGAGGATCGAAAGCCAAATCCAGGAGAGGTTAGAGTATCTCATATTTTGGTGCGATCTCCTATGGGTGATCCTGTGTCGGAAGAAAGAGCGTTGAGAAAAGTAGGAGAAATTTATCATGAACTCCAAAAACCGGAAAGTGAGTGGGAACAGGTCTGTAGGCAATTTTCAGAAGATATGGGTACCAAAAACACAGGAGGCAAATTGCCTTGGATTAGTTTAGGTTCAGTTATCCCTGAATTTGAAGCAGTAGCTTTTGCCTTACAGGAAGAAGGTGAAATTTCTCCTCCAGTGAAAACCCCCTATGGATACCACATTATCCGTTTGGAAGAGCGTAAACCTATTGCCCCGTATGAGGAAATGGAACCTATGATCAAATCCAGAATCCTGAGAGATTCACGATCAAGTTTGATAGGATCCCAAGTTGCAGCCATGCAAAAGTCCCGTTATGGATTTGTCGAAAATGAAAGCGCTACTGATACAGTAAAAGCTATCGCAAAAGACAAAAACATGAAAGAAGCAATCATAAGCTTAGAAAAAGCTGAGCTTATGGATCAAGAGCTTTTTAGTATTCAAACCAAAACATATACAACCAGAGACTTTATAGCTTACTTAGCTGACAGAGAGAATCAGGTCATTACTGGCAGGCCGCAATCAACCTTTGAAAGTCAACTGAATAGCTTCATTACCTACACGCTTGACAAAACAGAAGAGGAAGACTTGGAGCAAAATAACGAGGAATACAGAATGCTCCTAAGGGAATACCGAGATGGGATTTTGCTCTTTTCACTGATGAATGACCAAGTTTGGCAAAAAGCATTGGAAGACAGTGTAGGGCTTCAAAATTTCTTCCAGGAAAATCAGCAGCGTTATGTATGGGAAGAACGTATAAACGCCGTCATTGTAACCATGGCGAAGAAAGAGTCTACTGCTTCAGTCAGAAGATTCTTAAGTGATAAAGTATATAAAAGCGACTTATCTGATCGTTTGGAAAATACATTCTTGTTAAATGATCCGCTGTTGTTTACGATGGAGGAAGGTGTTTACGAATGGAGGAATCATCCTTTACTCAAAAATTTAGCGCTTGAAAAAGCATTTCATGAAATCACTCAAAACGGTCAAACTCAATTTGTAATTGTAGGGTCAAAAATACCTGCATCGCCCAAACTACTGACTGAAACTAGGGGGAAAGTCATCCAAGATTATCAGGAATATTTAGACAACATGCTGATAGCCAATTTGAAGGAAAAATTTAATTTCAGCATTGACGAGAATGAAAAAAATAAGATTTACGAAAAAATCGTTCAAGATTAGTGTGTCTTTAGTTTTGGTACTTTCATTTGTTTCTGCCTGCGACTTATTTCGAGTCAAATCTGGCATGGTGGAAACAGAGGATCGAGTGCTAGCAACGGTTGGCAACAACTCGTTGATGAACTCTGAAGTAAGTTTCCTCATCAACACGCGAATGTCAGCAGAGGATAGTGCTGCCATCGTTTCAAGATACGTTCAGTCATGGGTTCGGCAGCAGCTGATGATCACAGAGGCATCTAAGGAAATTAATTTCAATACACCTGAATTCAATCAAAGAATCAAGGAATACCGAGAATCCTTGATGATACATGAGTTTGAAAAAAATTATATCAACCGTCAGATTGACCAAGAAATTACAGAACAGGAAATAATTGACTATTACGATCTTAATAAGGGTAACTTTACATTAAAAGAAACAATTGTTCGAGGAAACTTTATCAAATTAGAAAAGACTCATCCTCAACGGGCAACATTTGAGCGGGCAATCAGGCAAAAAGAATATGATCGTCTTCAAGAACTTAGCTTAAAGTTTGCAAGTAACTATTACTTGGAAAATGGGACTTGGGTACGATTTGAAGAATTGACTGCCAACACTCCTCTGGAGAAGGAACTAACAAAAACTCAATTATTAAAAAGTAGCTCGTTTATAAAAGCAGAGGACACAAATTATTTCTATTATTTTGACATTTTGGAATACAAATTGCAAAATGAAGTTCCACCGATGGAATTTGTGAAAGAAGAAATTATGACAATACTTCTGAACAAGCGAGTCAACAATTTACGAGAACAATTGCATAAAGATATATTTACGCGCGCATTAGAAAACAAAGAATTCAGTATTTATGAATAGATTAGGACTAACCTTTAGTGGGCTATTTTTCATTGGGATAATTGGCTTTGCAAACAGTCAAGAGGCAACGAAGCCTTCCCAGAACACAGCACCTACGGGTCAAATCATTGATAAAATTGTAGCCAAAGTAAACAATTATATTTTGCTTGAATCCGAGGTGCAGCAAGCATATATTGAGGCAATCGCTGCTCAAAGCCAACAGGGATTTGAAGCCCCCACTCGCTGTGAGGTATTTGAATCATTGTTGATAAACAAATTGATGGTGGCCAAAGCCGAACTTGATTCTGTGATAGTTTCCGATGCTGAGGTAATGTTTGAAGCAGATCAACGATTCTCGATGATGATGCAGCAGTTTGGAGGAGATGAAAACATCCTGATCGAGGCCTATGGAAAGACGGCAGATCAAATGAAAAGTGAGATCGAATCTGCTCTGCGCGAACAAAAAGTCATCGGAAAGATGCAGCAAAAAATCACTTCCGAACTGACCGTGTCTCCAGCTGAAGTACGGAAATTTTTCAACGATATTCCGAGAGATTCACTTCCTTTTTTCTCGGCAGAAGTAACTGTTGGGCAAATTGTACGCAAACCAATTGTGAATGACAAAGCAAAAGAAGATGTGCGTAAAAAAATGCTCAATTTTAAACGAATGATTGGCGATGGATTATCCGATTTTCAAACCTTAGCTAGAGAATACTCTGAAGACCCCATGTCGGCAATTCAAGGCGGGGAACTAGGCTTCTTCAGAAGAGGAGAATTGGCACCTGAATTTGAAGCCACAGCTCTTGGCCTTAGACCTGGAGAAATCAGCGACCCAGTAGAAACGATTTTTGGGATACATATGATTCAGCTGTTGGAAAGAAGAGGGAACACCTATAATTCTCGCCATATTTTGATCAAACCACAACCTAGTGAAGAGGATATGCTCAAAGCAGAACGTTTTCTCGATAGCTTGAGAACTGAAATCATGGAAGGAAAAGTAGAGTTTGCTAAAGCTGCAAAAGATCATTCCAATGACCGTGGTACCTCTGACAATGGCGGATTCTTTACAGACCCTGCAACTCAATCCAACAGACTTACTCTTCGTACACTGGAAGATCCTATTCTTTATTTTACTTTAGATACCATGAAGGTGGGAGCCATCACCAAACCAATTCGATTTGAGGATGAGCGTGAAGGGCCACAGGTTCGGATTCTTTTCTACAAGCAACGATACCCCGCACACAGAGCAAACTTGAAGGATGATTACGAAAAATTGAAAGCTGCTACCCGAAGAAAGAAGGAAGAAGACATTCTGAGCAGATGGTTTCTATCAGCCAAAGAGGAAGTCTTTATTGATATAGATCCAAGCTATGATCGCTGCAATGCATTGCAAAACAGATGATCATTAGCTATCATAAAAAAAAGCCTAGCATTTAGCTGGGCTTTTTTTATATCTACTAGGTGAAGAAGCAATTAACTTTGCACATTGATAAGGGATTCTCTCCTTCTCATTTTTCCGGCAGGTAAGCCATACATCATCTTAAACCTTCTACAGAAATACGCGGTGTCTTTATATCCTACCTCTTTTCCAATGTCACGAATACTTTTCTTAGATGTACGAAGTAATTCAACGGCGGCTTCCATACGCTGATACTCAATATAATCTTGAGGATTGATACCGGTAAGCATTTTGAAATATTGCCCCACATAATCTTCGGATACATTCGCAACTTTGGCCAATACTTTATTGGACAAATCACCACCAATATTTTTCTTGATGTAATTAAACAAATCGATCAAGCGTGGATCTTTGAAATAAGTACTGTTGGTAGAAAGCTCCTCCATAAACAATCTGTTTTTGAGGATATGTCTGACAATTTCTATCACCAACAATTCAGAATGAATTTTAAGAACTCGCTCTTTTCCCGGTGTACTTTGCTCAGACTCTTTTACTATGTCCTCTACAATGGTCGCCAGTCTATCATTGAATCGAATCACAAATGGAGGGATTCCTAAGGAATTAAAGAAATTAACGACATCAAAAACCTTAGCTTCAAAGTTGACAATTGAGATGCAATCTTCCTCTAATGATTTTATTTCTTTAAAACTGATGGTTTGCAAAAACTTTCTTTTTTGATCCAGAAAGCCTTCATTGTCCATTTCAGACTTTTTGTTGCCCGAACCAAAGGTTATCGGTGTCGCTCTTCCTGCAGGTATAAACAATATTTCCCCTTCGTTGACAAGCTCTTGCTCGTCTGAAAACTTGAGAGAACCTTGATGCAGAAGTATAATGGAGTTTTCGGTTTCAATATAATCTGATACGGCAACAGATTTCTCAATCTTATAATTCGTACCCTTCAAAAAACGAACTCCTACTGATTCAATGACTTTATTGTAATATTCCATGATGTGTAGTGTAGCGGTTTGCAGTGTAAAACTAAAATATTTTTCTAAATTTAAATCGAAAAAGTAAATAATAATTCAAAAAAGCACAAAAAAAGGCATAAAAATTAAATTTTATGCCTTTCTATCCTATTTTCGAGCAGTTATCTCAAAATGCCTCTAGATATAACTATTTTTTGAATTTCACTAGTACCCTCGTAAATCTGGGTGATTTTAGCATCTCGCATCAAACGCTCTACATGGTATTCTTTCACATAGCCATATCCACCATGAACCTGAACTGCTTCTACGGTAACATTCATAGCAACTTCGGAAGCATAAAGCTTAGCCATGGCACTGGCATGTGCATAGTCCTGTCCATTATCTTTCAACCAAGCCGATTTTAAAACCAACAATCTTGCAGCCTCAATCTGAGTAGCCATATCTGCCAATTTAAACTGAATAGCTTGGTGTTGGCTGATGGTCTTTCCGAATGCTTTACGCTCTTTAGAATAAGCCAAGGCAAGCTCGTAAGCGCCTGAGGCGATGCCTAAGGCTTGTGCAGCAATTCCAATTCTACCTCCATTGAGAGTTTCCATCGCAAAAGTAAAGCCAAAGCCTTCTTCTCCAATTCTATTCTCTACTGGTACTTTGACATCTGTAAACATCAAAGAATGCGTATCAGATCCTCTGATCCCTAATTTATCTTCCTTTTTTCCTACCAAAAAGCCATCCCATCCCTTTTCTACTATAAATGCGGAAATACCTTTATGACCTTTTTCTATATCCGTCTGGGCAATTACCAAATAAACAGACGCTGTATTCCCATTGGTAATCCAATTTTTGGTGCCATTCAGAATGTAATGATCACCATTGAGCTCCGCATTCGTTTTTTGGGAAGTTGCATCTGAACCAGCTTCTGGCTCGGATAAGCAAAAAGCTCCGATGATTTCTCCAGCTGCCAGTGGCTTCAAGTATTTTTCTTTCTGTGCTTCAGTTCCATATTTTTCAAGCCCCCAACAAACCAAAGAGTTATTGACAGACATAGATACAGAAGCAGAGGCATCAATTTTGGAAATTTCTTCCATTGCCAATACATAAGAAATGGTATCCATACCACCCCCATTGTACTTCGGATCCACCATCATACCCATGAAGCCCAGTTCTCCCATTTTTTTGATCTGCTCATAGGGAAATCTAGCTTCGGTATCTCTTTCAATTACCTCTGGCAACAACTCTGTTTGGGCAAAATCTCTCGCCGCGTCCCGCACCGCTAGGTGCTCCTCTGTGTATTCAAAATGCATATAAACGATTGAGTATTTGGGTTTAACTTATTAGGACTCGAATTTAGCACCAAAAAAAATAAGGGACAATTAATTGACCCTTATTTGTAAACTCAAATGTGCTTTTTCAGTTTCTTGTTAGTCTCTGTTGCCAAAGAAAACCATGATATAATAAGCTAAAGTAACCAAAGCGGCCATAGCTGCAACCACATAGGTCATTGCTGCCCACTTCAAAGCGTCTTTTGACATGGCATATTCATCTGGCGTGACTACATTTCGTTCCTTAACCCAAGCTAAGGCACGTGCACTTGCGTCAAATTCTACTGGCAGTGTTACAAGGGTAAAGAGTGTCATTATTCCATAGGATCCTACCACAATGTAGCCAACAAATTCATAAGGTAACCCTAAAGCAAAACCACCAAATAAAGATGCGATAAGTACAATATTTAGGATTTTAGCACTTGCATTCTGCATAGGCACCATGGCTGATCGGAAGTTTAGCCATGGATATGAACGCGCATGCTGAATAGCGTGACCGCATTCGTGGGCTGCTACCGCTGCGGCAGCTGCACTTCTTCCATAATACACATCCGGACTCAAGTTGACCGTTTTGTTCATAGGATTGTAATGGTCTGTCAACTGACCTTCTACACTTAATACCTGAACATTGTAGATGCCACTGTCAGCCAACATCAATTCAGCAATCTCTTTGCCTGAAAGATTCGCTTTCAGAGATATCTGAGAGTACTTCTTGAATTTACTCTTCAACCTGTTGCTGACTATGAATCCTAGTGCAGCAAAGACGATGAAAATTAAAATAATCATAGTTTTAAATTTGATAGCTAATTTTTTAACGAAGTTAAGAAGTTTTGGATGCTTTCTGAGCAGTAATTTTTAAGAAATATCCTAAACTGAATAATCCTAAGAAAATTACCAAAAGCATTTGCACGCCATGGATAATGGCCGCAAATATTTTACCATCAGCTTCTTCCAATCCAAATGCAATCAAAATGTAGGCCACAAGCGCATGAAAGGTGCCAATACCTCCCTGAACAGGAGCTATCATGCCAATACTGCCCATAACCATGACTAATAATACTGAGCTCAATGACAGACTGGCAGTAGCGGGTATTGCCCAAGCTACGGTAAGCATCGTAAAATAATAACTCACCCAGATGAGCGTCGAACTACCCCAGAAGCCCCATTGATTCTTTACTTTTCGCAGACTAATGATTCCTCTCACCATATCCCGTAAGAAATGTCGGATTTTTTTAAACACCGAGTGGTCTTGGTATTTTTTTAAAGCAAGAAAAAGAAACAACAGCGCAATGCTAAAGCCTCCAATCACCAGCGGAAGTGCTCCCGAAATTTTTTCTACTAAAGCGTCTAAGGACACCAATTCACCAAACAGGCTTAAAAAAAGTTGGCGCTCGACTATAAAAGCCAGCAAAATTGTCCCAAGCATAAACAATAAATCAATCGTACGCTCCAAAACTACTGTGCCAATCAACCCTCCCAATTGCTTCCCTTCTGTTTTGACCAACACACCACAGCGGGCGATCTCTCCTGCACGTGGAACTACCAAATTGGCCAAGTAACCCACCATCAAGGCTACAAAAGCTCGAACAGTTTTGGTCTGTATCTGAGCATCAGCATCAATTAATAATGCCCATCTCCAGGCACGCAACCAAAACCCTACGACTGAAATAATCAAAGAAATCGTGAGCCAAAAAAAAGATGACTCCAAAAACATAGCAGTCAAGCTAGTCCAAGAAATATCTTTGTACAAAAACCAAAATATCCATCCTGCTAAAGCAAGGGAAAGGACTACCTGTAAAACCTGCTTACCTGTTAACTTCAACTTAAATCAATTTATTATGGTCATCAGGAAAGATGACTTTCGGCTGGTATGTTTTTGCATGTTCAAAATCCATGGAACAGTAAGAAATGATGATCACCACATCACCAACCTGAGCTTTACGCGCAGCAGGGCCATTCAAACAAATCATACCAGAACCTCGCTCTCCTTTGATGAGATAGGTCTCCAATCGCTCACCATTGTTGATATTGACAATCTGAACTTTCTCATGTTCGATCATATTGGCAGCATCCATCAAGTCCTCATCGACGGTAATGCTTCCTACATAATGCAACTCTGCTTGGGTAATTTTAACTCGGTGAATTTTGGATTTTAAAATCTGGATTTGCATAACTTTAATTTTGCCGCAATATTACAAATTTACTGGAAGGTTATCTATCAATCGCACTTCCCCAATAAAACAAGCAATGACCAGTGATAAGGCCTGCTCGGGTTCAAATTTTTCTTGCTTTTGAAGTGAATAAGTAGACACCAATTCCAAGTATTCCATAGATGCCAATGATTCATGACGAATCATTTGCAATGCTTCTTGTCGGGTGGTTAACCAATCTCTCCCCGCCAATAGTTCAATCTTACAAAAATTTAATACTTGGTAAAGTAACCTTGCCGCCTTTCGCTCTTGCGTAGTTAATCGGAGATTACGGGAAGACATAGCCAACCCATCTGATTCCCTCACGGTAGGAACTACTTGGATTTTAACATCTATAGACAAATCTCTTACCAGTGTTTGAATCACAGCTACTTGCTGCAAATCCTTCTGTCCAAAGTACGCAACATGTGGCTTAACAATATTTAACAACTTAGAAACAATAATACCTACACCACTGAAATGGCCCGGCCTAAACTCACCTTCAAGGGTACGTTCCAACGGTCCAAAATTGATACTCAAGGATGGTTGCATGGGATAGAGTTCCTCTTTAGATGGCAAAAAAACCACATCTACCCCTCTCTTCTCCAATAACTCAAGATCACTTTCCAATGTCTGAGGATACGTGGAAAAATCCTGTGCATTGTTAAATTGAAGCGGATTTATAAAGATTGAAACCACCGTTGTATCAGAGGATTCTTTAGCTTTATCAACCAAAGCCAAGTGCCCTTCGTGTAAAGCTCCCATGGTCGGCACAAATCCTATAAGTTGATTATCAGCATGGTGAGATTTAAGATTTGTTCTTAATTCCTCGATGGTAGGTGCAACTTTCACTGATTGTGTTTTTCAAATGTAAAATAGAGGCAAAACTAGTTTATTCCTCAGAATAACAATGGTTTTGCTAGTTTTTTTTTGTATCTTTGTGAATTATTATTTCCCTACACAAAAAAACAAGGTATGTCTAAACTTCGTATTCTCTACGTAGCAAGTGAAATCAACCCATTCCTACAAACATCAGAAGTTGCCAATTTCGTAAGAGCTTTACCCCAAGCAATGCAGGAAAAAGGAATGGAAATCCGTATTCTTGTTCCAAGATTTGGATTAATTAACGAAAGAAAAAACAGATTACATGAGGTTGTACGACTTTCTGGAATTAACATTGCAGTAGGAGAAGAAGAAAAGCCTTTGATCATCAAGGTTGCATCCATACCAAATGCAAAGCTTCAAGTTTATTTCATTGACAATGAAGACTATTTTCAAAGAAAAAGCGTTTTCCATGATAAGCAGGAAAAATTCTATGAAGATAATGATGAGCGAGCTATCTTCTTTTGCAAGGGGGTGATAGAGACAGTGAAAAAATTAGGCTGGGCTCCAGATATTGTACATTGCAACGACTGGATGACAAGCTTGATACCAATGTACTTAAAGACCACCTACAAAAACGAACCTTTATTTAAAGAAACAAAATCGGTATTCGCTATTTATAATAACGGATTTACCCATAAATTTGGCGATGATCTATTTGACAAAGTAAAAATGGTGGATATTGATGACAATATCTTAGCGCCATTAAAGTCAAAAGATTTCGAAGGTTTCATCAAAATAGGCATGGCATACGCAGACGTAGTCATCAAAGGCGAGGATATCTCCGAAAATTTAAACCAACTAATTGAAGAGCACTCAAAAGACAAACAGTGTGAAATTAACAGCGAAGAAGAAGAACTTTTTGAAAGTTACTACAATATCTACACAGATTTGGCCAATTAAGGCAATTACAGGTCTCTTTCTACTTTCCATTATAGCGGCATCTTGTTCAGACCCTTCGAGTATAGGGCTTGATCTTGACCCAAATACCAATCAGATAGGAGTCAATTACCAGGAAGTGTCTCTGTCTGCTAAAGTTGTCAGGTTAGACTCAGTTTCTACCACTAACAATGGACACCTGGTATTTGGACATGATTCGGGAGATTTCTTTGGAGAAAGTGAAGGCGTGGGCTACAGCCGCCTCTTTTTTGACAGAGATATCAATTTCCCAAGTGCTAATGCCGTATTAGATTCTGTCAGGTTTAACTTTAATGTACGTTTTGTTTTAGCAGATCAACTGACAAGCCCTAAAACAATCCGGGTACACAAACTCAAAGAGCAAATTCAAGACCGTATTTATTACAGTTTTGATGGATTAGAATACGAAGAAGAGCCAATTGTAAGTGCAAGCTTTAATTTCCAAAACAATCAAGACACTTTGGTAAATATCAAAGTGGACAATGAGTTTGTGAGAAATCTATTTGAGGAAATCAAATCAGGACAAAATTTCACAGACATATTTACCTTTCGGAATTTCCTCCCAGGCTTAGCCTTCACTGGTGATAAAAGTGAACAAGCTGCATTTACAATCAGACCAGGAAGCAGTACAGGAATGATTTTCTTTTATAGGAATGAAGGTGACACTATCTCACGAATCTACCCCGTTGCAACTGGATTGAATTTCAATGTAGCAAGACATTTCTCTCAGTACAAAGTGAATTCAGCGGGTTCCGCTACTGAATCTGTCACCCAATCCCATGTAGCTTACGACGTGGGCAATAGAGTTGGAATGAAAGGGATGTCCAATATCGTCGTAAAACTAGAAACCGAAGCTTTAGCTAGATTCCTAGACACCTTAGATAATGTTACGTTTAACCGGGTCATTTTAGAAATGGGGCCTATGGAAGAAAATAGGCCTACGCATAGACCCTTTGATAGGAATATCATGTACTTCACGAATGAGACCAATAGGATATTGAGAAGGTCTGATGGAAGGCAATTATTTGTATCACCTGACAATAGACCGCAGTTTGATCCCGAGACAGGTGAGCCTGCGTCAGATGTCCCATCTTTATTATTTCATGATCGTGAAACAAACTTGTTGAATCAATCATTAACGGCACATGTCAATGCTATTTATAGGAGAAGAATTCAACGAAGGGATTTACTGCTCTATCCAGGACAAACGGGCAGTGATGATTTTACCTTCTCAATGAAGGAGAATGTATGGGATAAAAATACTATTAAATTAAAAATCTTCTATTCAAGGACGCGGGTACTTTAACCCGCGTTTTTGCATGAAGCCCCTTTATTTCACTTACTTTTTTTGTGGAAGTGAAAAAAAAAGAGATTTGAATAAACATTAAATTGAAAAATCTTACTTTTGGAGATTAAAATTTTTAATTATGTGCGGAATTGTAGCTTATGTTGGACAGCAAGAAGCGCTGCCAATTATTATCAAAGGATTAAAAAGACTAGAATACAGAGGGTATGATAGTGCTGGGGTTGCATTACTTACCAAGGACGGTCTGAGTGTGTACAAAAAAAAGGGGAAGGTTTCTGAATTAGAAAACCATCTGCAAGATCATTCAGACTTGAGTTCTAAGATTGGGATTGGCCATACCCGATGGGCTACCCATGGAGAACCTAATGATGTAAATGCTCACCCTCATTATTCTTCGAATGAAAAATTTGCCATGATACACAATGGCATTATCGAAAACTATGATGTGTTGAAGAAAGACCTTCTGAATAAAGGTTATATTTTTCATTCAGATACAGATTCAGAAGTTTTCATCAAATTCATTGAAGACATTTATGTCAATAATTATTGCAGCTTGGAAGAAGCGGTTCGCTTGGCTTTACACAAAGTGGTGGGCGCATATGCCATTGTAATCATAAATAAAGAACAACCGGATACGCTCATTGCCGCAAGGAAAGGGTCACCTCTTGTCATTGGTGTAGGCCAAGATGAATACTTCCTAGCCTCCGACGCAACTCCTATCATTGAATACACCAATCAAGTAGTGTACCTGGATGACTATGAGATTGCAGTCATCTGCAACAATCAGCTTCAAATCAAAACTATTGAAAATGTAGAAACCAATCCATATATCAATCAACTCGAATTAGAATTGGAGGCAATTGAAAAGGGTGGTTACGAGCATTTCATGCTAAAGGAAATCAACGAGCAACCACGTTCGATAGCAGATTGTATGAGGGGTAGGTTAGATGCTAAAAATGGGCGATTGGTATTAGGTGGTCTTAGAGACTACATGAATAAATTCCAAAACGCCAAAAGAATCATCATTACGGCTTGTGGAACTTCTTGGCACGCTGGTTTGGTGGCTGAATACCTTTTCGAAGAATTTGCACGTATTCCTGTGGAAGTAGAATACGCATCTGAATTTAGGTACAGAAATCCTGTTGTCAACTCAGAAGATTTTATAATCGCAATTTCTCAATCAGGAGAAACAGCAGATACATTAGCCGCCATCGAACTTGCTAAGTCCAAAGGAGCTACCATCTTTGGTGTTTGCAATGTAGTAGGTTCATCCATTGCCCGTGCAACTCATGCAGGGTCCTATACCCATGCAGGTCCTGAAATTGGTGTTGCCTCAACGAAGGCGTTCACAGCACAAATTTCTGTCTTGACGATGATGGCATTAAAATTAGGCTATCAAAGAGGAACGCTTTCCGAAAGCAGATACATGCAGCTGTTAAGTGAGTTGGAAACTATTCCATCCAAGGTGGAAAGAGCTCTAAAACTAAACGATAAAATCCAAGTAATTGCGGCAGAGTATAAAGATGCTAGAAACTTTCTGTATTTAGGTCGAGGATATAACTTCCCAGTGGCTTTGGAAGGTGCATTAAAGTTGAAGGAAATTTCCTATATCCATGCAGAAGGTTATCCAGCTGCTGAAATGAAACATGGTCCCATTGCTTTAATTGATGAAGAGATGCCCGTAGTATTCATTGCTACCAAAGACTCTTCTTACGAAAAAGTAGTCAGCAATATACAAGAAGTAAAAGCGCGCAAAGGAAAAATCATTGCTGTAGTGACAGAAGGAGACGATACTGTCAAACATATGGCAGACCATGTGATTGAAATTCCTGAAACCGAAGAGGCATTTGTACCTCTGATTGCAGTTGTTCCTCTTCAACAGCTTTCTTACCATATCGCAGTCATGAGAGGATGTAATGTGGACCAACCAAGAAACTTGGCAAAGTCAGTTACGGTGGAATAAATTGAATACCCTTGAAGAAAGTTTCCAAGTCCTGAATTCGTTCAGGACTTTTTCATTGATATCATGATCAACTTTAAAAAAACTGGACAAGGTCCCCACTTACTTTTAATTCATGGATTTTGTGAATCTTTGGATATGTGGGATCATTGGGTGCCCACCCTAGCCCAATACTATACCGTCTATACGATAGATTTGCCCGGTTTTGGTCAAAGTCCGCTACTTCCGCATACTACTAGCCTAGAATCAATTGCCGTGGCCATCTGCGATTGGATGGAAGAGGTGGATATGGTCAATCCTGTCATTATCGGACATTCATTGGGTGGGTATGTAACGTTGGCATTGGCTGAACTGATGGGGATACACATTCGAGCAATTGGACTGTTTCACTCTACTGCATTCGCTGATACTGAAGAAAAAATCCATTCTCGAAACAAGACGTATCGGTTTATTCAGAAATTTGGGGTCGAAAAGTTTATTGACTCATTCGTTCCACCCCTTTTCTCTGAAGAAAATCGATCAAGAAAACATCAAGAAATACAAAGACTTATCAGCTTTGGAAAGTTGAGCAACCAAGCAAGTGTGCTTGCATTTATCCTCGCAATGCGGGATAGAAAAAACCGCATGGAGATATGGCAGAATTTTCCAAATCCGAAACTTATGATTGCGGGCCTACATGACCAAGCAGTGCATATTGAGCAAAGCCGTCAGCATAAACCCTATGCTTTCTACTACCATGAGCTTCCAAATGCAGGACACATGGGTATGTTTGAAGAGGAGGATACATGCTTGGAAATTATACAGAGTTTTTTAAAAAACTTATCCTAATATCAATAACTAAACGCTTTCATCTTGACTATGGGATGAGGATAATTACCACCCAGACTTACATTGCAGCTTCTTAACACAGAAGGGCTAAGTGTATGTGGCTGATGTATATCAAAGCCTTTAATATCGGCTAGTTCTGGAATCCAGTGCCGAATATAGTCTCCCTTTTTATCGTAGTTTTGGGCTTGCTTGAGGATGTTAAAATACCGATTTTCACGTGGATCATTTCCAACCCCTGCCACGTACATCCAATTACCCCAATTGCTGCAAACATCGTAGTCGATCAGAACAGATTCAAAATAGGAGGCACCCCAACGCCAATCGATACCTAAGTCATTGACTAAAAATGAGGCAACATTTTGCCTGCCACGATTGGACATAAACCCGGTTTGATTCAGTTCCCTCATGTTAGCATCAACAAAAGGGATTCCGGTTTGCCCTTCAGCCCATTTCCAAAACATGGATTCATTCCTATTCCACTTTTCCGCTACATTTTTCAGGCCCTTTAATTGAAAAACCTTGTTCCCATGCTTCTTACAAATAAACCGGAAGTAATCCCTCCATATCAATTCAAAAATCAACCAATAGGTTGATTGATTTTTCTTACGTTCCTTTTCATATCGTAAAACCTCCCAATAAATATACTTGGGAGAAATACACCCTAAGGTCAACCATGGCGAAAATTTGCTACTATAATCAGCACCTAGGAGACCATTTCTGGTTTCTTTGTAAACCTTTAGGAGGTCTTGTTCCCAAAAGTAGGTCTGAAGTCGCCCAAGAGCCGCCGATTCACCACCTTCGAATCTCAACACACCGTTCGGCGAAATCTCAGGCTCCTTCAAACCTAGCATTTTTAGATCAATCTCTACACTTTCCTCTTCCTGAAAAGAAGGACTATTGATTTGTTTAGGTGTGGCAAACACCTTTTGAATTCTCGAAAACTTTTCGCACTCTTTTCTAAATTGCGTAAACACCTCAGGAGTCTGATTGACTGGGAAAGGCAAATCTTGCAAATGAAAGAGCGTACTTTGCCAAAAGGCTTCTGTTTTAATCCCCTTTGACCAAGCATGATGCTCTAAGGCTTCTTCTACTTTTTTTTCTTCTTCGGTTACTTCCTCAGAAAAAAAGATAGCACTTGCTTCATATTTTATAGCAATGTCTACCACCAACTCTTCTGGTTTTCCTATCAGCACCAGCAAATTTGAACCAAGACCCCGTAACTTTTCTTTTAAATTATTAATAGACTCCCAAAGAAACCTCGCTCGATGTGGGCCTGTCTTGGGAAGGTCCAGCCGGGTTGTAGTAAACTGTCTCTCATCAAAACAGTACACAGGTATCACTTCTTCATATTTGGTTACAGCGGAAAATAAGGATGCATTATCATGCACCCTTAAATCATTTCTAAACCAAACTACAACTCTATTTTTATTCATTTGATTTTCTAACAGCTTATTTAACCAAAGTGTTTGAAGGATTTTCGAAATATTATGTACCTTCATAGATTGAGCAAACAAGTACAACAATTTCATAAATCAACTACAAAAAATCCATGAGAATCTTATTCGTATTCCTTTTATTTCTTACTTCCACCCTACTTGCACAAGAAGCGCCAGCCAATGAAAAATTTCTTGATCATCTACGAAAACACTGTGGTAAATCCTATGAAGGCGAGCTCGTTACACCTGTGGGCCCCAATGATCCATTTGCAGGGAAAAGACTCGTTATGCATGTAGTCGCTTGCGGAGAAGATTATGTCCACATTCCATTTTTTGTGGGAGATGACAAATCCAGAACATGGGTGATAACCAAAGAAAATGATCGCTTAAAATTAAAACATGATCATCGACATGAAGACGGTTCCGAAGATAAGGTAACCCAATACGGAGGACTCACGTCTAATACGGGGATGGAAAATATTCAGTTTTTCCCTGCCGACCAAGAAACAACTGACTTAATACCATATGCTGCTACCAATGTATGGTGGATCACCGTCGATGATACCTCCTTTACATACAATCTTCGACGAATGGGTTCAGATCGCTTTTTTTCTGTAAAATTTGATTTAAGTAAAGAAGTAGAAAGTCCAGGTCCAGCATGGGGTTGGGAATAATTTAAACGATTAATCTGTTTTTTGAACAAGCACTCATCAATTTCTTATCATATGAAAACCAGTCTGTACATATCGTTTTTCTTTTTAGGTTGTATTTGTTTGAGTAGCTGTCAAACCTCCGAAAAAAAAGCGCTAAGTTCTCACGTACAAGATTGGCTGAGTCAAGATGGTAAGACTGAGTTTTTATCCACACCTTTTTTTGCAGCAGGAGATCGCGTTTATTTAGTAGGGCATCAGGATGGAACTTTCCCTGATTTAGGTTGGCATGTGGAAGGTGAAATGGGCGGTATATGGAATCATCCAATCAAATTGATGGATGGATTCAGTGCATCCATTACTACCGAAGGAGCTACCTACTGTCTGAATCAAGCAGACCAATTTATCAATTATCCTATTGCTAACAAACATCTCTTTCGAGTTGCCGTTCCCGGTATTTCCGTGGAGCGTTTTCAATTTGTACCAGATGGAAAAGAAGGAGTAGTGATCGAATTTTCGTTTCAAAATAACAGCGAAGACACACAATCCTTCCTATTTAATTTTACAGGCCATACAGACTTACAGCCAGTTTGGCTGGGAGAGCGAACAGGTATGATTGATAATGAAGATGAGTTAATTTTTGACAACAAACGGGGATCTTGGCTAGGTAAAGATCAGGGAAATGATTGGTATGTCTTATTTGGTGCTGATCATACAATCACCGATCATCAAGCGGGTATCCAAGACCCTTGTGGTTACCAACCAAAAGGGTCTGGAACTACTGGTATGCTTTCATACAACCTTGAGTTAAAAAAGGGGACACAACAAACCCTTCGATTTGTTGTGGCAGGTTCTTATACTTCACAAAAAGAAACAGAGCGCACCTTTGATGACTTAATGCAACATGCAGAAAAATATTTATTAGAAAAGAAAAAACACTACCAAGAAATTGCATCATTGGCCAAGATTTCTATTCCTGACAAAACTATCGAAGAGGCGTTTACGTGGGTGAAATTTAATACCGAATGGCTCGTACGGGAGGTGCCTGAAATCGGGAGAGGACTAGGTGCTGGAATGCCTGACTATCCTTGGTGGTTTGGCGTAGATAACGAATATACGCTTAAAGGAGCAATTGCTACCGGCAGGAAGGATCTAGTATATGCGACCATTGAATTGATTCATCAATTATCAGAAATCAATGGTAACGGCAGAATCATTCATGAAGTGAGTACAAACGGGGCAGTTTTCAACCCTGGTAATATTAATGAAACACCACAATTTGCCTCATTGATATGGTGGGTATACCGATGGACTGGTGACCGAGAGTTTCTCGCCACCTATTATCCAACGATCAAAAAAGGATTAACTTGGTTGATGGAGGAAAATGATCAGGATGGTAATCTTTTTCCTGACGGTTACGGCATGATGGAAATCCATGGCCTAGAATCTGAAATGATTGATGTGGCAGTGTACACCCAACAGGCTTTTGCAGATGCAGCGGCCATGGCAGCAGAGCTCGGTTATCAAGCAGACATGGCAGCTTATCAAACGCTCGCTGATACACTCAAAGAAAAAATAAATAGAGAGTTTTGGGTAGAAGATTTTAATGGATTTGCGGATTTTATAGGAACGACGGAAGAGGCTCTTCACCTGATCGATGCTGCAATTATTCGAGCAGACACCCTAAATAAACCATGGGCAATCGAAGAGTTGATGCAAACCAAAAAAAGAATATCAGCCTATCCTAAAGACAAAAAACAAGGCTTTGTAATTTTCCACAACTGGGTAGTCAACACACCTATGGAGATGGGTATTGCAGATCCTGATAAAGCCATCATAGCCTTGGATAAAGCGACTAGATTTGTCAATCCTTTCGGGGTCTTTGTCACAGGAATAGACCGCGATGATGCTGCTGCTTACGAAGATGGCTCTTTTGTTGGAAGCAAAGTCTTCTCATACACGGGAGCAGTCATGACCTTGCCGACAGGTGTATCCATCATTGCCGAAAATAACTATCATAGACCCGATCGAGCCTTGGATTATATGAATCGAATGACGCGATCATTTAGCTTTGCTTTACCGGGATCAATTTATGAAGTTTCCCCTGACTATGGCATGATGAGTCAAGCTTGGAATTTGTATAGTTATGGAGTTCCCATTGTTACCCAATTTTTTGGAATACAGCCTGAAGCACACAAAAAAATTATTCATCTCAAACCTGAGCTGCCAACAGACTGGAATAATGTTAGCATAGAGCGAGTGTTAGTGGGGACAAATGAGCTCTCGGTAGCATACAAAAAAACTGGACGGAGCCTAATTATCCAAATTGACCAAGTTGAAAAGGATTGGGAAATCGTTTTTCATATACCTTTTGGTGAATGGAAGCAACTTTTGGTAAATGGAGATGATTTTCCAATCAAAAACAGTGTTGCTACTCAAGGAGAAAAAATAACTATAGAGATAATGAAATAAGCCAGAAAAATAGGGCGGTTTACAAATAAAATTTTGAATTTCTGAGTTTTTATAATGAAGGTATACGATTTATTATAATTAGGGGCTAGATTTGCTGTTTCAATAGATTATTCAAGTCCCAACAATGAAAAACCCTGAGCAGATTGCACATATACCCTTATCATTTGCTGATAAGCTATTTGAAATTATGGGGATAGTTGCCTTAGTTTGGTTGTGGTTAGAAACAGTATACTTCCAACAGCTTGGCCTGGAACAGGTCCCAGATAATTTTGATTTTTTCGAGATGCCGAATGAATATTGGGCCAGTAAAATGACCTATGCTGTTCCTTTGGTTGCTACCATATTTTATATAAGCATCAGCTGGTTTAACTATTACAACAGAGATATTGATCATTTGGTGGCTGCTTCCTCTGAAAAAAAGAGAGCACTGATTGCTGTCAATAGAAGGTTATGGAGATGGGTTAAGTTAAATGTGATCATCATATTCCTCATGATCGAATACTTCTCTTTCCATACGGGCTCTAACTTTGGTTCAGGTGTTCCAAATTGGATGCTGCTCTTTTTCCCATTCGTATTATTTAGCCCATTAGTCTATTTTTTTATTGAGTATTCCAAAAGTCAATTAAAATAGATTACATGTTAAACCAGTAATTTAACTTCATTACCAATGCACGTTGCTTGGATGTAAATGTAGAGGGGAAATAGTTGTCTGTGTATACCAAAAAGAAATCAGAAACAGGGGCATACCTCCATTGCAGGCGGGTATTAATATTCAGGTTGTCTATTTGATTATTGTATTGCACAAAAGTCGTCCAAAACAAATCCTTAGTAAATGTCAAGTCGATCCTTGGACCAATCAAAAATAGATTAGCGCTATTTTGGGGTTCTGGTAATCGGATGTTATTGTAACTGAAATTCATCGAGATATTGGCTAGGTAACCCAATCGCCAATTCATGGTCCCCGCTAAGGTTTTGATGTCTCCCGTGAAATACTCTCCTACCTCTAATCGCCCAATTACAGAAAGTACATTCCTAGGATTACTGAAATACCTCAGACCAAAAAAATTATTCCTGTAGGATGTGCCAGACTCCAACTCTTTGCCACCCGTACGCGTGGGGTCAAAAGGTGCAAATAAATAGGTAAATCGATTATTGACAGAAAGTGTAATTGTAGAAAGAGACTGGAATTGAACCCTATATTGGAGGGAATGAAACTCATCAGTGACTCCGAGATTCTCATTCCATAAGACTTCCGTTTCAAAAGCTGGACCGTGCCTATTGATAAGATTGGATACTGGGAAAAACTGATACCCTATTGCACCTAAACTTCTCTTATAATCTCTGCGGGGAGTAAAACCAACTTCGGGATTAAAGTTTTCTGCAATATCCGAAAAACCCAATCCAAAACTCCAATTCAAATCATTGTAACTGACTTGAGCATGTGCAGCATAGGTCTTATCCAATTGCTCAGCCTGAAATGTTTTATGGTAAAAAAACTTTCCATTCCAACGATTATCTTTGGACGCTAGGTTGTAATCCAGTCCCGCCAAACGATTGGATTGACTTGGATCAAACAGTGAAAATTCCTGTCCTAGCCCCACCGTCTCACGATTAATAAAAATAGCGCCAATATTTGATCGTGAAAAAATCTTTTTTTGGATGGCAGCAACACTGAAGTTTTTACCTGCGATACCTCGTTCATCATCGGAGGCAGTCTGCATATTCATAGCACCAATTCTCCAATCATCATTTAATTTCCCACTCAATCGAGCTCCAAAAAGAATCTGATTTTGAACATTTTGGCCTGTTCGCTCATCCCGATCTACCCCAATCCTTCTGGAAAAGAAAGGACGGACATTTTGCGTTCCAAAGTCCGCAAATAAATCCGCATTCTCCAAAAAAAACTGTCTCCGTTCGGGAAAGAAAATCTCAAATCGATCTAAGTTTGTCACCTGTTCATCCACCTCCACTTGGGAAAAGTCAGGATTGAACGTCAAATCCAAATTCAAAGCAGGTCCGACAGCAACTTTTGCATCCGCTCCTACGGCAGGCTTCAATGGATTCCCTGTTCCTTCTAGATAATTTTTATCAGTCCCTGCTGCTATATAAGGTATAAAAGAAATATTCGCTCCCTCTTTTTTCAATGGTTCGATAAAAATCAATTTTCTGGAAAAAGCCAATGAGATGATCGAGAAATTTCGGGGTATAGGCGTCCAAGTACTTCTTTCTGCATACTCGCTATCAATTCTGTAAAAATTCACGTTCCAATTGATCGCACCATCATTGAAACGAAGCGTTGAAAATGGGATAGCAGCTTCTACAACCCAGTAATCCTCATGGATCTTAGCTGCTGAATACCATTTATTATCCCAAGCAAGGTTCAAATCTGAGCCTTGTGCTCCACCATTGGCAATTAATGACTCCCGCTGAACTCCATAAGGGTTGACTCCAAACTGAAAAGCATTGGTATTATCGTTGAACGTATCAAAAACAAAGCTGATACCATCATTTTGTTCTCCTCGAAAATCCCGACGAAGGGAAGTACTTACATATTTTTCCCGAGGGCCCGTATTGTACATGATCGCAGCTACATACAAGAATTTATCATCGTAAACAATCCTGATCTTAGTTTGGGCAGCTGCACGCGAGGTGTCTGACGGAAAAAACTGAAAAAAATCTTCCGCCCACTCAGAACTTTCCCAAACCTCTTCATCCAAGATGCCATCTATTTGTATGGGATCAGAAATTTTCTCCGCAATCAAAGGGGCAAGAGTCTGGGCATAGCTGTGATTAAAGCACACCCATATACTCAAGAAAAGGGGAATTAACAATCTCATAAGCTAGGACTAACGCCGCAAATTAAGGCATAATCCACCTTCGATGATCAATTTTATACTGATGGCAATAAAATGCTTTCAATTACTGATTATTGATAATAAAAAATTACAATTCTTGAAAAATGTTAGAAAAAATTTTATTTAGTTATCAAAATGCAGACTATAATAAATCTTTGATCTTAGGCTCTAAACGATTAATTAATTTGTAGATAGTCTCTAGTTTTAGAGGCTTCACTTCAAAATATTCTACCGAAGGATAACTTGCGGCCTTATCCATATCCAATGGATCAATAGAACTTGTTAAGACTACAACTTTAAATGCTATTTTGATATCCGTATCGAAGTTTTGAAAAATATCTAAAAAGCCCCAACCGTTTAATTTGGGCATATTTAAATCTAACAAAATTAAAGATGGCCTTTGAGTTTGCTTATATTCCTCCAATTGCGAGGGTTGCTGGATAAATTTCAAAGCCTCATTGGCATCCGTAAACGGAATAATTTCCCCCGGAAAACCGATCAGTTTCAAAAACTTTTCATTCATCAAATTATACACAAAGTCATCATCTATAAGAATGATTTTTTGCCAAGCTTGATCCAATTTCATAGGTAAAAGTGTTTTCGATATCTAATATAGAGATTATTTAGCTAAGAAATATAATCCCTGGTTGATTTCTAAATATTCTACGATACTAAGAATAGATTTTTATACATATCATCCAATTTGACGATCGGTATAATAGTTATCCAAAACTTCGATAAATCGATCCCTTTTAATCCATATTTTGAAACCATGATGGTTTTGAAGCCCAACTTTTCTGCCTCAGAAATCCTACTTTCAATTTTATGAACCGCTCTGATTTCACCGCCTAATCCAACTTCTCCGGCAAAACACAGACTATTAGGAATTGCCGTATCTTCATAGGAAGAAATTAAGGATGCACAAACTGCCAAGTCCAAAGCCGGATCATCGACCTTCAATCCCCCCGCCACATTCAAAAAAACATCCTGCTGCCCAAGTCTCATACCTCCCCTTTTTTCCAATACAGCCAAGAGCATGTTTAAGCGCTTGGAGTCGAACCCGGTACTGCTTCGTTGAGGTGTCCCATATGTAGCTGGACTGACAAGTGATTGTATTTCGATAATCAAAGGCCTATTCCCCTCCATCATAGCTCCAATAGAAACTCCATTCAGGATTTCTTCCCGCTGTGTTAGTAGTATTTCCGAGGGATTCGCTACTTGTCGTAAGCCATCTGCCCGCATTTCATATATCCCCAACTCATGAGTAGATCCAAATCTGTTTTTGGAAGTTCTCAATATCCGGTAGGTCAAATGCCGGTCCCCTTCAAATTGTAATACCGTATCCACCATATGCTCTAGGACTTTTGGTCCAGCAATCGTGCCTTCTTTGGTAATATGACCAATCAAAAATACAGGGGTTCCCGTTTCCTTCGCAAATTTCATCAGCTCCGCAGTACATTCCCGCACCTGAGAAACCGATCCTGCTGCAGATTCCACCAATTGACTATGCAAGGTCTGTATGGAGTCAATAATCAACAAGTCAGGCTTCAACACCTCCACTTGGGTAAAGATTTGTTGCGTATTCGTTTCTGCTAATACATAGCAATTGGCAGATTGAAAAGCCATCCGATCAGCCCGCATTTTTATTTGTTGCTCACTTTCTTCACCGGACACATACAGAACCTTTAACTTAGATAGCTCTAAAGCTATTTGTAGCAATAAGGTTGATTTACCAATACCAGGCTCTCCTCCTATCAAGATCAGTGAACCGGGAACAATGCCTCCTCCCAGCACCCTGTTGAGTTCGGCATCTCCTGTGACAACTCTTGGTTGCTCCTCAAAATTTACTTCATGCAACAACCGAGGTTTCGCTGCTTTTCTCTCCTTGGACAAGCCTGCTTTCCAGGTACCCAACCCTTGTTCCTCTTTTTGGACCAGCTCCTCCACATAGGTATTCCACTCTCCACAAGAAGGACATTTCCCTAACCATTTTGCACTGTTGGCCCCACAATTTTGACAGAAATAGCTCGTCTTTACTTTTGCCATTTGAATATCAGTGAGCTTCTAACCAATCTTTACCTACACCTGTCTCTACCACCACCGGTACTTCAAGCTTGACGGCATCTGCCATTAGCCGTGGAATTTCTCGCTGTAAAATCTCCAACTCATCCTTGTGTGCATCAAATACTAATTCATCATGTACCTGTAAAATCATTTTTGATTTTAACCCTTCTTTTTTCATCCATTGATGTACATGAATCATGGCGACTTTAATCATGTCTGCTGCAGAGCCTTGGATTGGAGCATTAATGGCATTTCGCTCAGCGAATCCCCGCATCGTCATATTACGACTATTGATATCCCTCAAATAACGGCGACGACCCAAGATAGTCTCTACATACTCATCTTTACGGGCCTTTTCTATACATGCATCCATGTAGGACTTCACTGCAGGAAATTCCTTAAAATACGCGTCTATGATTTCCTTAGCCTCCCCTCGGGGAATACCCAAGCGCTGAGATAATCCAAAAGCTGAGATCCCATAGATGATTCCAAAATTTGCTGTTTTTGCTTTCCTTCGCATATCAGAAGTAACTTCATCCAAGGTAACTTGAAAGATTTTTGCCGCAGTAGCTGCGTGAATGTCTCTCCCATTCTTGAAGGCTTCGAGCATGGACTCATCTTTAGAAAACTCCGCCATGATTCTCAATTCGATTTGTGAATAATCAGCTGCCATCAGCACATGATTTTCATCCCTTGGCACAAAAGCCTTTCGGATTTCCCTACCTCGATCAGTACGGATAGGAATATTCTGTAAGTTAGGATTCGTAGATGACAACCTTCCCGTTGCCGCCACAAATTGATTGTAAGTAGTATGTACTCGACCCGTTTTTGGATTGATCAAATTGGGTAAGGCGTCTACATAGGTTGACTTTAGTTTGACCATCTGCCGATATTCCAAAATAGCACGTGCAATCTCATGATCAGCGGCCAACTTACTCAATACTTCTTCCCCTGTTGCATACTGCCCTGTTTTTGTTTTTTTCGCTTTGGGGTCTAGCTTTAATTTCTCAAACAATACATCTCCCAATTGCTTGGGAGAGGCTAGATTGAAAGTTACGCCAGCCAACTCAAAAACACGCTTTTCAATCGCCTTACTTTCTTCATCCAAGGTTTCTGACAACTCTGACAAGCTTTTGGTGTCGATTTTCACTCCTTCAAACTCCATATCCGTCAAGACCTGGATCAATGGGTTTTCAACTTCATGCAACAGCTTTTCCAACCCATTGGCTCGAATGGTTGGGTCAAGCTTTGCTTTTAATTGTAAGGTAATGTCAGCGTCTTCGGAGGCATATGCCACTACTTCGTCCACTTCAACATCCCGCATATTTCCTTGATTTTTACCCTTTTTCCCAATCAAAGACTCAATTGAAACTGGTCGATAGTTCAAATATTGCTGCGCCATCCAATCCATGGAATGCTTTCCCTCCGGCTCGATGAGGTAATGGGCAAGCATGGTGTCATACAGCCTTCCTTTGACTTCAACGCCATAATTTTTCAATACCAATAAATCATATTTGACATTTTGGCCAATCTTCGTAATCTCTGCGCTTTCAAATACAGGAATAAACATGTCCAAAATTGCTTTTGCCTCATCCTGAGCTTCGGGTACTGGCACATAAAATGCCTCCCCTACCACATAGGCAAACGATAAACCCACCAATGTTGCTTCATTGGGATTAAGAGAGGTAGTTTCTGTATCAAAACAAAATTCTTCCTGCAATGCCAAAAAGCTGACCAATTCCTGAATTGCTTCCTTCCCCTCGATTTTATGGTAATCGTGCGCCTTGGTGAGAATGTTGTCAAAAAACAGAGGAGCTGCAACTGCAACATCTTCCTCTGAACTTTCCTCAGCTTTTTCCTCTTCCACAGTTCCCGTAAACAATCCCAATTGTTCACTGACTTTTACTTGTGGTTTTTTGATCTTTTCACCAAAGACCCGCTGAGTTAATGTGCGGAATTCTAATTCAGCAAAAAGTGCTTTCAATTTTTCCTCATGGGGCCCATCGTACCGAAGCTCTTCCTCATTGAATTCAACAGGAACCTCTATATTGATGGTTGCAAGTTCTTTGGATAACAGCCCTTGCTGCGCAAAATTTTCTACATTTTCCTTTTGCTTACCTTTGAGTTTATCGGTATTGGCTAATAAGCCCTCAATAGTACCGTATTCTTTAAGGAATTTGACCGCTGTTTTCTCTCCAATACCCGGAATGCCTGGAATATTATCCACAGCATCCCCCATAAGACCCAGAATATCCCGTACTTGATCTACATTTTCGATATCCCATTTGGCGCAGACTTCCTTAGGCCCCATAATATCTACCCCATTGCCCATGAAAGCTGGCTTGTATAAAAAAATATGTTCCTCTACCAACTGCCCGTAATCCTTATCCGGAGTCATCATATACACCTCAAAACTTGTGCGCTCTGCTTTTTTGGCTATCGTCCCAATGATGTCATCGGCCTCAAAGCCATCCAACTCCAATACAGGAATATTGAAGGCGTTGACCAACTCCTTTACCCATGGAATTCCAATAGAAATATCTTCTGGCTGTTCCTGACGATTGGCTTTGTAGGCCTCAAACTGAATATGCCTGAATGTAGGAGCTGAGGTATCAAAAGCTACTGCAATATGTGTAGGCTTTTCTTTTTCAAGGACCTCCAATAAAGTATTGGTAAATCCTAGCATAATTCCTGTATTTAATCCTTTAGAGTTGATTCGGGGATTTTTGCTGAATGCAAAATGAGCTCTGTAGATCAACGCCATCGCATCTAGCAGAAATAGTTTTTTATCGCCTTTTTGAGACATGTATGTAATATTCCTTAGTGATTAATCGATTTTCACTGTTTCCAGCATAGAAACAGAAAGCTAAATTACAAAGAATAATCCATCAGGCGGGGCTAGTTCGAATACAAAAAGCTAAATTTGCACTCTAGAGTCAGAAATCGTCACATTTTCTTCCCACCCAGAAGTCCCCTTAGTTTATGAAAATTTGTTTCGCTACTAACAACACAAAAAAAATTCAAGAAGTAAAAGCTGCTCTTGGGGATTCATTCGATATCGTCAGTTTGGAAGATATCGGCTGTATGGAGGAATTACCCGAAACTGGAGATACACTCGATCACAATGCCTTTCAAAAAGCACGTTATGTATTTGAAAAATACGGAGTAGATTGCTTTGCAGATGACACAGGGTTGGAAGTAGAGGCACTTGATGGGGCTCCGGGCGTCTATTCTGGAAGATTTGCAGGTGAACCTAGGAGCGACGAGCGGAATGTCAGCCTTTTATTAGAGAAACTTAACGGTCAATCAAATCGTCGCGCACGATTTCGTACAGTCATCGCCTTGATCTTGAAAGGCAAAGAACACAGTTTTGAAGGAATTGCCGATGGTGAAATAATTTCCGAACGAACAGGGACCGGAGGTTTTGGGTATGACCCTGTTTTTAGGCCATGGGGGTATACTAAAACATTTGCTGAAATCAGTATGCAAGAGAAGAACACCATCAGTCACCGGGGAAAGGCAGTAAAGTCCTTGATTGAATTTTTAAAATAATGCTTACTTTTGTACCCCATGAAGAAACCATTCATTGTCGGCATTACGGGCGGTAGCGCATCCGGAAAAACTCTTTTCTTAGATAAACTTTTACATTCTTTCGAACCTGGAGAAGTTTGCCTGATTTCCCAAGACAATTATTATAAACCTCGGCACCTTCAGCCTATTGATGACAAGGGCGTTCACAATTTCGATACACCTCAATCTATTGACTTTGAACAGTATGCCATAGACATACAGAAATTGGGAAATGGAGAAACAGTGTTCAGACAAGAGTACACCTTTAACAATCCTAATAAAAAACCGAAAATGTTAGAGTTTGCACCTGCACCAGTAGTAGTGGTGGAAGGCATTTTTGTCCTGTATTATCCTGAATTGGCTAAACTTTTAGATTTGAAAATTTTTATCGATGCCAAAGAATACATCAAACTCAAGCGAAGAATTGTGCGAGACAAAGTAGAGCGCGGCTATGACTTAGACGATGTACTTTATCGCTATGAAAATCACGTGATGCCTACGTACGAAAAATTCATTGATCCATTCAAAAACGATGCTGATTTAATTGTCCCAAACAACAGAAACTTTGATAGAGCATTGGATGTAATCCGGGCTTACATGCGTTCAAAAGTCAAATAATCAAGGATTTAGCAAGAAAAACAAAGAAAAAGGCTTCAATTCTGACATTTTTCAATTGAAGAAGCATAGCTTTTTACAAATATTCATATATTTGCCGACCATGAAGCAAAACAGAAAAAATATGTATACCATCAAGCAGAGGCTTTCCTTCCTCTTGGTGTTATTTTTCTGTCTGCTAACTTCTGTCTTGGAATACCTACCACAAAATCAAACAGTTGATACTCCGGTAGATTATTCACAAACTGAGTCAGATGCTACCAACGATCATAAGTTTGTAGCTGTAACCGTAGATGCCGTTGTTCCATTTGTAGTGGCTATAAGTCAACATGTATTTCATGTCATCTTTGAATTCGTTTATGCGGAAAAATCAAAAATTTCCACGATAGTATCTACTACCGCTCAAAACTTCCATTTTTGGGAAATACTTTTAGAACAAATAATTTCTACGAATGCACCTTAAAGGTGCTGCCTTCTATTTTTCTGCCTGAATAAGGCAGTTATTCTCTAGTTACATTCCATTCGAAACAATTTAAAATCAAACTATAGTTATGCGTAACCAAGGTGTTATTGTGTTTTTGACGGTAGTCATTACAGCACTGTGTCTGTATTACCTGTCATTCACATTTGTATCCAACAACATACAGCAAAAAGCTGTAGCATATGCCACAGACTCCCAAGGAAATGTGGACTTTGCAAGGCAACAGGCCTATCTTGACTCTATTTACAGAGAGCCTGTTTACAACTTTCTAGGTGCCAAATTCACCTACAAAGAAATCAAAGAAACCGAACTTGGTCTAGGGCTTGACCTTCAGGGCGGGATGCACGTGACTTTGGAAGTTTCTCCCGTAGAGATTGTCAGAGGTCTTTCCGGAAGCAGTAAAGATCCAAATTTCAACGCCGCATTGGATCAAGCTACAGAAGCATCTAAAACAAGCAATGATAAATTTGTTAATTTATTTTACAGTGCTTGGAATCAAAAAGCTGGAAATCAGAAACTCAGCTCTATTTTTGCAACGGCCGCTAACAGAGGAAGAGTTTCTCTGGAAAGCAGTGATTCAGATATCTTATCGATCATTGATACTGAAATCGAAAATGCCATTGAACGGTCATTCAACATCTTGAGGACGCGAGTTGATAGATTTGGTACTTCTCAGCCAAATATCCAACGAATTCAAGGGACTGGTAGAATCCAAATTGAATTACCAGGTGTAAGCAACGCTGAACGTGTAAGAAACCTTTTACAGGGTGTAGCAAAACTACAATTCTGGCAAGTTGCTGAACTAAACGAATTCCTCCCAGAGCTAGAAGCAGTCAACAGCTTCCTCGTAGCTGAGGCGCAACAGCAAAAAGCAGCGGAAAGCCCTGCTACTGAAAGTGAAATAGACGAAGAGGAAAAAACAGATCTAGAAAGACAATTAGCAGGTGAAGACGTAGATGATTTATCGACTCAAGTATCTCCAATTTTCAGCTTAACCAAATCCAATCAGGGATTGGTATATGAAATGAGAGATACAGTGACCATCAACAGGCTTTTGGCGAGAGAAGATGTGAAAACATTGCTTCCAAGAAATGTTAAATTTTTATGGTCAGTAAAGCCACAAGTGGCGGATGGAATGGAGCTATTGGAGTTATTTGCAATCAGCTACAACCGAAGCAGCGATCAAGCTTTGATGGATGGAGATGTTATTACGGATGCAAGACAGACCTTGGATCAGACATCCAGACCAGCTGTAAGCATGCAGATGAATTCAGACGGCGCTAGAAGATGGAGAAAAGTAACTTCTGAAAGTATTGGAAAAAGAATCGCCGTAGTATTGGATGATTATGTATATACAGCTCCAACAGTACAAAGTGAAATCCCTTCCGGACAGTCCGAAATCACCGGTAACTTTACGTTAGAAGAAGCCAAGGATTTAGCTAATATCTTGAAGTCAGGTTCCCTTCCTGCTCCGACCAAAATCGTAGAAGAAGCCATCATTGGTCCTACTTTGGGTAAAGAAGCTCAAAAGCAAGGGGTAGTTTCCATGATAGCAGGTCTAGTATTGGTAGTCCTTTTCATGGTGGCTTACTATGCCAAAGGTGGCTTGGTTGCCATCGCAGCATTGGTATTCAACATCTTCTTTATTTTGGGTATCCTTGCTCAGCTTGGTGCAGCCTTGACTTTGCCAGGTATAGCAGGTATTGTATTGACCATCGGTATGTCGATTGATGCCAACGTATTGATTTTTGAACGTATTAAAGAGGAATTAAGAAACGGGGCTGGCCTATTAGCAGCAATCAATGAGGGGTACAATAAAGCATTCTCAGCAATCTTAGACTCCAACGTGACAACCTTCTTGACAGGTGCAATCTTATATGCCTTAGGTCAGGGCCCTGTAAAGGGATTTGCCATCGTATTGATGATTGGTATAGCATCTTCCTTTTTCTCTGCCGTATTTATCACACGCGTGATAGTATTCTGGATGACCAAAAAAGGAGATAAGAGTAATGTTTCTTTTGTTACACCATTGGCAGGTGACCGATTAAGCAATTTGAATATTGACTTTTTGAGTAAGAGAAAGGTCGCTTACCTGATTTCTACAGGTATCATCATTGTAGGTTTAGCTTTGGCCTCAATCAATGGATTGAAGTTTGGGGTTGACTTTACAGGTGGGCGCTCGTATATCGTAGAATTCTCAAGCCCCATTGTTTCTTCCGACTTGAAAGTTGGTTTGGATGATCAGTTTGACGGATCTGTAGAAGTAAAATCATATGGTGCAAACAACATCATGAAAGTCACTACTTCCTATTTGATCAATGAAGACGATGATGCTTCCAATGCAGAAGTTGAAAAGCGTGTTATTGAAGGATTAGCTGCTGTAACAGGTTATTCATTTGTTACGGATGTGACAAGAATGGCAGATAATCAATTTGCAATTACTGGTTCTTCCAAGGTAGGTGCTACCGTAGCGGATGACATCAAAAAATCATCGGCTGAAGCTATGTTCTTTGCTTTGGTGGCAATCTTCTTATACATCTTATTAAGATTCCGTAAGTGGCAGTTCTCTCTTGGATCAATCATCGCCTTGGTGCATGACGTATTCTTCGTGATTGCGGCATTTGCCATAGCATCTGCTTTAGGTGCAACCTTTGAAATCGATCAGGTATTCATTGCGGCTATGTTGACCGTAGTAGGTTACTCCATCAACGATACGGTGATTGTATTTGACAGAATCCGGGAAAACATTGAGAACAGAGGTACTTCCAAATTGGTGAAAATGTTTAATGATGCAATCAACCAAACCATGGCGAGAACATTGATTACCTCTTTGACTACGCTAGTGGTGGTATTGGTACTCTTGATTTTCGGTGGTGAAGTATTGAGAGGATTCTCATTTGCACTATTAATTGGTGTATTGGTAGGTACTTACTCCTCTATCTACATTGCTACTCCTGTAGTGGTGGATTTGATGAAACGTGAGATGGCAGCCGAAGCGACTGCATCTGCTGAATCAAGTCCTGCTAAAAAAACAGTTTAAAATACCCTGATTCGGGCTACCAAACTGTTAAATAAGCAGACTTAACTATTTCATGCAAAGTAAAATAAAAGGCTACCTGATTGATCAGGTAGCCTTTTTCTTGATATCTTATTACAGTTTTTCAGAGCTTTGAGAAGTCATGATACTTATTCAGCAATATTTCATTTTTTTATTCAATAAGACTCCTCCTCCCCATTTCAGATTCTGAATAGTAAAAGCTGAATGAACTAGGGCAGCAGCATGCTGGGAGTGGTCCTAATCAATTGTTACTGGCTAATGCTATTATGCTGGTTCTTTCTGATTTGAATAAAAAAACCAGATCCCGAAGCTTATATGACCTATACCCTGTATGATAGGGATATTAACCAGTATGATAGTGGTAAAATTCTATTATCATAAAAAGGCCGGAACAAGCATGAAGGGCTGAAAAAAGATATATTTGTAGAGAAGTATGGATACATTGAGGCTTTCGTGGTCCATGAGACATCAGAGAATGTCTGGTACGATACTTTTTATACAGATTACTGGTCCGATAGTAGTTCAAGAAACCCATTACAGCCTATCCCGATGAGTAAAGCGATATCGGGAATCCTTGGGGCCGATCAGGTTTATTGATCTTGATGGCATGGCACCCAAGAATTGCTGTCCACCACAATCCGCGTAAAAACACCAAAAAAACTTCATGGGATCAGTGTGCCCGTACTGAAATTCCTGAGCTAAAATCTACAAAACAGAAGACTACATTATACTTTTACCCACTGAAATTGACTTTGAATCAAAGTCTAAAGTTTCCAAAAAAAAGAAGTAGAGCTTAGTTTAAGCTCTACTTCCTAATTCCGAAGAAATTTTCTAAGATACTCCTATAACAAATTATTATTGTTCATTATTACTTTTCTCTCTACAATCCTCAGCTTTTTTGAGTTGAGTTCTTAGAGATACAAGTTTATTTGTTGCAAAAGCTTTGACTTGAGCATCTTCTGTATCTTTTACAGCTTTTTCATATAAATCAATAGCATCTTCGTGTTGATCTACCATTCTTTTGCTATAAGTTTTACTAAAATCATTCCCGTTTTTTTCATTAAGTTTTTTATAGAAATCATTTGAGTTTTCTGTAGCTGAGCTTGGAATGGCGATTGATTTTGACTGGGCCAATGTACTAAGCTCGGTAAGCGATTTAGAATTCTCTTCCACCATCATCTTCCCCAACGCTCTGACATGGTCAGAACTACCTTTTTGTTGGGCTAGTTTACCTAAACTAATATTTTCATGTTGCATTTCTGCCGCATCCATCAAAAACTGGGTGTCATCATCATTACTGATAACCATAACAGGTCTGTTTTCTGAATTTATGTTATTCCCTGTTCTGTAATCTTTTGGTTGATTGGCCATATTTTCTTTTTCGGCAACATCCCTTGAATCGTTTACCTTATTTTCAGTGCAGGAAGTTGAAGTAAAGAATACACTTCCTACTACCAAAGTTGACAATAGGACTGATTTAAATTTCATTAGATTTTTCATAGTATAATTGGTTTAGTTTTCATAATAAATGAAAGGGTAGTTTAAATTCCCCTTGCATGTGGGAGTTTTACCAGTGAATTTCTTTACCTTGGTTAGTTTTCCAGTTGTTTTCTAAGTATTTGGCATCATCCTCATTTTTTGGGGTTACCGTAATGACGACATTGCCTTCTTTGATCCCTGATTCATATAATTTCGCTCTGGTTTCAGGGATTCCTGAGCCTACCAAGGCACCGATAACGCCACCGGCGACACCACCGGCTCCTGCTCCAACCAAGCCTGCGGCTAATGGGCCAGCTATTAGGATTCCCAGTCCAGGAATCACCACACTTGTACCAATGGCAGCAATTACACCGACAATTGCACCTACTGTACCTCCTATGGCAGACCCCTTACCAGCATGTTCTGTAGCCTTGGTTCCTATTTCAGTCTCTTCCGTTGATGTATCACCATAGTCTTTTTCACGGGTTTCCTTAGACATAATTAAATTGATTTCCTCTTTTGAATATCCCTTTTCGTGAAGGGTATTATAAGCCCTTTCTGTACTTTCACGGTCCCTAAACATACCTGTCAATACTCTTTTTTCAGAAGTCCCTCTATCTTTATCAAGACCTTGATTCTCATTTCGTAAATTTCCCATTTGTGTTGTAGTTCATTGGTTTAGACTATTTATTGTTTTCTTTAACATCAAAATATCATAAGACACTTGACCTTTCTTGATCTTTTGACTTTTCTTTATTCTCATAGACTGACCAACTCATAAATCCATTGACAGGGGCTGTGGCTTTGTCTATTTTCTCTTTCCTTTTGATGCTTAGTGCTTTATTGGCAGATTGGACGGACTTTTCAGTTCGGTCTGTACTAACTGCTTTTTCATCAAGCAAGCCGTTGGAATCTCTGACATGCTGAATTGGATCCTCTACATTGTGCCACTCTTCTCCCATCAAGGGGCTTTTCCCCTCATTCCAAGGTCCTCTGTAATCTTCCCCTTTGGACATGTTGAAATACTTGTTGCTGAATTTGGGATCACTTGCCAAAATTCCAGGAGGAAAGTTTGGTTCAATAGTATCTAAAGCAGCTTGGAACATCTGATAATGGGCTACTTCTCTGGTCATTAAAAAACGCAATGTTTCTTTGACATAAACATCATCAGTGAATTTCATCAGGTTTTCATAGACCATTTTAGCACTAATCTCAGCACCCAGATCCAGACGTAAATCCGCTGTCAGGTCTCCCATTCCCATAATATAGCTGGCACTCCAGGGATTACCTACACTATCCGTAAGGGTTGGCGTTCCGCCACTTACTATAAAGAAATGTGGGTTGACCATAGCTTCATGGATATAACTTTCCTTGGCCGCCTGACCATCCAACATCTTTGTCAAATCAGATTCATCTGCTGCATTTTTCAGTTCTCCATTTACTCCGGTGAGCAACATTTGAATAGTGGCACCGACTATTTCAAGATGACTGAATTCCTCAGTTGCAATATCCATTAGCATATCATATTTGTCTGGAAAAGCTTTTCTGCAGCCAAACCCCTGAACAAAATATTGCATTGCTGCTTTAAGTTCTCCATTAGGTCCTCCAAATTGTTCGAGCAATAATTTCGCGAAACGAACATCAGGTTTTGAAACCCTAGCGTTGTATTGTAATTCTTTTACGTGATGAAACATTTCTTTTTTTTGGTTGAAGTGAAAGAATTTGTAAGGGTGATTTCCATAAAATCAGAATTCAAATTTTTACTGCTTTTGTTACTTCAAATAATTAAGCCTTGAAAAACAATACATATTTACCTTCGAAATGAAAATTATGGAAGTATAAACAATTACTTCTTTTGGTCAGGATCATCATTTAATTTTGCAAGGATTCCCTTTTTCTTGTTAGGAAGTCCTTTTTTAGCTTTCTCACTTTGATCTGGATTGTCATTTAACTGGGACAAAACACTTTGATTATGCTTCGGATTTTTCTTTTGGATTTTTTTCATGGTTTAGTATTTTTTGCGAAGAATTAACTGATACAAAATTCAGCATTTATACCTCCAAATAATTACACCATATTTTGAATAAATTATAAAAATTACAGATATATTTTCCTGATTAATAAATAGTTATGATCTTTTTAAAAACTTAGAGAAAGTTTCATTCCTAGCATCTCTTATTCCACGCAATCAGTTATTAGAAGGTAGGATTTAGATTTATTAGGGCGGAAGGGTGCCTTCGTGTAATTAGTGCCATTCTTGGATTTTTTTTATTTTAGTCCCGATAGCTACTTTAATTTAAAAAAATGATCTTATTTCAGACGATATTTCCATTGGGAGTACAAAAAATAGTCAATTCAGCTTTTTGTAGTTTAATCTTATTTCCTGACTAGTGTCAGTCTTGATCCATACCAGGTTTTTGAATCATGGTTTGGATTATCATTGACACTAGCCAAGATTTTAAGGATTCTTTTGATCAACTTATCTAGCGCTAATTTATACGCAAGTTGAACAAGATTTTCTCGGACTTGCCTTTATTTTTTTTCATTTGATCTTATCTATTTTGTTTTTTTATCATGCTTAGACAATGATTCCTTCAAGTCAAAACCTATTCCTATTGGTTTCTCCATCAATTCCATCACCTTGTTTCCCAGTCTTTTCTTCTCGGCATTTACCTTGTCTACAATGAAGCCACCAATTTCATTGGCTTTCTTCTGGGTTTTTATTCGATTTCTTTTAGTTGCAAAAAAGCCTACAATAGCCCCAGCTCCTATAACCATCAAAATAGTGCTTACTACTTGACCAGATCTATATAGTTTTTCAGTTTTCATGATTCTTTATTTATGCCTATTTGATAAGGCTTATCGGGGCATGAAGTGTAACTCAATTGTTCCTGCATCTTCTTTCAACCACAATTCATCTTCTTTCAATCTCAAAATTTCATAAATGCCATCCGCATCATCATTTTCAAAATCAAAGGATAATTTTGTTTCATTGCTTAAAAACTCCCATGTTCCTGAAGTAGTGAATTCATAATTGATTCCAAGGAAATTGTAGTTTGCTGTTAGAATCGCCTCCCCATCTTTTGTCAGACTCAATTCGTATTTTTCATATTCAGAAGTAATATTGGTACCTTCATCTAATGCTTCTCCTATTTTCCAGTCATTGGCCACTCTTTCTGTTTTTGATTTTAGACTTACTAAAGGACCATCTGGATAATCATCACAGCTTTGAAAAGCAAAGGCCGTAGCTACGAGTAATCCAATCATAATTTTTTTCATAATATTTATATTTTATGCAAATGTAGCGCTATCTAATTATTTTTTATTACATAAAATAATCATAAAATTATATATTTAACTGTACTAGCGGATGATAATTAGAGATTTGGTTGATTGAAATAGCATGGTTTAAGGCAGAATTAGACCCGCAAGAGATCGTATCAGAGGAAAATTAATTTAGTGTCTCTCGAATAAGTATTTTAAAAAATCCTACAACGTGATATTGATGCTATAAAAAATTTCTTTGTATAAAATCGGTAGATTTTTATGGTGGTTTAGAAAAAAAGCCCCGCATGACAAATTATACCCTGTAAAATGTCATGCGGAATTATTTAAGTTCAAACTGTACTTAGCCAAAAAATTGAATCAAATGACTTCGGCAAATCATTCAAGTAAGTCCCTAATTAGGAAATCCCTCATTTTGGTTTTACAAAGATCAGCTATTTCAGTACAGTAACTATTGTATATTTTTGTAAGAAAGTTATATAAATCAAATGTTTTTTAAAGATTTTTGACGCTGTTGTTTGATATGTTTAAAGAAAGAAGGCGTTAATCCTGTAACTTTTTTGAATTGATTGGAAAGATGGGCAACACTGCTATAACCCACTAGATATGAAATTTCTGTAAGGTTGAGCTCATCATAAACCAATAATTCTTTCACTTTTTCAATTTTGTTATAAATAATGAACTGCTGTATGGTTATTCCCTGCACTTCTGTAAAAATATTGGAAAGATAAGTGTAATCATACCCGAGCTTTTCACTGAGAAAGTCAGAAAAATTAATTTTAGGCAATGATTCTGAATGATGAATCATGATAACGATCTCATTTTTAACTTTATTTATCAAAATGCTCTTTTTATCATCAAGGAGCTCAAGACCTATCTTTTTTAGATTAATACTCAAATCATCTTTTTGTTGTTTGGTAATCTTTCCCAGGATTTCAACTTCCCCTAAACTGACTATACAGTATTTGACACCTAATTTTTTGAGTTCTTCTTTGACCACCATAATACATCGGAGGCTGACCATGTATTTGATATGAATTTTTTGATTTTCCATGATTACCAAAAATTATTCTACATTTAAAATAAAATTATCCTTATTGAAAGGTGGATCTTGGTATACGTTTGAATAAGACAAAGCTTTTTCAAGTAGTTTTTTTAACTGTTGAAAGTTATTGGGCTTGTTGATATAGACATTTGCTCCTAAAAGAAAGGTCTCCTCCATATCTCTTTGGGAAGAAGATGTCGTAAAAATAGCTACAGAGACTTCTTTGAATTTTTGATCAGCACGGATTTCTTTTAAACAATCCAATCCGTTCTTTTTGGGCATATTAATATCTAAGAACAATATGTCTGGCAAGTTTTCAATAACTGTTTGCCGTAACAGTTCCATAAGCTCGACTCCATCATTGACTGTCTGAACGGAGTTTCCGCTTTTCAATTCATCAAAAGCCTCGATAAACAAAAGCCTATCCGCTTCATCATCATCTGCAAGTACAATTTTTAAAGGATTGCTTTTCATTTTTTTGCTGGGAGGTATATATCAAAGATAGTTCCTTTATTTGATTCGCTTGTTGCTTTAATAAAACCATGGTGGTTTTCCACAATCTTTTTCACAATGGCCAAACCTATTCCTGTTCCAGCATATTCATCTTTACTGTGGAGCTTTTCAAAAACTTCAAAAATCCTTTTACTGTACTCCTGATCAAAACCTATCCCATTATCTGAAAAACAAATATGGTGATATAATTTATGTTGTAAATTTTCCAAAATTTTAATTTTATCATGGGTTACAAGCTTGCAGGAAATATTGATTTTCACAGGAATTGTTGGCTTGGCAAATTTTAAGGAATTGCTGATCATATTATGTATCAACTGCCGGAACTGAAATGGAATAACATTTACCTCACATAAATCATGGAGCTTTATTTGAGCTTGATTCTTATCCAGATCTTCTTTCATTTCTATCTGCACATCTTTGATAATCTCTTCCAAATTGGTCGCTTCAAATTTTCTTTCTGCAGAGTTAAGACTGGTAAAACTCAATAAATCCTCGATAAGCATTTGCATCCTATTCGAAGATTTTTGCATATGAAGAAAATACATTTGTCCTTTTGGTGATAAATTTTCTATTTCACTATCCAGAATCCTGTCGGCAAAAGTTTGGATCTTTCGGAGCGGTTCTTTTAAATCATGACTGGAGACATAGGCAAAAGCCTCAAGTTCCTTGTTCATTTTTTCAAGTTCAATATTCTTCTCGGCAAGGATTTTATTAGATTGATTTAGCTGGTTGGTTCTCTCTTTCACAGCTTTTTCAAGCTTTAGATTATAGATTCTACTTTCTTCAATATCCTTCGTAAACCCTTCCAGTCTATTTTTCTGGATTCTCTCAGCATCTGTTACATCGTTAAATGAAAGCAGGATTAGTTCTTCCCCATGACTTTTTTGAATAATACTGCTAGCATTTAAAAAAAATTCCCTTTCCCCTATCCGGGGAAAAGAATGCGTAATTTTGAAATTGCTAAAAGAGGGATTCTTTGGAATAATCTGTTCGAGCAACTCCCTCAAACTTGGAATATTCCAATGACCGTTTTCAAGATCAAATAAATGCTTCCCTTCTGTCTGTTGCTCATTGAGTTGGAAGATTCTCAAAAAGGATTGGTTGACTGTCCTTATTCGGAAAAATTTATCTAGGACAATCATGGGCTCATGTAATGTTGAAATAATGGCATTCGAATACCCGTAGGACTCATTAAGCAGTTCATTTCTGGTCTGCAGCTCTTGATTAGTTGTAATCAGTTCTTCGTTAGAAGATTCTAATTCTTCCTTAGATGTTTCCAATTCTTCATTTACAGTCTGCAACTCTTCATTACTTGACACCACTTCTTCATTAGCACTCTGCAGTTCCGCAATATACCTCTCCTGTTCTTGAGCAAGGTCAAGGGCATCTTCCTGGGAAGATGCCAATTCTTCTTCGAGCTGTCTTATTCTATTTTCCTTTAGCATTAATTGAGTATCCTGCATATCATCTGTAGCCTTTAGCCGATGAAGACCTGAAGCCTGATCATGTTGGGAAAAAACAACTATCATCAATTCTTCTTCCAATTCAACAAGAAGAGGGGCCACTTCAATACTAATGACATAAATTTCATTATGGAAATTAACTTCAATACCTGTTTTTCGGATACTCTTCTTGGCCTTGATGGATTTGGATATCAGACTCCTTAAGCCAAACGCTATTTCCTTTCTTACCATTTTCAGGATATTCAAGGAAGCTTTCCCGGAAACATGGCTAAAGTATACATCTGTGTTGCCCCTAAATTGAAGTATTTCCATCTGATGATTGATAACCACACATGCAGGCAAATAATCTGCAAGAAGAACTGCATCAATTATTTGATCTAAGTTCCTTTTGGTATGTACAATAGGTGTTTTTGGAATTCCGGATTTGGAATCGTTTCCATCTTCTTTCTGAATACGGTGGCTGAAATCTTTTGGCACTCTTGACGTGGGTTGTGGTAAAATACTAGAAGTGGCACTACTTTTTCTGGAATAGACTTTATGTTTTTTGTTTACTTCTGAAAACAGATCAGTGGAAGAACTTATGGTTTCTGCTTTTCCCAGCATTAGGAAGCCATTCTGATTCAAAGCATAATGAAAGGTTGCCAATACCCTCTTTTGGGCTGGACTACTGAGATAGATCAGAAGATTTCTACAGCTAATGAAATCAATTCTTGAAAAAGGAGGATCTTTAAGCAGATTATGGGGAGCAAAAACACAAATATCCTTGATGGTTTTGGATATCCTGTAATTGCTGTCGCTTTTGGTAAAAAAACGGTGAAGACGTTTGGGGGAAACAGACTGCAATTCATTTGATGTATAAAGGCCAGTTCTTGCCTTCCTGATTTCTTTCTCGCTAAGGTCTGTAGCAAAAATCTGTATAGGCACATGATTTCCTGTCTTCTGCTGAACTTCCAGGATCATCATAGCAATCGATAGTGCCTCTTCACCTGAGGAACAAGCAGGCACCCACACCCTTAATTTGTCCTTTTCATTTTTTGTCTGAAGAAGCCTAGGGAGGAGGGATTCCTTCAAATACTTATAGGTATCAGGATCTCTGAAAAAACTAGTCACATTGATCAAGAGGTCCTGATAGAGAATTTTCATTTCTTCATTGCTCTCCCCAATCAGTTGTCTGTATGTGTTGAGATCATATGATTTACAAAGCATCATTCTTCTCAAAATCCTCCGCTTGATCGTACGCGACTTGTAAACCGAAAAATCTACACCTGCAAATTTTTGAAGACTATGCAGGATAGCTATGAAATCGGGGTTATCGTCTTCAATATCATCTTCCTCTCCATTCAATGGACCTGAAACTCTCACCGTAGGAAGCTTACTGATTCTATTCAATTCAAAAGCAATTTCTTTTGGAGATAGAATAAAGTCTACTATACCCGTAGATATGGCAGATTGTGGCATACTAATAAATTTAGCCGATTGGTCTTGCGCAAAGGTCAAGCCTCCTTCTTGCTTAATTGACTTTAGGCCAATCGTTCCGTCAGTTGCACTTCCGCTAAGAATGATCCCGATTACATGAACCTTATGTGTCTTGGCAAGTGAAGAAAAAAGGATATCTATTGGTAAATTTACCTTTGGGCTTTCTGGCCTTGGGGATAGTATGATATGGCCTTTTTCAACTGATATTTCCTTGTCAGGGGGAATGATGTAGAAATTATTGGGCTTGATCAGTACCCTGTCTTCCACTTCTTTGACATCCATGGAGGTGATTTTAGCCAATAAAGGAGTAAGCATACTCTTATGGTCAGGGCTGAGATGCTGGACAAAAATAAACGCCATCCCTGTATCTGGATCCAAATATTTCAGCAGTTCAGAAATAGCTTCTAGTCCACCGGCAGATGCGCCAATGGCGACTATCAGAAACAACTCTCTCTCAGACTCCTCTGTAATAGATGTTTTACCTTTTTTTATTTCCCCTTTTTGTCCCATGCTGTTTATTGAATTAGAAAGGATAGCCTTTAGCACATCAGCATAAAAAGGTGGTGTTGCTAAAAATATTCAGTGAAGGTACGATATTAAGCTTGTTTTCCGAATCCGGTAAATTTGCGTTTAACTGATTCAAGCTTTTAATTTTCAATTAACAAAAACCAAACCATGAGGGGTAGATGTGGGAATTTTGTAATTTTTTGTTGTTCTTCTTGCAAGAGGCTATCTCTTGAGTGAACTAAATACCAATCTTTGAATGATAGCCAAAGGTGGGAAGAGTACGATGGTACTATTTGGGGGTAAATTAGATTTTTTTACTTGGTTCACTTTTTCAAATGCCAAGGTTAAGGACCTAAGTCAATCAAAACATTCATAAAAGGTCGATAGTTTTCAGGATTGCCGACCTTTTTTTGTACATTTTAGACAAAATACCCTGATCAAGGTATTTTACGGCTTTAATTTAGGTCTTACCTTGCAAAAAAAATTATGTAATGTTGAGCAACTGGTATTTAAATTCTATAGCAATTGGTTTGCTGGGATGTGTTATTTACTTTTTTTTGAAAAAAAGAAAATTGAGCACACCCAATTGGATTCTATTGGCTACGCTGAGCATGGTACTCGTACTCGAGACCATAGGCTTTAATACCGGGAGACAAAAAATCAACAATTCCTTCTATTATAATATCGGTTTCGTCCATTTAGAGTCATTGTTGTTGATTGCTTATTTTTACTTTTTGGCAAAACCTCCAACCATAAAAAAATCCATTCTCCAAATGACGAGTGTACTGATTGCATGGGGAGTACTTGTTTCAGTTTTCTTCCAGGATATTCAAACTACCTTTCAGTTTTTTGCTTTTCTGCCCTATGTGATTTTTATTCTATTTTTGGCTATTCGTCTGCTTAATCAGTTGGTTAAACAGCAAGTTTTTGAAAATATCCAGCTAGTACTAGTCCCTCATTTTTGGATTGGGCTATTAATTACCCTGTTTTACAGTGTAGCAATCGTGGTATTTGGAGCGTATCAATTCCATCCTGAATTTATTACTACCCATAGCAAAGTAATTTTTGGTTTTAACAGATTGCTTGCTGGTACCATGTATTTAGTATTTGGATTTGCTTTTTTTATTCCTTTGATTTGTAGTAGACCGCAAAAGTCGAACTCATTGATTTAAAGCATCATTCATATTTTATTAGGTCCCTAAAGTTATTGTTATGACAAAAGAACAATTAGAAGCTTTTCGAAAAGCTTATGCCAATTCCGTACAAAAATGTATCAAAGGAATCGATAAAAACGGTCGGGAAATTGAAAAGCAATCGGATTGGGTGTTTTTTGATAGAGAACTCCTTCAATCGCTTTTGGATATGACAGATCCTAAAACAGGAGGCTTGAAGATGTACTTTGGCCAATACGATAAAAACACGGTAAACCTATTGCCAGAAGGATTACCTAAGAGAGAAGACTATCTCGGTAGAATGTCTCTCGCAATTGCCGCAGCCAATAAAACGGAAAAGGGAATTATTGATGTAGAAAGCTCAACAGCTAAGGATTTGAAATCAGCCACTGATTTAGAAGAGCCATTAAAGAATGGAGGCCAGCTTTGTCCACCAGAATGTAATCCATAACGTATGCATGTTGTCAACTGGTATAATATAATGATTGTATTAGGACTGCTATTGAGCGTCCCTTGCTTTTTTTTAAACCTTAAGTCCTATAAAAAAAGCCATGTAATTATATTTTTCATTTTGCTGGTCATTTCTATGACAGAGGTGTATGGCAAACATCTTGGAATGCAAGGAATTAGGAATCATTGGGTGTATAATATCGGATTTGTGTACGTAGAGACAGTCTTGATCCTGTTTTATTTATCCATACTTATCAATGATAAGTTTAGCAAAAGAATACTCCGTTATACGGCCATAGCTTTTGGTGCATGGGGTATAATTACCAGTTTATCTATATCTCCAATCACACAATTTCACAATTATAACTATACGTTTGCCGGTATCTTAATCATATTAGGATGCTTGACATTCTTTTATAATCTAGTAACAAATGAAACCTATATGGACCAGCAACTTTGGAAAGTTCCTGACTTTTGGATAGTCTCTTTGATATTGCTGTTCTATAGTGCTTCTTTACTATTTTTTTCTTTCTTTCTTTATGTGATAACTTTAGAGCAGTCTTCATACCGATTTCTAAGCTTTGTAATAAAAATAATCGGTGGTACGATGTATTTGAGCTTTGGGCTATTGTATTACTTGGCTTTGCTAAAAAAAGAAAGCTCATTGGATATTCCAGCTGATTTCAAATATTCAAAAAAACTAAGTGTCTAACTAAAGTCAAGGGAATGAAAGTGACTTATCATGGAAAATGAAGGATCAGGATTATTCGTCATCATTCTCATGGGTATCTTTTTGATGCTCTTGATGGTTTCTTTTATAGTTTTAATGCTTTTGTATCACCGTCAAAAACAGATCAAAAACCAAGAAAAACTGAAAGCCATACAAACCGAGTATGAAAAAACCATGTTGAATGTGGAGAAAGAAATCAGGGAGGAAACCCTAAGTTTTGTAGGACGGGAACTCCATGACAACATCGGTCAACTACTATCCTTGGCAAAAATGAACCTTTCCAGTGCTAAACCTGAAAAAGTAGCCAACGGAAAGTTTATGATCAATGATATCATCCGGGAAGTACGGGGACTATCTAAAATATTGAACCTAGAATGGCTGGAAGGATATTCCTTGGAAACTTTCATCCAAAAGGAATTGGATAAGCTTACACATGCGGAGTTTTGTACGACCTCATTTGAATCACGTGTTCCAGAACTGATGTTGAACAAGGATGAGAAATTGATCCTGATCCGTATCATTCAAGAGTGCATCAATAATGCCATCAAGCATGCCCGTCCTAACCATATCTCTATAACTATCCATGAGCAGGATCAGCATACCTGCATTCATCTGCGAGATGATGGAGTAGGTTTTGATATACAGGTGAGAGGGGATGGTTCAGGACTAATCAATCTGAAAAAACGTATGGAAACCATCGGAGGTACTTTGAGAATTACCAGTAGCGTAGGAAATGGCACTTCTATTGAACTTTTTTTGCCTAAATTCGGTATATAGCCTATATTCAGACATATTTACCTCACTTTACTCTCAATGATCCGTATAGCGATAGCTGATGACCACAAACTTTTTGCGAAAGGTATTAAGTCCTTGTTGGAGGAGGAGGAGGATTTTAAAATAAAAGGAATTTTTTTTACTGGTAATGAGTTAGCCACATTCGCACAACAAAAATCAATAGACATTGCTCTTACTGATATGAACATGCCAGGTCTCGATGGAATTGGGGTGATCAAAGCCATCAAGGAGGTCAGTACAAAAATCAAAGTGATTGTGCTTTCTATGTACGATGATCCATTGATTTTCGATAAATGCATTAAGGCCGGCGCTAGTGCTTACATGCTCAAGGATTCTGATACTGATGAACTTATTTATACCATTCGAGAGGTATATGAAGGAAGTTACATTGCCGACTATCGCAAAATCTTAAATGAAATTGAAAATAGTACTTTTCCTGATTTTTTCAGCGATAAGTTTAGACTTTCTAAACGTGAATTACAAATCATCAAAAAAATCCGAGATGGCAAAACCAATCGTGAAATTGCTGATGATCTAGCCCTCTCTCAGCATACAGTAGAAACTCACCGCAAAAAGATTCACGCAAAGCTAGGTGTATCTTCGGTAGCTGAGCTTGTCAACAAAGCCAATGAAATGCGCCTATAATTATCAGGCACCCGGTAAGGCAATTCCCTTCACTCTTCTATACAATGCTAAGGCATGCTTATCTGTCATGCCAGAGATGAAGTCTATCAACGAACGTAACAAAGCATAGGTATGTGTGTGATTTTCCCAGTCAGCACTTGATAGCTCCTTGGGCAATAACCGAAGGATACTCCTATCTTTTCCTGAAAAAAGCTCTGTCTGATAAAACTTATGATTGATGGCCGTAGAAAATACCTCTAAGAGACCCTCTATCACTTGAAATCCTGCTGCTTCTTTTTCTAAGACAGGTTTAGAGCGATAAATTTGGCTGACAGAAATTTTTACGATTTTTGCTAAAGCTTCTGCAGAAGGTATGATATCTGTCAAAGCCTGATCAAACTCACCTTCTAGCATCGCCTCTTCTTGCTGAATAAAAGCTTGCACCACTTCCTCCACCAATCTGCTAATCGCCATTGCCCGTAATACCGCTAACTGCTGGGACTCCTTGTTGTACTTTTGAAGTTTTTCAGGTTGATACTTCTCTTGTAAGATTCCGGAAAGTAGCCTTATCCCTTCCTCCCAACTCACTAGTCCCAAGGTGCACCCATCCTCAAGGTCAATGATACTATAGCAAATGTCATCAGCAGCTTCCACCAAAAAAGCCAGCGGATGTCTCAACCAACATTCGGAATTCACTTGTTTCAGACCTAGCTTTTCTGCCAAATACGCATAATCACCCATCTGATCGGCAAAAAATCCATATTTCTTTTGAGATCTTCGAGTTTTGCTCTGCTCAAACAATTGAGAAGGTCTTGGGTACTTGGTAAAGGCTGCCAAGGTAGCCAACGAAAGCTTCAATCCATTCTCCTTAGAAACTAACATCCGGAAGCCTTGTGCGTTTCCCTCAAACTTGCACAAATCCTCCCACTCCAAAGACTTCACATGTCTTTGCCAAACCTGTCCATAAGGATGAAATTTGAAGAAATCAGAGATGGCATCTTCTCCTGCATGTCCAAAGGGAGGATTGCCAATATCATGAGTCAAAGCTGCAGCGGCCACAATAGCGCCCACATCCGAAGGGGAAATCCCCACTGATTGAAGCGACGCATACTTTCCAAGTAAATATTCTCCTACTGATTTACCTAAAGACCTGCCAACACTAGACACTTCTAGGCTATGTGTTAATCGCGTATGAACAAAATCATGCTCTGGTAAAGGAAATACTTGTGTTTTATCTTGAAGATTACGAAAAGGTGCTGAAAAAATAATTCGATCATAATCGCGTTCAAACTCTGTACGAAAGCGTTCATTAGAGGGGATAGCCCTGTTTTCAGGATCAAATCTTCCAGCTGCCAGTAATTTTTCCCATTGCATCATGCTCAAAATTACTCCAGAATGCGGAAATTCCATAAAGAATCTACAAGCGCTTCATGATATCGTTGTAATTAATCCCCATATGAGAAGTGTCATAGGTGGCTTTACCATCTTTGATTAAAATGATTTGAGGAGACTCATGATACACATCAAATTCTTTAGAAATCGAGTTAGAAATGTCTCTATGAGCAATCAAATCTAAAAAGAAAGGATCTACTCGATCAAAATCTTCTGTTTTCCAATTGCGCTTCAAGCGATCCCAAACCATGCTACTAATCGAGCATCGGGTACTATGCTTAAAAATCAAAACAGGCTTCTCTAGACTTTTTTCTTTGATCTCCACTAACTGATCGATTGACTCTAATCTATTCCAATTCATAGGTTGCAGATATTACTCAAAACAAATGTTTTTACCTTTAAATAAGTTCCCGTAACCCCACATATCAATTTGCACGATTTTTGGTACTATTCATGTAATGACTATATCTTTATAGAGGCTTTTACGTTCCCTAAAACAGCGCTTACTTAACTACTCATCTATGCATTCCCAGCCATCTTGGTTTTTGATTCTGCTCTTACTTTCCATTTCATGTACTTCCATCAAGCCGCATAAAGCACATCAGATGGAAACAACAGAACTTCCTGCTACCACCTCATATATTAATATCCCCATCGTTTTTCCACTTTCTTACCTAGAGGACAATCTCAACAAAGACTGGAGCAATCAACTATTTGCTGACAAGGGTTTACCTATTGGAAATGGTATGAAAGCAGATTTAGATGTCAAACGAACCGGAAAAATCAAACTGACAGCTGGACCGAATAATACGCTGAAGGTCAAAGCCCCCATGAACCTGAAAGGAGATTTCCAGATCGAACGGAAAGTTTTTGGTCAAAATCTTTCTACCAACTTTCCATTCAATGAAAATCTTATTCCTGAGATAAGTTTCGTTCCTGAAATCGGCAGAAACTGGGATATCCAAGTAAAAAATCTTCAGATTGAAAGTTGGGGAAAATCTATGAAATATAATTTTCTCGGTTTTGAGATTGACTTAGACAGGGTAGTAAAGTCCCAACTACAAAAAGTCTTAGATAATCAACTCTCAGCCGCTGGTTTGACTCGCTTTGATTTTAAGAGCATGGCCCAAGAAACTTGGGATGCTTTTGCCAAACCCTACAGTGTCGAACAAGAGGGAATGATGGTCCACTTTTATGGTGTCCCATCCAAAATTCGTGTCAAAGAAGAGATCACCATGGATCAAAAAATGACCCTTTACCTAGGAATTGAAGGAAACATGTACTCAGTCATCGGTCAAAAACCAACTACACCAAAAGTCCCTTTACCAAACATTTATTACAATGATGACACTTCTAATACCCTCGATCTTTTGCTCCCACTAGCGTTACCTTACAAAGAATTAGATATCTATTTGAATCAAGCTATGAGCGGCAAAGAAATCCGTACAGATAAAAATACGGTTGTCATTCCATCCAACCTCAAAACCCAGCAATACGGAGAAAAAATTCTGCTCACCATGGACTTCAAAGCCATCCGAAAAGGGAAAAATGAAATTAAAGGACAGTTTCTATTTGCCGGCCAACCTGTTTTTGATGAAGAAACCGAAAGTTTAGGCCTCGAAAGTGCACAATTTGATGTTAAAACTTCCAATCTGCCTGCAAAGCTCGCCATCAACTCCAAAAAGTCTAGCATTCTCAAGCAAGTCAACAAGATGTCCTCTTATCCCCTCTCAGGTTTTTTGAGGGATACAAGAAAAGAAATGCAGCAATTAGGGTACTTTGAAACTGATTTTGCCAATTTTCGGGTTCGAAATCCCGATGTAGCGATTGAAGGAATATATGTAACTCCTGAGGATATAAAACTTTTTATACGAGCGGATGGGATTATGGAGGTGCGATTGAAGTAATAGAGGATATTAGTTGATATTAGAATACTTGGATATTGGATGGGGTGGAGAGATTTATAGGAGTGGAGAGGGAAATAAGGTGGAAATAAAGTTGAAATAAATCCCTGGCGCTCGGAGCGTGAACTTCATTTATTTACTTCAATTGATTATCAAAGAGGGCTAGTAGTTGTTGGATGTCTTTTTCTATAGCTTTTTTGTGGAAACGTCCACGGGGGTGAGATGCAGTAGTGATGAGTTCGGCGACTTCCTTATCCAGTTTGGAGTCATAAAGACTGTATTTAAGAGTCAACCAATACTGCTTTTCTAGCCCTAGATCTCCTCGCACAATGTATGTTTTATCTTCCTCAGCATTGTAAGCATACTGCATCACAGGAAACTCCCAGTCATAATGCCTCCGATCCCAGGTTTGAACTCGCAACAGATAGCGGATACCGGCATCAGTAAAGAGGCGCTGATAATTCCGTTGGGTCGAAAAGTCATGAATCCCTGCCATCGTTAATCTAGCTCGATCATACCTGCTGCACAGTACCTCTTGAAAATCCCGTTCTTCTAATTTGCCCAGAACAATGGGTCTGATGGTCATTAGTTCCTTCTCCGTCAGCTCCCTCGGAAACTCCACAAATACTCGCTCCGAAGTATCCACCACCTTAAACGGCATCACCTGATAGCTCTGTACCCGGTATTCCCGTGTACCAACACATGAGGTGAGGATGAGAAGGATAAGAAATGCGGAAATTTTCATAGATATCCTTATTGTTGAATATGAAGATATAACCGAGAGAAATCTAAATAAGCACTTATTTCAACTAACATGCCTCATCTTTAAAGTAATATCTCCAATGTTAAAGGTATAAAGGGATGCTGGTACAAATGAACATAAATTGGATTATCGATGCCAATAAAAAAAACTTATGTGGATGGATATTCTCTTCCAATAACTGCTGAATACTATGAAATAACATCACCGTCTTACCAACACGTCTAGGCCCCATCAAAACCAAAGCCCTTCTGATAGATTTTTCCTTCACAAATGGAAAAAATAAATCAAAATAAAGGCGTTTCGCCATTATTTTGTAAATCTCTGATAATTGCCTGGTAAGCCACCATGGATTTTCATATCGAAAGCGCTCAATAATTTTCTCTGTAGGAATAAGATTAAACCCAGGCATAAAATCGCTTATTTTGATAAAAATAACAAAATAAACAGATTACGATCTGTCTAATTTTACAAAAATGTATCAAATAGACGATTATCGATGAATATTCCCCCTTATTTTAACAGGCCTTCCACAGGCCAACAGGCTGTGTGTAGGATAGGAACAAAATTTTTACATGACTTGCAATAAGGTACATAGTTTATGCAGTCACAGCGTTTGCCTTTCCTGTAACATTTACATTTTCTGTAAATTTCTGCGTATTCCGCGCCTTCCGTGAGAAAACCCCTTATCGGATCAACTCCCCATAACTTCTAATCCCCTTCTTCTCTGCCAATTTCAGCAGCTTCATCAATAATTGCGCTGTCAAATAGGCGTCACCAGCAGCCGTATGTCGATCGTCGAGAGTAATCTGATACCGTTCGCAGAGGCTATCCAAGGAATACTCCCCAGGCTTGCCCATGCTGCTATCATAGTGTGGACCTTTTTCAAGCCTTACTGCCAAACTATGTGTATCCAACACTGGATTCAAAAACTTGCGAAATCCAAATGGTTTCAAGGCTTTAGTCAACATCTCCAAGTCAAAGCCCACATGATGCCCGACTAAAATACTGTTTCCAATGTATGTTAAAAATTGCTCTCCAAAGGCTTGTAAATCTATCAGCTCCCCCGGCTGCAAAATTTCATGCACCTCAATCGCCTCTCTGCTTCGGGCGGGTGTGCGTAAATACCACTCCAAGCTTTCTTGCATGTTTATTTGAAAGCCCCTCAGCTTCACCGCGCCAAAGGAAAGGATATAATCTGTTTTAGGCTCCAATCCCGTAGTTTCTGTATCCAAAACTACAAAAGGCAAAAAGCTCAGCCCTCTTGACGCAGGGATTTTTTGACCAAAACCCGCCTCATACGCTGCTATAAACTCAGCTTTTTTATGGGGAGAAGAAAACAAAAAATCAAATATTCCCATACCTAGCCTGCAAAAAAGTCTGTTTGAAACCGAACCTTAATCATCTTTTGCAATTCATCGATGGGAGAAAAGGTGTTTTTCAACAATTGACGCTGCAATTTTCCCAAAGCTTCTGGGCTGATGTATCGGCCTGAACTGTTATTTTTCAGACCTTCAATGGCCCGCATTCGCATCAAAATCTCATAGGCTTTCCCCGCCTCTTGCATCAATTCCGTGTGATTCGGCTCTAACTCTATCAACTTTTCGAATCGCTTGTAGGTATTATTCACTCCAATCACTCGATGGCTCAACACCAATAAACGTGCAATGTCTGTCAATGGCATCATCGCTCGTAGCTTGATATCAAATTTATCTTTTTGCTCTCCAGATTTTTCCACAATGAAGTTGCGGAAAAATCCTAAGGGAGGAGGGTTAAGTAGTGCGTTTTTTGCTAGGAAATTGAGGAAGATTTTCTTCTCTCCAATCTCTTCGTAAATATGTTGACTCATCTCCTCAGCCAAGGATTTAGTGCCATAGATGGGTCGAAAATCAAAAAAAATCGTGGCATGCAAAACAGCCTTTTGGCTTGGAGTAAGTATCCAATCGGAAAAATATTGTTTCCATTGGGCAAGCGGCTGACACCATCGGATATTATTGGCCATCATATCGGCAGGGCAAGCCTGAAAACCACAGCAAAGCAAGCCTTCTACAACCTCTTCGCCCAAGCGCAAGAAATAGGCTTGAGTACGCTCTAATTTTTCTTGTACAACATCTTCAAATACAATGGCATTATCCAAGTCTGTTCGCAGCAATTGTTCTTCCCTTCCTTCACTGCCTAAGGAAAGAAAACAAAATTTCACTTGCTCCATACCCGGATATTCATCCGCAAGTTTACGTTGGGTCAATTGGATAATCCGTTGGATGATGATGTCATTGATCTCTGTAATGATGTTGGCCACAAAGTCCATCGAGACCTCATTTTCGAGGTAGTAGAAAAGTAACTTCTCCGCTCGGTCTCTCAATTTACCCATCTCGGAAATCTCCCATGTATTCATCAAGGCATGAATCAGCACGGCAGGACTATTTCCTTGTGATAAAAGAATATCATGGTCAGATAAAATTCCCACAACAGGGCTCTGGTCAGTCCCATCTTCTGTAAAAATCAAATGATGTAATCGGAATTTAATCATCGTAAGATACAACTCCGAAAAGAGTGCATCTTTCTTTTTAGTCAATACAGGGGACGTCATTAACTCCGTAACAGGAGTTTCGAAACTTTTCCCTTGTGCCACTAGGCGATTGCGGAGATCTTTATCGGTGATAATTCCCAAGGGATGATTGGTCTCATTGACGATAACAATTGACCCTACTCCAGTATCCGCCATTTTTTTAGCAGCCTGTTGAATGGTTAACTCTGGGCCACACGTCAGTACATCTTTTGAGAAATTCAAGTCTGACTGACCTGTAAAAATCAGTAAACCATTATCTTTGGAAATTTCTGAAAATTCAGTGCGTGCTCTTTGAGATTGGGAAAGATCAGTACGCACCACCACTTGCCCTGAAGCAAAGCCTGCTGCAAAATACAAGGCTACCCGGCTATTTTCAGTGAGAATCTTATCAAAACTTGCTACAGGAATCGCATAAAGTAAGGAATCCTCCAATGTTTTAGCTGTCAAGCGATAAGGCCTTTTGCCCAACAGCGCTAATACACCAAATACATCTCCCTCATCACATACCTCCACAATTTTTTCCTCCTGCTCAATATAATCTACCAATGAAATAGACCCCTCCTTTAAAACAAAGAAATAGGGTTGTGCCGGATCTCCTTTGGAAAATAACAACTCATCTTTCCCAAAATACCGAATTACCACCCCCTGTGACACTTCTCCCAAAGCCTCCTCCGTTAAAAACGAAAACGGGGGAAATCGCTTGAGAAATTCTTTAACACGATTGGCGATGACGTTGCTCATTGATAGTGAACAGTTAATAGTGAGAAGTGAACAGTTGGGTGAATTTAGTAATAAGTTGATTAAGTTTTTGGTGGCTGAGCAAAGTCGAAGCCAGTATTGTAAGGTCAACGGTCGACTGTCTACTGTCCACGGCTCGATTATGGTAGAAATACGATTATTCTTTTATAATATCTAAATCAATAGTTGACATTAGTTGAAAGTTCATCATTCGGCATTTGATATTCATCATTTGAAATTTTATTCTCCCTTAATACATCAATTCCCCTAGAGGATTAAAAATCCTCATTATCTCTAGTTCGAGATTACAAATCTCGAACAGCTCTCCAATTTAACAATGAACAGTCATTCTATTTTATGTAGGAAAATCGCTTATTCCCTACACGCCTCGAGTCTATAGTCTCATGTCTAGCATCTCGCTTCTTTCAAGAGAATCCCTACTTGGTACTTGGTTCATAGTACTTGGTACAGTTCAGTGATTAGTCCTCCAAAGTCCACGGTCGACTGTCAACGGTTTCGTGGGTAGTAAGCTTACTGTTTACGTTTCTTACTACCTGAATCCCTACTTGGTACAGTTTCCAAAAGGATAAAAAACTTTTCCAAAGTTTTCAACTTTGGAAAAGTTCCACCTGCTCGATACATTGAATCCTAAATCAAGTTACTCTCATCAACTTCTGAACCTATAAATCAAGGCAATAAATCCTGTCGGTCGTACCTATGGCACTTTTAAAGCGTACATATCTACTTTTCCGTGGGTTTACCACGGCTAATATGTGGACCATCCCTACGGGACTATTTACTTAACTCTCAAACTTCAATTAGTTCCTAAGACTGTCTCGATTCTTGTGTCTTGATTCTTGTGTCTTGATTCTTGTTTCTAATATCTCGTTTCTCGCTTCTCGTTTCTCGCTTCTATCCATCACTTTTTCCCAGCAATAATCTGATTGACTACTTCGGGATCCAAAAGGGTCGATGTATCGCCTAGATTACTGGTATCGCCTTCGGCTACTTTTCGTAGGATTCTACGCATGATTTTACCTGAGCGGGTTTTTGGTAGACCTGGTACGATCTGTAACTTATCTGGCTTGGCGATTGGACCGATGATTTTTGCCACCATATCCTTGATTTCATTGATCAGGTTTTCTTCTGTTCGATGAGAGGTGTCGCAAATGACATAAGCATAGATTCCTTGACCTTTGATTTCGTGTGGGTAACCCACTACCGCTGATTCAATGACCAATGGATGTTCGTTGATGGCATTTTCGACTTCCGCAGTACCCATTCTATGACCAGACACGTTGATGACATCATCTACACGGCCTAGAATTCTATAATAGCCGTCGTGGTCCCTCTTGACTCCATCACCAGTAAAATACATGCCTTTATATGTAGAGAAATACGTTTGCTTGCATCGCTCGTGATCACCCCAAGTCGTACGGATCATGGAAGGCCAAGGAAACTTGACACAGAGATTACCTTCAACGGAATTTCCTGTTAACTCATTCCCTTCTGGGTCTACAATTGCCAGCTGAATTCCTGGAAGTGGTAATGTAGCAAAAGCTGGTTTGGTCGGTGTTATTCCAGCGATCGGAGACACGAGGATACCTCCGGTTTCGGTTTGCCACCAAGTATCTACAATCGGACAACGTGACTTGCCCACGTGTGTGTAATACCATTTCCAAGCTTCCTCGTTGATAGGCTCTCCTACCGAACCTAGAACTTTCAAGGAATCCAACTTGTAAGGCTCCAATGGCTCTGTACCATAGGCTTGCAGTGCTCTGATAGCCGTCGGTGCTGTGTAAAACTGATTTACTTGATGCTTATCAATAACTGCCCAAAACCTACCTGCATCCGGATACGTCGGTACGCCCTCAAACATCAGTGTAGTAGCACCCGCCAATAATGGTCCATATACAATGTAGGAGTGACCTGTAATCCAGCCAATATCTGCAGTACACCAATAGACATCTCCAGGGGAGTACTGAAATACATTTTCAAACGAGTATTTAGTATACACCATGTAACCTGCAGTGGAATGTACAACCCCTTTGGGTTTACCTGTAGAACCTGATGTGTACAAGATAAAAAGTGGATCTTCTGCGTCCATGGTTTCGGCTTTATTGGCAGAAGATACCCCTTCAGTCACATCATGCCACCAAAAATCCCTTCCTTCCTTCATCACCACCTCTTGCCCAGTCCGCTTATAAACAATGACTGATTCCACTGATGATTTCTCCAAAGCTTCATCCACCAAGGCTTTTACAGCGATTTTTTTATTACCCCGGAAGTTTCCATCTGTAGTTAACACTACTTTTGCCTGACAATCATTGATCCGGTCAGCCAATGCGGAAGCAGAAAAACCTGCAAAGACAATGGAGTGAATGGCTCCTATGCGCGCACAAGCCAACATGGCTACCGCTGCTTCCGGTACCATCGGCATATAAATGATTACACGGTCTCCTTTTTGAACACCTTTGGAAAGCAAAACATTGGCAAATTGACAAACCAGCTCATAAAGTTCTTGATAGCTGATATTTCTACTTGCTTCTGTCGGATCACTTGGTTCCCAGATAATCGCTGTACGGTCACCGAAGGCAAACAGATTTTTCTCAAAAATATTCTCGGTGATATTGAGTTTTGCATTGACAAACCACTGGACTTTGGGTTCATCAAAATTCCACTTCAATACTTTATCCCATCTTTTTTTCCAATGAAAGGAGTCTGCAATCCTTGCCCAAAAGTTTTCTGGCTCTGTAACTGACTTTTGATACTCATAAAAGTAACCGCTCAGCGTGTGGATTCTATCACTCATAATGTTTGTATTTTTGGTTATTGAAATTGATTTCTAATTCAGTAAAGATTTGACTTTCAATACCAAATCCTTGGTAGAGAAAGGTTTAGTCAGGTACAGATCTGCACCAAGGTTGAGACCTTTTTGTATATCTTGTTGCTTACTCTTAGCAGTCAAAAAGATTACTTTCATCTCTGGATACAAAGACTTCACATGTCTACAGACTTCGTATCCATCTACCTTAGGCATCATGATATCTAAGATGAGTAAAGCTGGCATCCTATCTTCAATAATCCCCAAAGCCTCATCACCATCCCGAGCAATAAATACCCTGTAGCCTTCTTTTTTGAAGAGAAATTCAAGGGAAAGCAGGATATTTGGCTCATCATCTACAATCAGTATATTACTCATACATTTTTTGGGTTTCGGGTTCAACATTTTTTTCTTGGAATAATGGCAATGAAAAACTAAAACAGGTAAGTCCATCTTTTCTTTCAACACCGATTATTCCTCCATGATATTCTATTATTTTTTTAGAAATAGCTAATCCAAGCCCACTTCCAATCGGCTTTTTTGAGGTTTGATTTTTCGCTTGGAAAAATTTATCGAAGATATAGGGCACTTCCTCAGCCGGTACTCCTTTTCCATCGTCATAGACTTCCACTTGTAAGTAGTTATCTGTCACAACCGCACGAATTTCAGTGAGGCTATTGGCAAACTTGCTGGCATTCGAAAGTAAATTAAGCACCACTTGCTTAACCCGGTCTTCGTCTACAGCTAATTCCAAAGCATCAAATGGCAAATCCATTGTAAATGCAATCTTTTTTTCCTTAAATACTTGAAACATACTTTCGCAGGCCTGCAGCAAAAGAATCTTGATGTCGGTGGATTCTAGATTTAATTTTTGTCTACCAGAATCGAATCGCTCCAAATCCAACACCTGATCAATCAAACGTGTCATTCGGCTCGTTTCTTGAATGATAATATCGAGGAATTTTTTTCGATCTTCTTCTGGAAGATCTTCATCCAACAAGATTTCAGAAAAAGCCCGGATAGAGGTCAGGGGAGTTTTCATCTCATGAGTAACTGTGGAAATAAACTCATCCTTTAGCATATCATTCAAGCGTAATGTTTCATTAAGTTTCTGCAGTTTAGTGGAAGCCTTGGTAAGCTCCTTACTTTTTTGCTTCAACTCTAAATTTAAAAATTTCAATTCCTGGGTTTCTCTCAAAATCCCTAACACCTCTTCCATACTAATCTCTTCTTCCTTCACTACAGAGGCTACCATAATTCGTGCAGATGCTGTTCCTATCACACCGGATAACAAACGTTCTGAATAATTCACCAACTCCGAATTAACCGCTCCTTTAACTTCAAGCGAGCTTCCTGTCATCGCCTCAAACTCTTGAAGCGCTTCATCGGTTTTCACTTGACCTAGAAAATTCACCAATAAGGCCTTTAAATCCGGTAGATATGCCTGACCTTTCCAGATAATGGAGCTATCAAGAGTCGTACTGTATTTAAAAATATCTACAAAAACTACCGCCTGATTGTGTTCCTTGGAGGACTGAGTCAACAACAAAGAAAGAAAGACATAAGCAAATGTATTGATAGTCAAACTAAAGAATAACCCATGACTGATTGGGGACATGCCTTCCATTCCAAACAAGGAAGACGGCTTCAATGCAGCGATGCCCATAAGCCCCTCGGAAAGAAACGTCTCTGGTAAATACCCTGCGGTTACGATAGTTGGTGTCACTAACGTAAAAAACCAAACTCCAAATCCTGCAATAATTCCAACTGTTGCGCCAATCTTTGATCCTTTTTTCCAGAACAAACCACCAATTATGGCAGGTGTAAGTTGGGCAATGGCCACAAAAGATATGAGGCCGATAGAGACAATAGAAAATTTTCCTGCAACTTCTTTGTAATATGCATAAGCCAGGATGATGATTAAAATTATGGTCACCCGACGAATCCAAATGACGGTTTCCCCCAAACGCAATTGAAACTTCTTTTTAAGCTTGTCATTGGACAATATCACTGGTAGCACTAGGTTATTACTGACCATATTACTTAATGCAATCGTAGAGACGATGATCATTCCTGTAGCAGCAGAAAAGCCACCCAAATACACCCCAAGTGCCAACCAATCTTGATTGTAGGTAATCGGCAGGGCGAGAACAAAGGTATCTGCATCGACTGCCTCTCCTTCAAAATGGACCAAACCACCAAGAGCTATTGGCAAAACAAAAACATTGATAATCAATAGATACAACGGAAAAAGCCACATGGCTTTATCCAAATGGTTTTCATCGTGATTTTCTACGACAGAGACTTGAAACTGTCTAGGTAAAAACAGGATAGCCATCATAGACAAAATCCCCATCCAAAACCAATCGGTGGATGCAATTTCATCCCCAAACACAAAAAGGTGATCAAAGCCTCTAATAGAAGCTTGGGTAAAAATGTCCTGAAAACCATCGTACACGATGAAGGTAACAAATACCCCAACAACCAAAAAAGCTACTAACTTGAAAATAGATTCAAAAGCGATCGCTGTCACCAAACCATCATGGCGAGCTGTTGCTTCTACATCTCGTGTGCCAAAAAGAATGGTAAACAACGCCAAACCTAAGGATAAGTAAAAGGCGGCATCTGAATAAAAAGGAAGGAGATTGCCACTCATCTGAAAATCACCGGTTGTCAATATTTCGAAAGAGGAGGCGATAGCTTTGATCTGAATGGAGATATAGGGTAAAATTCCTAAAAGACAGAAAACGGTGACAATTCCACCTAAACTGACGCTTTTACCATAGCGAGAAGAAATAAAATCTGCAATAGAGGAAATACGCTGCACCTTACTGACCCGAATCATCTTTCGCATCACAAGCCACCATAGAGGAGCTATCAAACTAGGACCAATATAAATGGTCAAGAATTCCAATCCATTAGTTGCTGCATATCCCACAGAACCATAATAGGTCCATGCAGTACAATATACCGCTAAAGAAAGTGCATACACATACGGATTGGAGGCATAACTTTCCCCTTTTTCAGAAGATCGTTCCGAAAACCAGGCAATGGCAAACAGTAATGCCAAATACCCAAAGGTAAACGCTATGATTATTCCATTACTAAGCACTCTTTTCTTCCTTTTTGGACTTGCGTATTACGATGTAGGTCAACACAATCAAAAACAACCAAATCCCAAAAACCATCGCGTACAAAAGCGGCACCCCTCCAATAGTGGATTGGATATTATAGAGCTTCATCACGGGATAATTCAACAAAAAAATCCCTAAGACAAACACGCTCCACAGCAACTGTACTTTATTTGATGATTTCATGACTTCTTCTCAAATCGTTAAGATACAATTTTTTGATATCAGATTAAAGAAAAGATACCTTGACTGTTCATCCGATAGTTCATGTTTTTTTTAAATTCTTTGTGCCTTGGCATCCTTATGGCTGATTGGCCACAAAGACGCGAAGGCACAAAGGTTATTGTTTAAATTATCTCAGCCTTTACAACTCTCATATGAAAGCGACAAAGTCAGGAAAATTCAGTAAGTTATTAATGCTCTTGAGCAGCCCCAGCGCCTCTCGGAATTCTGATTTCTTGGATCATATCCTGAACTTTTTGAGGTGGGGCAGGGGTCATTTTAGAGACTGTGTAGGTTACTACGAAATTGACCAACATCCCTACAGAGCCTATCCCTTCTGGAGATATACCAAACCACCAGTTATCTACATTATTCAATTCAGGGCTGATAAACTTGAAGTAACTAATATAGACTATCGTAAATACCAAGCCAGAAATCATCCCCGCAATGGCTCCTTCTTTATTCATACGGCTCGAGAAAATCCCCATAATTATAACTGGGAAGAAAGATGCTGCTGCCAAACCAAAAGCAAAGGCAACTACCTCCGCTACGAAGCCTGGAGGATTCACACCAAAGTATCCTGCCAAACCAACTGCACCAGCTGCAGAGATTCTCGCAATCAACAATTCTCTTTTCTCAGTCATATCAGGCTTGAATGTCCTGAACAAATCTCTTGAAACAGATGTAGAAATCACCAACAATAACCCTGCAGCTGTAGATAAAGCCGCTGCCATTCCACCGGCGGCAACCAGACCGATCACCCAGTTTGGAAGATTAGCAATTTCAGAACTTGCTAACACCATGATGTCTTTATCAATTTTCAATTCATTAATTGCTGGATCAGCAGAATACTGTACAATTCCGTCTCCATTTTTGTCATCTACAGAAATCAGATTCGTTTTTTGCCAATTCCCTACCCAAGCTGGTAATTGGTCCACTGGCTTATCTGCAACTGTTTCGATCGCATTGTAGATACCAAAAGCAGCTACTGCGGGAGCCGTTGTGTAAAGGATCGCAATAAAAACCAACGCATAACCTGCTGATAAACGCGCATCTTTTACGCGAGGTACTGTAAAGAAGCGTACAATTACGTGTGGGAGCCCCGCTGTACCTACCATCAAGGCTAGGGTAATCGCGAAAATATCAATCATCCCTTTTCTACCCGAAGTATAGGCTGCAAATCCCAAGTCAGTCAATACACCATCCAATTTATCCAACAATGGAGTACCGTCAGCAACAACACCACCCAAACCTAACTGAGGTATTGGATTACCTGTCAATTGCATGGATATAAAAATTGCAGGGACCATATAGGCAAAAATCAACACACAATATTGTGCTACCTGCGTATAGGTGATTCCTTTCATCCCGCCCAATACAGCGTAGAAGAATACAATACACATCCCAATGATTACACCTGTGTTGATGTCTACTTCCAAGTATCTAGAAAATACAATCCCAACACCCCTCATTTGTCCTGCTACGTAAGTGAAAGAAATGAAAAGAGCACAAATCACGGCTACTACACGTGCTTTATTAGAATAATAGCGATCGCCTACAAAATCAGGAACGGTAAATTTCCCAAACTTCCGAAGATAGGGGGCGAGTAAGAGTGCCAATAACACATAGCCTCCTGTCCATCCCATCAAATAAACTGATCCATCATAGCCAGAGAATGCAATGATCCCTGCCATAGAAATAAAAGATGCGGCAGACATCCAGTCAGCGGCTGTTGCCATCCCGTTTGCCAGAGGAGAAACGCCTCCACCTGCCGTGTAAAATTCTTTTGTGGAACCTGCTCTCGTGTAGATAGCAATTCCTATATAGAGGGCAAATGATGCGCCTACCAATATATATGTCCAAGTTAAAATATCCATTTGTTTGGTTGATTTTGGGGTTATTCTTCGTTTACGTCAAATTCTTTATCCAATTGATTCATTCTATAGACATAGACAAAAATCAATACCACGAACGCATAGATGGAGCCCTGCTGAGCAAACCAAAAGCCTAATTTAAAACCTCCCAACCTGATGGTGTTGAGTTGATCAACCAAGAGAATTCCGAAACCAAAGGATACGGTGAACCAAATGACCAATAGGATAAGAAGTGTCCGTAGATTCTTCTTCCAGTAGGCCTGCATTTTTTGTTTGTTGTCTGACATAGTATGGAGTATTATAGAAAGATGTGGGTTTGTAAGATAAATTCTCCAGCCCCTCCAGCTCTTCTGAAATTTTCAAAGAGTGGACGATGACCGTATTGTAAAGTGATTTTTGCGTGATGACCATTCAGTAAGTAATTAATACCGAGGTCATATTGCCAAGAGCTTTCTTCAAAAAACTCAAAGTTCTTATGGGTAAGCGCTCCAAAAGGCTGCAAGCGCCCTTTACCATTTAATAAACTCTGCGGAAGCAATAAGCCTGTCTGAGAATAAAATATTTGTCCTGTACCAATAGTAGGTTGAGCATTGCCAGGCCCATTCTGTGTAGTACCAGCACCAAAGCCTACATTCATAATTCCTACATTCCGTATGTAGTTAGGCCCAAAGTCATAATTGTAAAACACATTGTAGTTAGTCAATGCGATACCTTTTGCTTTATTGAGGGGGAGATCCAAGAAGGTATCAAAACCCAACAGCAACATATCGTGTGTTTCGACGGCTCCACTTGAATTCCTAGAATTAGTAGCTCCTTTATGGTGATGCCATCCAGCACCAACATTGAAGACAGACTTGGTGCCTAGATAAGTTCCTACAAAAAAAGGAAGTTTGTTGTTCTCCGTTTCCAAAAACTGATAGGCCAAGTATCCTTGGGTAGCCCAGTTGTCATTGATGACATTGGCAGCAATGGGGCGTTGAGTGTTTGCATCGTATCTCCCACCTCCACCTACAGAAAATGGCTTATTCAATGCCGCTCGGTAATCCCATTTACCTACCTGTCCTTTGGCATAAAACCCAAATTGACGTGCAAATTGGTCTGTAAGCTCTATCAAAGGCCAGTTGAAAATCGGCGCATCTACTGCTAAGAAATTTAGGGTACTGTGGCTTGTCATTCTGGAAATCCCATTCCAGTAATGAAGCCCCATCCCAACATAGAGTTCATTGGAAACTTTGAACTCTGTCCATATATCATGGAAGAATAGTTGAGGCTTTTTAGCAGACATTCCTGCTGCAGCGCCTACTCCTGTTTCTGGATTAACAGTTACAGGAATATTTCCTGGATTACCTGTGGCACCTCCACCGGGAACGCCTCCATTTGTAAATGTTTGATTATTGATACCCCAATGGGTAAGGACCATAAATCTGGGGGAAATTTGGGCATAAGCTAGGAAACGAGCCCTTCGGATACCAATATCCGCGGTAGTCCTGCGTGGGGTACCGTCCACACCTAAAGTGCCTGGATTATTCTCTGTGACACGTGCCCACATCTGATTCCATACGATGAATCGGATGTACTTGGAACCGTCGTTCGTTAGATTAAGCGTGAGTGGCTTATACGAGTGATCAGTGATGTCATCTTTGGCGGCTCTGAAGTTGGCAAGTGAATCTTGCGCAACAGCTGATTGGAAAAAGATGATCCCAATGAATGCACTCATCAACCATTTGATAGAGGTTTGCATTGTATTTTGGGTTTTGTTGATGTTGACTGATTGCAGTCGGGCCCGACCAACAAGTCTAAGTTGACAAGATGCTACCCAAAATAAAAAATGATGATAGATATTTGTAAATTTACTATAGCGAACAAAATATAATTCGGATTAGCGATTTTTGAAGCGCTCCCACTTGATAATCATAAACTTATCTCCTAATTCCGTGATAAGCATACCCGTATCGGTCAAATTCTCCTTCTGAGCCATAAATTTGACCAACTCGGTATGATTGAGCACACGATAGGTAGGCCTGTAATCGTAGCTTTCGGGGGCTTTGATTTTGTATTGCTTGACCCAGTTCATGACCGAGACATGACTGACACCTAATATTCTTTCGATTTCACGATAAGAGATTCCTTCGATATATAGCTGCAAAGCCTTGACAACATAATACTTGTCAATAGCCTTACCAAGCTTATTTACAGTAAAATGATAGCCACATTTTTTACATTTAAAACGCTGTCTTCCTCCAACAACGCCACTTTTAACAATTTTCTCTTGTTCGCACTTTGGACATGTAGGCTTTTCCATGGGAATATTTTGGGTTTGATATACTAAATTAGCGAAACTATAACTTATTAGCAAGATATAGATTTTCGCTAGATTTCAAAAAAAGAAATCAAAATAAAATATGGATAACCTGTCGTAAATCGGAATTTAAATCTACAAAAACAATTCGAGAATTACAGCCAAAGTGAATGCTAAAATACTCACCAAAACCTTATTTAAATAGAACTTATGGTCTGGACTGCTTTCAAAGAAGATGGTCGTAGAAATATGCAAAAAGCCACCAGCTACTACACCATAGAAAATATTCAACCCATTTCTACCCAATATATCTGCTTCATACAGAAAGTTACTCAGCAACATCCCTGCGGGAGACGCCAGGGCAAAAATCGTCAATAACACAAATACCCAGCGCTTTTTCATAGCCGTGGTCAACACTGCCACTAGTGCAAATGCTTCGGGACCTTTATGTAGCAAAATTCCCAGAAGTAAGTTGTTATGCCCATGATGGTGATGATGACCATGGTCATGCGCATGGTCGTGATGACTGTGGTCATGCAGGGCCTCTGTCAATACACCCTCATGCGACAGAAGTGTACCTTCGAGAAAGGCATGGACAAATAGGCCAATCATTAAAGTCCAAACCCCCATCTCAATGCCATGTCCGTGGGCTTGACTTGGATGATGAATGTGTCCATGCTCGACACCTGTAGAAAAAAGGGCTAAAACCTGTTGTAACAAAAAACCCAATAAAATATAAAAACCCATCCAACTGGGATTGGGTGCTTCTACAAATAGATCTGGTAAAATATGTAATACCGTAATAGCAAAGAGATAGGAGCCTGCAAAAACTAAAACCAATTTGAAGTAGCGTTCTTCCCAGTTGGGAATAAAATAGGCCAAACCACCGGCTACCATCGCCGTGAGAAAAAGCAAAAGAAAATTAATTAGCATGAAGATCAGGTTTTTCTACAATAAATATAATACGCTCACTGAGGTGTTTGACATAAGGTCTTAATGAATAATCTCCGAATACATCTTTCAACACAAAACCTGCTTTTTCAAAGAAGTATTCGAACATCTCCCGAGTAATCAATTGTACAGACTCTTGATAATGGAAGCGTCTTCCCTGATCTTCAAAGTAAATATCCTTGATAATATGTCCTTGTTTCACAGATCTGTTGATGTGAAAACTGATACCATCCACAATTTTGAGCTCCTGTGGAACAAAATTATCCAAGATAAAGTCCGAATTGAGGTAGTCTAACAAAAATAACCCTCCGGCTTTCAGGTTTTTGTAGACACAATCAATCACCAGTTGATTTTGCAGGTTATCTCCAAAAAAACCAAAGCTTGTAAACATATTGAAGACATAATCAAAGCTTTCCTCCTCTAGATAAGTCCGCATATCAGCTTCTACAAAGCGAAGACCTGGTTTTTCAAACTCCTTTGCTTGCGAAATACTCAATGGAGAGAAATCTACACCGGTAACGTCTAATCCTTTCTGATGAAGGGAAACGCTATGTCTCCCCCTTCCACAAGCCAAGTCCATTACTTTTTTTCCTTCCTGAAATAGAAAGTAATCATCAAGCCTATCAATAAAATATTGGGCTTCAGAAGTATCTCTGTTTTTGTATAAAATCTGAAAATAGGGAGAAGAAAACCAATCCTTCATCAATCCACCCGAAGTGGCTACCAACGAAACACAGTTACTCATGAATAAATGACAAATATGGCTTGAGGCCCTCGCTTGCAAATGAAGTTAACTCCCCTGACTCGTCATTGAAAATCAGAAAGATTTCAAAACTTTTCAAGGATTCTTGTAAGGCAATTGCTTTTTCTGTACCCATAACCATCATAGCTGTTGCGATAGCATCAGCAGTCATGCAATCATCTGCCAATACAGTTGCACTTAATAATCCATGGCGTACAGGTCTTCCTGTTTTTGGATCAATGGTATGGGAAATTTTTAGCCCATCTACCTCATAATAGTTCCTATAATTTCCGGATGTGGCCATCCCTTTATTTTCCAAAGCCACCACAGAGTATAGATCATTTGGACTTCCCATTTCTTCGGGATTGTTGATTCCCACTTTCCACAACTCCCCCTTATCATTCAATCCACGGGCAACCAATTCCCCACCAATCTCCACCAAGAAGTTATCGATTCCCTTGGACTCCAGATAATCCGCCACTACATCTACTCCGTAGCCCTTGGCAATAGCCGAAAAGTCCAAGTACATACCGGAAACAAGTTTACGCGCCTGCTGTTGATCGAAGGTGATTTTTTCGAAGCCTATCTTTGGAAGAATGCTGGTAATATTCACAGAATCCTTCAATTGCGGTCCCCCTGGACCAAAACCCCATAAATTCACCACCGGGCCAACAGTTGGATCAAATGCACCCTCGGTCATTTCAAAGACTTCCTTACTGGACTGTAATACAGGTAAAAAAAATGGCAGCTCAAAAACCAATGAATCCGACTGATTAAAGCGGCTAATCTCTGAATCTGAAATATAGGTAGATAAGGATTGATTAAACACGATTAACAATGAATCCACTGCCGACTTCAGATTTCTGCCTTCAGGATCCAAATAAACCACCCGGTAATTGGTCCCCATAGTCTGTCCAACAATGACCATTCTGCCAACAGCATCTGTAGTAGATGCAACAAGATCTTCCGAACCTTCTTTATTTTGCCTGTATAAGTAGACGATAACGACTAAAAGCAAGAGAATAATCGAATAGATGATATTCTTTTGGGCGTTGTTATTCATAACTGAGGTGATTTTTCCGAAAGTTAAAGCTTATTTTCCAATTTAATTTCTTAGCCGCCTTACAAATGCAACAAAACTCCTTTCCAGTTGCTTCAAATGAAAGCCATCTACACTCACGTTAATTTTGTATCTTTGTTTAACTCAATAGCGCAATATGAGAGAAGATTACCTAAGCGGAGATAAAAGCAACCTGAATACGCAGGAAAAAGAATACGAAAAAGCCTTGAGGCCATTGAGTTTTGATGACTTTACGGGACAGTTTAAGATCGTAGAAAACTTAAAAATATTTGTCTCAGCGGCAAAGAAACGGAATGAGCCTCTTGACCATGTACTTTTGCACGGCCCTCCTGGCTTGGGTAAAACAACCCTGAGCAACATCATTGCCAATGAATTGGATGCTGGCATCAAGATCACCTCTGGGCCTGTATTGGATAAGCCATCGGATTTAGCAGGCCTACTCACCAATTTAGAGTCAGGTGATGTACTATTTATCGATGAAATCCACAGACTCAATCCCATCGTGGAAGAATATCTGTATTCTGCTATGGAAGACTATCGCATCGACATCATGTTGGATTCGGGGCCAAATGCCCGCTCGGTTCAGATTTCCCTGAACCCATTTACATTGATTGGTGCCACTACTCGTTCAGGCCTATTGACCTCGCCTTTACGGGCGCGATTTGGGATCAATTCACGCTTGGAATACTACGATGCCAAATTACTGACCGATATCGTGGGCCGTTCGGCGGGGATTTTGGGAACACCAATCGATGATGTGGCTGCCTATGAAATTGCCCGAAGGAGTCGAGGCACACCCCGTATTGCTAACATGCTTTTAAGAAGAACTCGTGACTTTGCCGAAGTCAAAGGTAACGGCAAAATCAGCATAGACATCGCCAAAATGGCCTTGGATGCCTTAGATGTGGATGAAAATGGCTTGGACGAAATGGACAACCGCATACTCTTGACCATCATCGAAAAATTCAAGGGAGGACCTGTGGGCTTGAGTACCATCGCTACTGCATGCGGAGAAGAAGCCGAAACCATCGAGGAAGTCTACGAACCCTTCCTGATCCAGGAAGGCTACCTCAAGCGAACAGCCCGTGGAAGAATGGCCACCGAACAAGCCTACAAACATCTAAAAATCAAACCTGATTTCGGCGGACAGACGGGAACCTTGTTTGGGTAAGAGATTTAGATTTTAGATTTCAGAAGGCAGACCTGCCTTCCGCCAGGAAGGTTTTAGATTTGATTGTAAGAGGTAATTTCCCTTTGCGGACGTGGCGAGCAACCGTGGCGCCCGTGGCGAGAAAAAATGTCGACTGATAAACGTCCAACTCCGAATGATGAAGTATTGTAAAGGATGAAACCAAATCCCCCGAGCCACGCGAGGAAATTAAAAATCAAGCTTATCAGATAATCTAAACTATCCCACAAGTTTCACCTAACATTTTAATCTGTGCAAATCTGTGCCATCTGTGGACTTTTTTTTATTTATGATTTTAGATTTAAGATTTTAGATTTGTACGTGCAGAAAGAAGCCTTCGTGTCATTCGTGGACTTTTTTATTTTGGTCCCGATAGCTATCAGGATTAGAAGGCAGGTTTTAGATTTGATTGTAAGAGGTAATTTCCCTTTGCGGACGTGGCGAGCAACCGTGGCGCCCGTGGCGAGAAAAAAATGTCGAAGGATAAACGTCCAACTCCGAATGATGAATTATTGTAAAGGATGAAACCAAATCCCCCGAGCCACGCGAGGAAATTAAAAATCAAGCTTATCAGATAATCTAAACTATCCCACAAGTTTCACCTAACATTTTAATCTGTGCAAATCTGTGCCATCTGTGGACTTTTTTTTATTTATGATTTTAGATTTAAGATTTTAGATTTGTACGTGCAGAAAGAAGCCTTCGTGTAATTCGTGTCATTCGTGGACTTTTTTATTTTGGTCCCGATAGCTATCAGGATTAGAAGGCAGGTTTTAGATTTGATTGTAAGAGGTAATTTCCCTTTGCGGACGTGGCGAGCAACCGTGGCGCCCGTGGCGAGAAAAAAAATGTCGAAGGATAAACGTCCAACTCCGAATGATGAATTATTGTAAAGGATGAAACCAAATCCCCCGAGCCACGCGAGGAAATTAAAAATCAAGCTTATCAGATAATCTAAATTATTCCCAAAATTTCTCCCAACTCCTTAATCTGTGCAAATCTGTGTCATCTGTGGACTTTTTTTATTTATGATTTTAGATTTAAGATTTTAGATTTGTACGTGCAGAAAGAAGCCTTCGTGTAATTCGTGTCATTCGTGGACTTTTTTATTTTGGTCCCGATAGCTATCAGGATTAGAAGGCAGGTTTTAGATTTGATTGTAAGAGGTAATTTCCCTTTGCGGACGTGGCGAGCAACCGTGGCGCCCGTGGCGAGAAAAAAAATGTCGAAGGATAAACGTCCAACTCCGAATGATGAATTATTGTAAAGGATGAAACCAAATCCCCCGAGCCACGCGAGGAAATTAAAAATCAAGCTTATCAGATAATCTAAATTATTCCCAAAATTTCTCCCAACTCCTTAATCTGTGCAAATCTGTGTCATCTGTGGACTTTTTTTATTTATGATTTTAGATTTTAGATTTGTACGTGCAGAAAGAAGCCTTCGTGCCATTCGTGTGCCTTTCTATTGTAGGTTTTAGGTACAACATTCATTTTTTACCCTCGATAAAATCCAAAAAACAACTAGCTCTCGTATTTGGTTGGACTTATCACCACTGCCGTTAATTATGAAAAATCAGCTGTTCATGAATAATTTAGTCACTCTTGTATGTTTGATAGTAGCTACCTCAAATCTTCAAGCACAATTTTTGGTGGAAACTGACAACTTCCACAAACCAATTTCAATCTATGAAGCAGCATCCATAACCAATGTAGGTTCTGAAATACTTAGCCTGCAACAGTTCTTGGAAAAAAAAGCAACCTATACTTTTGAACCTATTGCCGGTCCTAATACCAATCTGGGATTCACCAAGGATAACTATTGGCTGAAATTTAGCCTAACTAATAACAGTAATCGGGATTTGAGCTTATTTTTCGAAACAGGAAGACCAATTACTGATATCATTGAACTTTATCAAATCGATGCCTCAGGAACAATCGTTTCACAAATCACCGGTGACTTACTCCCCTTTGATTCCAAGCCACTTGCCCACCGGAAAATGATTTTTCCCATCGAGCTTAAAGCTGATAGCAGCTATGAATTTTATGTTCAATACCAAAGTGATGGTGAGGTAATCAACTTACCACTAAATTTACACAGTGCCAACTCCATGATTTTGACCTCTTACAAAGACCAATTAGCATTCGGGATTTTTTATGGAATTTTAGTGCTTGCAGGTGCGATTTACTTGTTTTTCTACTTTGGAATCAAGGAAAAAAGCTTTCTCTTATACTTCATTTATGTGTCTTCGATCGCATTGTTACACCTTTCTTTGGATGGTTACTTTTTTCAATACCTCACACCAAGTGCCGGTTGGTTGTCTAGAAATGCTGTGCTGCTTGCAGCTGCTTTTTCGGCTTTAGCATTTGGAAGGTATGTACAGGTATTTATGAAAGTAAAAAACTTTAGCCCTTTATTGGAAAAGGTTTACAATTCCCTCCACATCTGCATTTTGGCCCTTATTGGGGCAATTCTTTTTATTCACAGTGCAATTGAATTTTATTACCCTCTTGTCAATTTACTTGGAGTATTGCTACTATTTCTCATCATAGGAACGCTAGTTACTTCTCTACGAAGAGGGGCAGCTCCTGATTTATTCTTTGGCATCGGTTTGTTTTTCTTTTTTAGTGGCTTTTTCATTTTTATACTCAACAATTTCAGTCTTATTCCAAACTCATTTATTACTGAAAATGCATCAAAATTTGGAACTGGACTTGAAATCATCTTTCTCTCTTTGTCCATGGCTAACAGAATCCGGATTCTGAAATCAGAAAAAGAACAAATGCAGGAAATAGCTCTTCAACGTTCCCAAGAATCTAATGAAATCAAATCCTTTTTTCTTTCAAATATCAGCCACGAACTCAGAACTCCATTAAATGCCGTAATTGGGCTTTCCAAATCCATTCAAGAAACAACACAAGATCCTAAAGTCAAATCCGATTTGGAAATCATTCAATATTCTTCCTTGGAATTGTTATCGGCCATAAATGATATCTTGGACTATTCCAATATTGAGAAAAAGGAACTCAAACTGGAAGAACGCCCTGTCAAAGTAGAAAAAATCATCCAAGAGTTACGCACAATCACCGCTAACAAAGCCAAGGATAAAAACCTCAATTTCATTTATGAGGAAATCAACCAATTACCAGCCTACATTTTAGGAGACAAAGCACGTATCCGACAGATTTTACTCAACATTCTAAACAATGCTATCAAATTCACGCAAAAGGGTGATGTCAAGTTAAGCATACAATCTGACCTTAGTCCAAGGAATACAGTGGATTTAACGATTACCATTACAGATACAGGAGTAGGAATCGAGCAGGAAAAACTGGATAGAATCTACGAGTCCTTTATACAGGAACAAATCGACGATAAACGAAAATTTGGAGGCTTTGGCTTAGGGCTATGTATCGTAAAAGCTTTAATTGAGCTGTATCAAGGTACTATCAATATCACTAGCACCAAAGGAAAAGGTACAAAAGTGGTGATGCAGTTAAACTTTAAACTCCCTGAAAAGAAAGCTGCACAAGCAACAAGCAGCATTTCTGGAACCTATGACCTTCAGGGCAAGCATATTTTGATAGTGGAGGATAACCCCGTGAATCAGGTAGTTATGAAGGCTATTTTAAGAAAATGGCAAAACACGACGTTTGATATTGCCAATAACGGAATCGAGGCACTTGAAAAATTACAAGCTGCACATGTAGATTTGATTCTGATGGATCTTCAGATGCCTGAAATGGATGGATATGAAGCCACAGTTGCTATCAGAAACGGAGAGGCAGGTTCTAAAAACCAACAAATTCCCATTATTGCTGTCACAGCTGATGCCACAGACAAAGCAAAGGAAAAAGTAAAAGCAGTGGGTATGGATGACTATATGACCAAGCCTGTTGATAAAGATGAACTCTACTCCAAAGTCCAACAATGCCTTTATTTACAAGAGGTGGATGTATCAAATATTCTTTAAAAGAAATGCTGATATAGAAATAAATGGGGCGTTTAAGTTAAATGGATAATAGAGAGGAGCCAAAAATCACGAGATCAAGCTTTCCCCTTGTCAGGAATCCAAAATAGATCGAAAAGACGAAAAAAACAGATAGGAATTCCATATATTTAAAAAGCTATCCAACAAAGCTGTTACACCTCACTTGTTTAAAGCAGCTTGTGAACATGATTAGAATGGGAGTGGGTAGTTAGATAATTCGGAAATAGCCGCCACTATGGCGTCTATCACTACGAATTGGAATGCTTTGCGCCATAATGGCGTGAAGAGAATCGTTGTGGCACATTTTAAAAGACCCCAAGTATATTCGAAGTAACTTTTTAAATCTAGAAAAAACATGTAATTTCGTATCCAAATGAAGACAGATAGGTAGATGTACTTTATTGAAAAGACTGCTGAATTTGACAAATAGTTGAGAAAATTGAAGGATTTAAGAGCAAAAGCGAAAATTTTGTTCAGGATCCAAAAACTTGAAATTGATGAACATTTCGGGGACTGTAAACCCGTAGGTGAAGGGATTCATGAATTGAGGATAGACTATGCTAAAGGATATAGAATCTACTTAAAGGAAAGAGAAGGGAAAATCATTATTCTTCTAGTAGGTGGAGAAAAATCAACTCAACAAAAGGACATCGAAAGAGCAAAGGAAATTTGGAAAAGGATAAAAAAGTAAAAAATGGAAACATCAAAATTTGATATAGCGGACTATTTGGACAGTAAGGAAATGATTGCTGAGTATTTAAATTCTGTTTTGGAGGAAGGGGATAATGATGATGTAGTTGTTGCGCTTGGGCACATCGCAAAAGCAATTGGGATGTCCAAAATAGCGGAAGAAACAGGGATGAGTAGGCCAAGTTTGTATAAAGCCCTATCAACAGGATCGAAGCCCCAATTTGAAACAATAATGAAAGTATTAAAAGCTGTTGGTGGTCAATTAAGAATAAATCCATTATCCACTTGAAAAAAACGATGCCACAACATCACCTTGGATACAGCCTGCCTTTGTCGGCAGACAGGCGGGCGGTTCAGAGTAAATAGAAAGTTTAGTATCTTTAATAAGCTAGTAGTAGACTCGAAGGGAACGTCTCCGAATGCCTGCCTGGCGGCCATAGCCGTCAGGCTAATGGGCCTGAAATCAGAAGTCTGAGCTGATTTACAAACAAAACGTAGATCCCCCTTGGGATCTTTCGTCCTTTTGCTCATATTTGTATAAGTTTTTAGTTATTTTGAAAAAGGCGGCTCAACTTGGTCGTTATCCGCCTTTTTCTTCTATAAATATAACAATATTTTTACAGTAAAGGGAAGAAAATCAAGGAAATTTACTTGAAAAAGATCAGATTTTAAGGGAAAAATTTCATAGTTTCTTTAATCCAAAAACCATTAACTCAATCGCCTCTGAAACTCGTTTCTGTATCAGGAAGTCTAAACTTGACGGTTTCGGGTTCCTGCTTAGTTTGATGTTTTCGTATCAACGGGGAAAATTTTTCAGCTTATTGGATATGGCCTCCTTTCTGTTTGAGCAGTTCGGTATCAATATTACAAAGCAATCCTTACACGATCGATTTACAGCTCAAGCAGTATCATTTTTAAAAAGATGTCTTGACATACTTTTGTTTCAAAAGATTAGATATCAGGGCAATAGAGAACTCCTTACATCCCATTTTAAAAGAATCAGGATCAAGGATTCAACCAAGTTTTCTCTCCCTGACCCTTTTTCGGAAAAATATAAGGGATATGGCGGAGCCCTTAGCCAATCATCATCAATGATAAGTATCCAATATGAATACGATTTCATTAGCGGTCAAAGTATGGATCTGAGACTGACCTCTGGGGTATTGAACGATCAGTCAGACTCAGCGGAATTTACTCATGATATATGTGAAAAGATCTTTTTTTAAGAGATCTGGGATATTCTACCCTGAAGTTTATGACAAAGGTCCATTCTGCGGGAGCCTATTTTATCAACCGTTTGGGGCCACAGGTGAATTGCTATCTTGATTTGGATTCAGAGGAACCTGTAGACTTAAAAAATCACCTTCACAAACTCAAAAAAAATCATCTTGACTATATTGAAGTCTCTGTATACTTAGGTAAAAAGGAGCGTGTTCCTGCGCGTTTGGTTCTTTCACTTGCCAATGAAGAAACCTATCAAAAAAGACTAAAAAAAACAACCAAACAAGCAAGGTCAACAGGACATAATGTTTCTGAAAAGTTTAAAATCAAGGCCAGACTCAATATTATGGTTACCAATGTTCCGTCTGAGGTACTAAAAACCAATGAAATAAGAAAAGTTTACGCTATGAGATGGCAAATAGAACTCATTTTCAAGACTTGGAAATCTTTGGTTACGATAAATGAGTTTAACAGTAAAAAAATTCATAGGTTTGAATGTCAGCTTTACGGAAAGCTAATTTGGGTAATCCTTAATCTAAAGATATTCAACTGTTTACAAGAGCAGATGTATGGTAAATATAAGATACTATGCAGTATTTGGAAATACTTTAGACTGATACAAAACATCCAAAACTTTCTAATAAAAGCAGTTAAAAACCAAAACCAGCTCCGACTTTTGATTAAAAAATTGATCGATTATGCTCCAAAAGCAATTTATCTTGAAAAAAAGAAAGGAAAATTGGCTCTTGAACATATAATTAACCTCTTAACCTGACGGCTATGGCCTGGCGGCAGACAGGCCCGCCGTCTCCAAGCTGAATCACGTCAGGCTGTGAAAAAACTTTCAGTTTTTTGAAAAAACCGCATTTCTGAGGAGTATAGGGGGTTCGTAGAGAGGTAATCTTGAACCTGAGTCAATTTTAAGTTTAATTCGTTAGTTTTATAGATTAAAGTTTTAAAGGCCAATAGGGCCTTGAATAGACCAAAAAGGCTTGATTTTAAGACCAAAGAAACCCTTTTGTAGTCGGGTTTCCAGTTTTGGATTAGTTGTAAGAGCTCAGGTATTCCGAGGATGTTAATGGTTCTTTTGAGGTTGTAGACTGTCATGATGAGTGCAAACTCACCGTTTACTTTTTCCAAGACACTATCCCGAGAATCGGGGCCATTGGGCCAGTAGTGATAAAGACCATCCACGAAAAATACTAGACCTGGCAGGTTTCAAAAACCTGCCAGGTCTGATCTCTCAATGCTCCACCCTGTCAACTGCTCACTATTCACTCTCAACTATTCACTCTCAACTGCTCACTGTTCACTACTCATCCTTTACATTCAGTTCCTCCGCACTCGGCGTAAACGGATTGGAAGCTCTGATCAGGCCATCCGGTAATTCTCCTTCTGTAGAAGCTACTGCCACACAGACCGTAGCATCCCCCGTGATATTCACCACCGTACGGAACATATCCAATATTCTATCTGGAGCAATAATCAACGCCACCCCTGCACCAGGTACACCAATGGCTTCCAACACGATGATCAACATAATCAAACCTGCACCCGGTACACCTGCAGAACCAATAGCTGCCAAGGTTGCTGTCAAGACAATTGTCAACTGCTGGGAAATCGTCAAGTCCATTCCCAAGGCCTGGGCTATAAATACAGCAGCAACTGCTTGATACAAACTAGTACCATTCATATTAATCGTCGCTCCCAATGGCAAGACAAAGCTGCTCACCTCCTCAGAAACACCCACTTCTTCCTCCACAATTTTCATGGTCACAGGAAGCGTTGCAGAACTTGAAGAAGTAGAGAAACCCAACAACATCGCAGGTCTCATCGCTTTTAAAAAATCAAAGAATTTGATTCTTGTGAAAGCCTTCAGCAAGGTGCCGTAGACAACAAAGATGATCAATGCCAGACCACTCAATACAATGATTGTGTATTTTAATAGGGCGAGTAAGAGTTCTACTGCCGAATCTGGATTATCTCCTGCTATTTCTACAATGAGCGAAGCCATCAATGCAAATACACCATAAGGCGCGATCATCATGATATATTCCACAATCTTAATGATCACATCATTTAAGGCATCAAAGAAGTCAGTAAAGGTCTTCGCTTTATCTTTAGGGATCTGTAGCAAGGCGATTCCTGCAATGATCGCAAAAAATACCACTTGTAACATGCTTCCATTATCGGCTGCTGCTGCAATCAAATTTTCAGGTACAATATCTACTATTGGTTGCAAAGGACCTGCATTTCTAATTTCCGCTGCTTTGTCCGCTTTAGACCCAGCCTGAGAATCAAATTGAGCCATTAAATTATCCCTCGTTTCTTGGGGTAATTGATCTCCTGGCTGAAAAATATTCACCAATAACAACCCAAGTGTAATCGCTATCACGGTAGTAATCAAATACGCTAGAATAGTTTTACCTCCAATTCGGGATAATTTAGAAATATCCCCAAGATTTGCCACCCCTACAATCAAGGATGCAAGCACCAATGGTACCGCAATCATTTTCAAGGAATTGATAAAAATTGTCCCGACAGGCTTGATAAAATCTACCGTAAATTGTGGTGAAATCCCCGTATATATAATGACAAGGCCAAAAATTAAGCCTAGGACCAATCCTAAAATAATTTGAGTGTGTAAAGGTATTTTCTTAAACATACGAACAGATTTTCAATTAGAGTTTATTGGTTCTGCTTATTAGCAGATAATCGGCTAATACTAGTGCTGTCATAGCTTCCACTATGGGGACTGCACGGGGCACTACACAAGGATCATGTCTCCCTTTCCCTGAAACCATGACAGATTCCCCCCCTTCGTTGACAGACTCCTGATCCATCATGATGGTAGCAACGGGTTTAAAGGCTACATTGAAATAAATATCTTCACCATTGGAAATCCCACCTTGAATTCCTCCGGAGTGATTCGTTCGAGTCCGAACCCGATCACCGTCTTGATAAAAAGCATCGTTATGTTCAGACCCCCTCATTTTCACTCCATCAAATCCACTCCCATATTCAAATCCCTTCACTGCATTGATGCTCAACATTGCTTTTCCTAGCTCAGCATGCAATCGGTCAAAGACAGGTTCACCCAAGCCTGCAGGCACTCCCTTTGCAACACAACTCACAACCCCTCCAATGGTATCCCTACTTTTTCTAACTTCATCAATCAGAGATATCATCTGCTCTGCCATCATTGGGTCAGGGCATCTGACAATATTTTCTTCCGCCTGAGCAAGATCCATTTCAAGGTACGACTTCTCAAGAACTAACTCACCTACCTGACTGACGTAGGCATGAATACCTATTCCAAAGTGCTTCAATAGCAGTTTCGCAATGGAACCGGCTGCAACACGCGCAGCAGTCTCACGGGCACTACTTCTTCCGCCTCCCCTGTAATCACGAATACCATATTTCTCAAAGTAAGTAAAATCCGCATGGGAAGGTCTGAATTTATCAGCGATATGCCCATAATCTTTACTCTTTTGGTCAGTATTCATGATGACCATTCCGATAGGTGTTCCTGTAGATTTCCCTTCAAATACACCCGAAAGGATTTTAAACTCATCTTCCTCCTTGCGCTGTGTGGTGATTTTTGATTGGCCAGGCTTTCTTCGCTGCATTTCACGGACAATAAACTCCTCGTCAATTTCCACCCCCGCAGGACATCCTTCGATTACTACACCAAGTCCTAATCCATGCGATTCACCAAAAGTGCTTATCTTAAATATTTTTCCGAAACTATTCCCCATTATCTCTTCTTTACTATCAAAAAGGCCAACAAAATGACCGACGCGAGCAATAAAATATTGATCGAGATGGAAAAATAATACTTATATCGATCGTAAAAAAGATTATTACTCTCAATTGAGATTAAATCATAAATTCCCCCCAAACGTTGATTGGAAATAGCTTGATTGATTTTTGACTCTCCTGTCACCTGAATTACTGCTTTTGGTCGCAGCGTATCATACTTTGCTAAGACAGGATTGAAATAAATCCACTCGAAATGATTGGACAATGCAACTTCACCTGGTTCATTGATTGTCAAATAGTAGCCAAACTCTTTGATTCCTGTCACCTTACTCATACCCCTATTAATCTGCTGACGTACATTCGGGTCATAGGTATTTAACTTATGAATTTGCTTGGTCTTCGGTGGAGATACAGAATTAATATTACCTTCCCCTGTCACAGAAAAATTATAAGTAAATCCTTCCCCTGTTCCCACTTCCAAGGAGGAAATATTTTCCCGAAGCTGAAACACACCTACACTTACTTCTTCCCGTAGAGGATGTGGCGGAAGTGCTTTCACTTGAATAGTTTTTGCTGAAGAATAGAAAGTTTTAAAGTCCTCTAAGCGATTACTGCCAAAAAAAGTCGGGTTTTTTGCGACTCTGTATTTGATCATTTCCCAAGCTATGGAAGGAATGGATACTTCACCCGGAGAGAAAGGAAAAAAAGTAGCCTCGTATACTTTATACTTAGTCCAGTTTTTACCATTGAAAGTAACTCTTTCGGGTTGAATGTTTGTGATATTAAAATTTTCCTCCCATGCATTGGTGGGTTTTAATTTTTTTAAAATTTCATCCAATTGTCTGCCCGGCTCATAAAATTGGAAAGGTGCTTGATTGGTCTCCGACATATAAAATGCTAAACTGATATTGACTCCTTCTCCCACAAATACTTCCGTTTTATCAACTGTGGAAGCAAAAAAGGCATCATCTTCAATCTCTATGAATTCTGGTTCCTCACGAGTCCCTCCACCAAATAAATTATCAAAAGAGTCAAATACATTGGATTGTCTCTGCGCAGGACGTGGATCTATGACTTTGAGTTTTTTCCCATCGGCACTATAGTCCGTTCCATTGATCTTTACAGAAAATCTAGGAAGAGTGAATTCTCCCTTTCGGGTGGGTTTATAATATTGGATAATACTATTGGTGCTACTCACTTGTCCATTGACTACATTCATAGAAGAAGACTGCGAAAGCCCTTGTTTGGAAAAGCCCATGATATCGGGAAATTCATCATAGGATCGGATTCGATCATTGGCGATCGTAACCTTGATACTAAATGTCTCATTCAAGGCAATTTCATCAGCACCCAATTCAATGACTACCTCCTGCGCCTGAACAGTCAGTGAAACAATTAAACTACAAACAATTAGTAAACAACGAATGAATAACTGAGGCATATATACTTGGACTCCTATGAGTTTGCAAATTAAGTTTATATTTCAAACGCAACAAACCATTTGATGTAACGTTTGAAAGATTAATACGAGTAGTAAATCCAAACTTCTTTGAACTATGCTAGAGTACGTAAAAACAATTTTGACAAAAGTAAGCTTTGATAAAAGGCTTTTTGAAAAAGAGCTAAAAAAAGCCTTAAACTTACTCATGGCGACTGAAATGGAGGAATTTAGGGATTGGTGCTATAGGAATTTTTCCGGTAGATATGAGCCAGTTCTCAACAAATATTTCATAGCATATGCATGACAAAGGGCCTAATCGGCCCTTTGTTTTTTTAACAATTTTTAAAGAATAGGATGCCGCTCAAAAATCGCATTTTTATCAAATAAATTTCGATAAGTGATAAACTTCCGAATTTCTTTCGCCCCTAGGTTTTTGGAGATATTCAGCATTTTGGGATTAAAGTCTCCCTGCCAGTACAATTCCAAATGCTTGTAAGATCGACTTGGCTTGATTTGATTCTCCGCCTCCACAATCATATAATAATCAATCCCTGAACCCTGAAATTCTGGCACTACACCAAATACAAGACCCACAAATTTTTCATTTTTACCAAACAACTTTTTTAAAACAAACTGAAGTTTTTCAAATAGCCCGAACTTTCCCTTCAGATCCTTGATGAAATAATTCACATCTGGAAGATTGATCCACATGGCTTTTGGCTTGCCTTGGTGGTAAGCAAACCAAATCAATTTTTCGTCCAATACAGGCTTCATGGATTGCAGCAGCTTTAAGGCATGCGCCGGTTTAATCTCTTTGTTCCCCTCATGCTGTGCCCAAGCAGCATTGTAAACAGTCGCTAAATCCTCAGCAAAAGCACTCAAACTTTTCTTTTTGAGATGCTTAACCTCAAAATCAGGATTGGAGGAAAATTTCTGATGTGCCTTGTAAAATTTATCTGATAATTGGTGGGCAGAAGAAGATACACTCAAACCCCAACAGATCTGATTGTAAAACACATCAAAACCATAAGACTCCCACAGTTTTTGGTAGTAGGGAGGATTATAATTCATAGCATAGATTGGGGCCTCAAACCCTTGTACCAATAAACCCCACCACTTGTCTCTGTCTCCCAGATTGATGGGGCCATCCATCGCTTGATAATTCTTTTCTTCTAACCAACGTTTGGCAGTGTCAAATAAAACATTTGCTGCTTGCTGATTATCTATACAATCAAAAAAACCAACCCCGCCAACAGGTATTGTATCTCCTTTATTCTTGTATTTTGGATTGTCAAAAGCTGCAATTCTCCCAATCAATTGATCTTCTGTGTCAAAAAGTATCCATCGCTTGGCTTCGCCTCCTTTAAGTTGTTTGTTTTTATTCCTGTTAAAAACATCCAAAATATCTTTATCCAACGGCTGTATCCATTTTGGATTGGATTGATTGAGAAGAACATGCACCTTCAAAAATAAGGCTTCATCCTTCGTGTCGATGACTTCTTTAATTTTCATAGTTGGCTTATCTGAATCAAATTTAGGCTTTTTTACCGCCGTTTGATACTGATTATGCCATTTAGCAAAAAAATCCTTAATCCTTATTGAAATCAATGTTTCGTTTCAACCCAGAAAGCTTGGTTCTTTTGACAGCTGATTTTGGAAATACTTTTTTGAAAGTTTCCTCAGTTATTTCAAGCCAGGCATTTTTATCCATAGATTTTAACGCATCAGTTGGCAAAAAACTTTCCTCTTGATGGGGTTTTGAGAAGCGGTTCCACGGACATACATCTTGGCAGATATCACAGCCAAAGACCCAATTAGAAAATTTTCCCTTAAATTCCTGTGGGAGAGCATCTTTAAGTTCAATTGTAAAATAGGAAATACAACGAGATGCATCGATCACTCCATCCCCTACAATCGCATCTGTGGGACATGCATCGATGCAGCGAGTACAAGTTCCGCAATAGTCCTTAATCATAGGTGGGTCTGCACTGACTTCAAGGTCAATAATGAGCTCCGCCAGAAAGAAGAAGCTACCCATGTTTCTTGTAAGCAATAAGCTGTTTTTCCCTAACCAGCCAATCCCTGATTTTTGAGCCCATTGGCGCTCCATTACAGGGGCTGAATCCACAAAAGCACGTCCACCAAACTCCCCTATTTCAGCTCTGAGCTCTTCTAAGAGGGACTTTAACTTCTCCTTGATAACAAAGTGGTAATCCTTTCCATAAGCATACTTGGCAATCTTTAGATCCTCATCTCCCTCTGGAAGTCGTTCCTCCGGATAATAATTATATACAAGGCTTACCACTGTTTGAGCTCCTTCTACAAGCAAACGAGGATCTAGCCTTTTGTCAAAATGATTAGCCATATAGGTCATTTGACCATGATACTGTTTGTTTAACCATGTTTCTAGTTTGGGAGCTTCTTCCTCTAGAAATTCTGCTTTTGCAATCCCGCAATAATCAAACCCTAAGTCCTTTGCCTTTTGTTTGATAAGTTGAGCATAGCGTTCTTTCAGTAGTTGCATCTTTTATTTAGCCTCAAAAAACCGTTCAGCAATCTTTAATGATCTAAAGGTAAAGCGTTTTTTGGCACGATGGGAGGAAGTTCTTTTCAAAATATCTTTCAAGGTAGTCAGCACCTTGATGGTATGGGCCCCTTTGTTGAGCATCACACACTCTGCACCTGCACTCAATGCAGCATCCGAAATTTCGGAGCGAGTAGCGATGCCTGACTTATTGAGTGTCTCCAATACTTGGGTAGCCCAAACGACAGGCACATGCGCTGCTTCGCAAATCCAAAGAATTTCTTCCTGAATCTCTGCCATACGCTCAAAACCGATTTCCACCGCTAAGTCCCCACGAGCAATCATCACTCCAAATTCAGGTTCCCGCATCCCTTCAAATAGCAAATCAGGCAAATGTCTCACTGCTTCGGGGGTCTCAATTTTTATAATCAAGCCTGGGATAGTTACTCCAATTCGCAAAAATTCTACACGTAATTCTTGAATATCTGAGGGCTTACGAACAAAAGAATATCCGATCAAATCTGCGTTGGTAGCAATAAAAGGCAGACAAGAGCGGTCAAAATCTGTCAAAGAATCTATATCCAAAATAGTATCTGGGAAATTGATTCCTTTTTCATTTTTTATCTGCGATTTTGGATTGGATACTCGGGTAATGCGCAATCCAACTTTTCCTTTCTTGACTTTTTCGGTCAAGCATCGAATGACTCCATCGTCTAAATACACCCGATCACCTACCCGAATTTTTTCTACTATACCTGCTTCATTGGGGCTGATGACTACCTCTCCCTTAGGAATACCCTCCATAGACTCCGCCATCCAAATCAGTTGCCCTTCCTTCACCTTCACTTTGCCTTTATCCTTTCCTTTACCCAAAAGTCTTGTGCGAATCTTAGGTCCTGCTAAATCCATGTAAATTTTGCAGTCTAGGCCAGTTTCTTCACTCGCCTTTTTAATATGCTGAATCATACTTGACCACACCCGTTTGTCATCATGTGCACAATTGATGCGAGCGATCCCCATGCCTCCCTTCAACAAATTTTTCAGTAAAGCATAATCATCGGCAAAGTGACTGTCAAAGGTGACCATTAATGCGGGAATGTCCGACTCCTTCTTTTTTCCAAAGAGTTTATTGCTCTTTTGCTTGATCAGTACATTACTCAAGGAAAAAGAGACCGCATCAATATCATCATACACTCTACCAAGTCGCTCTTGAATGGATTGCACCTGTCTTAGTACGTGACTTTCCGAACTAGCAATAGAAGAAAGCCCATAAATATGAAGCAAGATCTGTAACTCCCGGATATCAATACTTCTCAAAACAAGATAATGAAGTAAGTTCTTACCGGCATAAAATTGAGAAGGGTGTATTTGCTGAATTAAAGATTCACGTTCGGCGGTAGCCTGATGCATCAACTCTTCAATTTGTTTAAGTTGTGCTTGAATAAAATCCAAATCGTTGGACTCCATAAAAACTGGGTTTATTGAGACCCAAGTTAACCATTAAAAAACGAAGGGAAAAGAAAGCTGTGTTAAGTTTTTCAGTTCAAAACTTAGCAGGATTTTACAAGAATCCTCCATCTCGCAAGTCTAGAATTTTCTAATTTCGAGCTTGCAGAAAATTCATAAAATACAATAAATCTTTACTGATCAAGGCCAACTGAGACTCCAACTGATCCAACATCTCAGACCTGCTTTTGAGCTGATCAGGGCTGTAATTGCCTCCACCCGAAAAAATCAACTGCATGCTTGTCTCATTAAATGTGTAAATCTTAGAAGATATGACCAAATCCAAAGAAGAACTGACCTCCTTCTCTACTTTGGGCATAATCCAACCGAAGAATGGTGGATTGGTTCCAAGCGATTCGCCCACCGATTCCTGGGGCACCTCTAAACTCTGTCAAAGAAACATCCCGAATTCCTTCCCATACGGTACCAAAATCATAGAATGGGGTAATTCCTAAAGCAAAGTGTTGATTGAATGCATTGAAATCATGTAAGCGTGCTCTCATCTCTAGGTTTACCAAGCCCACAGTTGGTGCTAAGAAACGTGCTTCTCTAAACCCTCTTAGCGATCGACCTCCACCTAATACAAGAATGCCTCCCGCTTCGGCCTGAGAAGATAAATCCCACATTTCAATAAAGTTGATCTTTGGACCAAAGATGTGGCCAAAGGCAGCTAAACCAGCGAAGGTTAATCGGTTTCTATCATTCTTCCAACGATGGAATGTATGGATAAACTGCCCTTGAATCATAAACTTGTTGAAGTTGAAATCCGAGCCTAACCAAGGCGCTGAGTATTCATGAGAATATTGTAAGAAAACCCCTTTGCTTGGATCAGGTTCCAAGTCACGGGTATCATAAATCAAGGCAGCAGCTAGCATACTCGTGAATTGCATACGATCTGAAAATCCGGCCAAATTAAACCGATCCCATGTCCCATCATTTTTTTGAATATTGGCCAGCGTAGGTCTTTGAACTGCCTCCACAGCGGTCCCATTGGGTAAAAAAGCCTCCTCAGCAATTTTTCCAGTATAATCCTCAAAGGCTGTAAACAACATCTCATAGCCAAACATAATTCTGAGTTTACCACCCATCTCTACCCGCTCACCCAAGAAATTGAATAATTTCTCACGCTGAATAAACTGATTGAAGTGCGTATCTGTCAAAAAGCCTCCATTAGCGGCAGGAACAGCAATTCTCAAATTATCTTCGTAATCATTCACTCGGTTAAACCTCCTAAGTGAACCGTCAGTACCTCCAGACTTATCCGCAAATGTTAACCTGTTTAAAGACTCTCTACCAATTCCCCAATACTGCGCATTTGGATCTTCCCAAAATACTGCATCTACTCTTAACCTCCACTTAGAGTTGAATACATACGGGACATCTAAATTTAAGGACGCTTTTATTCGCCCATTTTCAAAAACAAATAGCTCAGAGTTTAAACTATAACGATAAGGTGTATAATAGAAGAAAGGATCATCTTTGGTCTTGTTTTGGAAGAAAAAAACATTTCCACCAACTCCAAAGCCACGAATAGGGTCAAACTCAAATCTTGGCAATCCTGTGACAAAAAACCCCTCTTTTTTGTTCAGAATGTCTTCTTTAGACAGTCTTTTTTCTTTTGAAATCTCAAATGGAAGGGAAATGGTATCCAAAATCGCCAAACGGTCGGAATTTTTATGTAAGAGCATTTGCTGCGTGGTCATTTCTGTTTGGGCGTTCGCACGGAAGCTAATTGCTAGAAGCAAAAAGGTAATGATTTTTTTCATGTTGGTTAGTTTTACTTAGGTGAATACTGGAGCAAATGATTGATACCTCCAGCAGGGATGTAGAGATAAAAATCAAAATAAAATGTTCGTAATATGTGGAATTAGGTCCATGATATACCGTTTATTATTTTTACAAAAGTACGGCAAAGCCTCTCCTAAGACTGTTAAAGAGGTATTAAAGAAATATTAGAATTCCATTAGAATGCTAATTACCCCTTAAATTGAGAAGGAAATGAGTGCCTTTCCCAAGCTCTGAATGGACATCTATAGTGCCATCGTGAAGGTCTACAATTTTTTTGACTAGGGTCAATCCTATTCCTGATCCTTTTGAAAAACTCTTATTACTCCCTCTAAAAAATGGATCAAAAATCTTACTAAGTTCTCTCGATGGAATGCCTATACCTTGATCGCTTATTTTCAATTGAATGAGCGAACCACTGACATCTACGCCCACTTGGCAGGATTTTTCTTTAGAAAATTTGCAGGCATTATGGATAAGATTTTTCAATGCTAGAACAAGCAGGTATTCATTCCCTTCTACACTGACTTCTTGCTCTTCGAAGCTTTCCCCAAATTCTATCTCAATTTTAAAATCAGGATTTTCTTGCTGTACTTGTTGACTGGCTTCCAGCAATACTTCATCAATTCTTGTTTCTTTAAACTTTACTTCAGAGCGATCATAATTAGCTTTGGCAAAATCCAACAAATCGCTCGTCAGCTTACTCAACTTATGACTATCCTGCAAGATGTTTTCAATGGTAGTCTGATATTCGGATACATCCCGTTCTTTTTGCAATACCCACTCCAATTCTGTAATCATCGCAGCCAATGGAGTGCGTACCTCATGTGCCACATACGAAACAAACTGTCGCTGTGAATCAAAAGACTTCTCTAACCGCTCCAGTAGTTTATTAAAAGTCTGCGACAACTGATTCAATTCGTCCTGGGTATTGGATTCCTTCAACCTCAGATGAAGGTTAGAGGCAGAAATCATTTCCGCTTCTACTATCATATCAGATACAGGCCTTAATATCCGCTTGGAAAAATAAAACCCTAGTAATACCAACAATACCAAGCCAAGTAAAAGCGAAATGATCATCGTATCCCGTACATTTTGTAGCTTATTGTATCCATAATAATCATAGGCAGCGGAAGTGATGAGGTATTTTTGTCCATCCAACTCATATTCAAAACCTAATACTTGCCAGTTGTCTTGTAAAAATCTGAGCTGCCTACTTTGTCTGATAGCCTCAAACATCTCAGGAGTTTCTTTTACAAAATCAATGTCTACTGCATCGTGGTAAATTAGATTTTCCTGCGAATCGTATATAGCTACCTCCACTTCGTAAAGAATTTCCCTGTTTTTGCGGTAAATGGTCTGTAAGGTCTCCGCATCTAAGGAAGTATCCAACAAAAGATTGGCTTTCGTGATCGCTTCCTTTTCAAGTATTTCATAAAATTCCGACAGGCGGTTTTGGTAGGCAGAAAAATAAATGATGGCCATAAAGACCACTAGAATAAGCACTGTCAGTGCGGTAAACCAAAAAGTTATCCTAGTTTTTAAATTCATAGTTGTTGCAGAATAAAGCCCATACCTGGGCGGGTATGAATAAGCTGGAAATCAAAGGGCTTATCCACTTTCTTTCGAAGATAGTTGATATACACATCAATGATATTCGTGCCGGTATCGAAATTCAGATTCCAGACTTCTTTGGCAATTTCTTCCCTGGAAATGACTCGCTCCGGATGCTTCAAAAAATACTCCAATAAATTGTACTCCTTTGGCGTCAAGGCTAATTCTTCTCCTTTCCGAAAAGCCTTTTTTTTATGAAAATCAAGGGCAAGTTCAGAGTAGACTAATTCGGTGGATTGAGTTACTCTCTCATAAGTAGTACGCTTCAAAAGCGATTTAATACGTGCCACCAATTCCCGCAAATCAAAAGGCTTTACTAAGTAATCATCTGCACCTGCATCAAATCCCTCCAGTTTCTCATCAGTCTTCCCCAAAGCGGTAAGCATAATAATGGGAACTGCACTGCCTGTTGCCCTAATTTTTTTACAAAGATCAAATCCACTACCTCTTGGCAAGATTAAATCTGTAATGACGCAGTCAAATGGTTGACTTTCGTACAGGCGAAAGCCCATTTCTGCATCAAATGCAGCCAACACCTCATAGCCTTCCTCCTCCAAACTTTTTTTGATTACGGAAGAAAGTCTTTCGTCGTCTTCGATTAGAAGTAGCTGTGCCGGCATAGGTAATTACGTTAGTCTTGAAATGATTTTTTCTTCTAGAGGCCATGCTTTGAGTAGCTCTTCTTTTGAAAAGAGCTTAAATTCTGCAAAATCAAAGCCTGGGGAAACCACACAAGAAACCAAGGTAAAGCCTCCCGGAGTATCCACTGTTGACCCAAAAATCAAGCCTCCTTTGACTAGTTGAAAAGGTTGATGCCCCTCGAATTTGGAAGGTCCTAAGGATAGTGTTTGGTAACCATCATCCCCTAAAGTATGAATGGTAATAGGATCTCCTTCATGCCAAAACCAAAGCTCATCACTTTGGATTTGATGAAATTTGGAGCAGTTGTCTGAGGTTAAGAGAAAGTAGATGCTGGTACTTAAACTCCTTTTACCATGAGCAGTGCTAAGCTCTGTTTCGGAGCGATATACTTCCTTGTAGAAGCCTCCTTCAGGATGAGGAATTAGCCCTAATTGGGTCACCAAACGCATCACTTTAGCATTCATGAGTATAGGTCAATTATTTTTGATACAATTCTCTCTGAGGTCTTTCCATCCCAAAGCGGGATCCCTTGGTAGCTTTTCCATTCACCCGCCATCAATTTTTTCAAATAGGGAGCGAGATTTGCAGGATTTGTACCTACCAACTCATTGGTTCCTAGCTCCACAGTTTCAGCTCTCTCTGTATTATCCCGCAGCGTAATGCAAGGGATATTCATGACCGAAGCTTCCTCTGTGATACCTCCGGAATCGGTAATGACACCTTTGGCATTTTTCACCAAGTAGTTGAACTCCAAATACGAAAGGGGTTCTGTCATATGTAGGCGAGGAGAACTAATACCCAACTGCTCCAGGTTTTTGGCCGTACGCGGATGTACTGGAAATACAATCGGTAAATCACCCGTTCCATCCAGGATAGCATCTATCATATGCTTCAACTTTTCTTCTTGGTCCACATTGGCAGGTCTATGCATAGTCATCACGAAATATTTACCTGCTGCAAGCTGATCAAACAATTCACCATCAGGCTTTTTGAATCGTGGCATGTTAGCGATCAAGGTATCGATCATGGTATTCCCCACAAAATGAATAGATGAATCATCGAAACCCAACCTGCGAAGGTTGTTGTTGGCTATTTCTGATGTGGTAAAAAAATGATCTGTGATGGAATCAGTAACCATTCTATTAATTTCCTCTGGCATACTAAGGTCACCGGAGCGGATCCCTCCCTCCACATGGGCCACGTCAATTACCAACTTTTTGGCTGCGATAGAGCAAGACAAAGTAGAAGTTACATCACCTACTACGATCACTAAATCGGGTCTATGGGCAATCAATTCTTTTTCAAAAGCTACCATAATTGCCGCCGTTTGCTCGGCTTGCGTACCTCCACCACCACCAAGGTTAGCATGAGGTTCAGGAATATTCAATTGCTCAAAAAAATCTCCCGACATCTTTTTATCATAATGTTGACCAGTATGAATTAGTCGAAAAGATATATGAAAGCCCGCTTGCTGTTTGGCTTGAATAGCATGCACGATTGGGGCTATTTTCATAAAATTTGGCCTTGCTCCTGCTACTAAAGTTAATTGGATCATGTTTCTTGAAAATGAAATATGAATGCAAATTAATGATAAAAATCACCGATACCCAACCGAACATGAATTAAGCATCTCCTTAGTTTACACTAAAATTAAAAGAATTTTCGTTTCTTTGTGAGTGATTTCGATCATTTGACACGAGCGGAAAGGATTTATGCGGGATATGAACATCCAACCAATGAAATTTAGAATTATCAGTATTTTTAAAATCAGCTTTTTTACGATACTCTTGGGGGTTTTATTGAACTCTTGCCATGGAGATCGATTGGAAAGTCAGGAGCTCGTTTATGACAACGATTTTTCGACCTTGGATCTTGCAGGAATTGTGAATGCCAAATTATTTATATTCCAAGGAGATACCTTGCTGGGCTTTTTTAATAACGAAGAAAGCATTTTAACCCTCAATGACCTTCCTGGACACAATGTAGTAAAAATAGAGGTCGAAGTATTAGCGCACGATAGTTGGGATGGTAATATTGACGATGGGTGGAATGGACCAGATTTCTGGTATATGAAAGTAGATGACACGGAAGTATTCCGGACCACATTTTCCAATACCCCCTGCGAATCCACATTTTGCGTAAGGCAATCCTATCCTGATAACTTTTTACGTCAGCATTTCCCAAAGACCGGAGCTATACAAACGAATCTTCCTGGGCTTTGCTTGTTTGGGGCATTTCCAAACTATACAACGCGTTACAGAATCGTACAGATGGCGCCTCATACAGGGAATAGTATTTCCATCACATTTGGAGATGAACTATTTCAATTTGAAAACCCAAATCCAATTTGTGACGAAAGCTGGTCCATTAATAGAATCAAAGTAACCACCATGGTTGTCATCTAAGGCTATGAAAAATCTTCGTCATTTAATCTTGTGGGTGTTGATTTTGTTCATTGGATTTGCACAGTTCCCCTTATTGCTAGCTCAAACAGTCCCTTTGAATACGCCTGTATTAGAAGAATACATGAGAAGAGCACAGCTTTTGGGAAAGATTGATGGCAAGTCATCCATGGCCATTCGCCCGCTCTTTCCTGTTTCAGCTTTTGATCGCTATACAGGAGTTGATTTGGATAGTACATTTCAGGACTTTGACACATCCATTTTCAATAGAAAATTTATGGACCATGGAAATCAGGCAATTTTGGTCGCCATGCCCATTACCACCCGAACACAATTTAATTCTGAGTATGCTTTTGGATTAAACAATGGGGCAATGATTCCCAACCGAGGATTTCAGCATGTGATTTCGGCAGGGATGTATTTTCAGTACGGAAAATTCAGCTTGCAATTACAACCTGAATTTCATCAAGCCCAAAACCGTGACTTTTTAGGTTTTCCCATTGAGCATCAAGCGACAATTTTGTATTATTATGAGTACCTGAACAGGATTGATATGCCAGAGCGTATGGGAGCAGATCCAATCGCTCGTTTATTACCTGGTCAATCCAGTATTCGGTTCAATACTCATGGCTTCTCCGTGGGAGTGTCTACAGAAAACGTATGGTGGGGACCTGCTAGAAAAAACTCCATCATTTTAAGTAACAATGCTCCAGGATTCACACATCTGACCCTTAATACGACCAAACCTCAAGAAACGCCGATAGGAAGCTTTGAGGGGCAGTTGATTTTGGCCGGTCAGTTGAGAGCATCTGGACATTTACCTCCCCATTCGGACCTATTTATTCAAAACACCAACGTTTTTAGTCCAAAAAGGGAAAATGGCAACAGAAATCTTTCAGGGATCATTTTAAGCTACCAACCTAAATGGGTTCCGGGATTATTTTTAGGATACTCTGCGACCAACAATGTATACTCCGAGGATATGGAAAACCTAGGGGACCATGTTCCTTTTTTCAATGGTCAGAAAGGCTTGAGCAATATGCCAAACCCTATACGGGATAGAAGACAGCAGTTTAGCTCAGGATTTTTTCGTTGGTTGAGTCAAGAGGGGCATTTTGAATTTTATGGAGAGTATGGTACCAATGGGAATAGCCGTCGATTGGCTGACTTCATCGTCACTCCAGAGCGAAATAGAGGGTTTACACTAGGCTTCACCAATCTGATGCCATTGAAGAAAGGAGATAGCTTTCTTCAAATCAGTGCTGAAATGACACAAACTGGGCAGACTATTCGCGAAAGCATACGAAACTTGGACACTTGGTATATTCACGACCATGTAAGACACGGATATACGCACCAAGGGCAAGTGCTTGGATTGGGTTATGGGCCTGCTGCCAATGTCAACTGGATTGAATTGGGTTGGGTGAAAAACTTCAACCGGGTAGCTTTTCAGTTTGAACGGATTGTCTACAACAATGACTTCTACTACTTCCGCTTTGAAGCTTCCAAAGATTGGAGAATTAAATATGTGGACTTAGTGCCGGCATTGGTAGCTGATTGGAGGTTTGGTAACTTATTGGTCAATACACATGTACGCTATGTCAACACCCTCAACTATACCTGGTTTTTAGAAAATCAACCGGACAGCTATTTTGTGCCCGGCCTGGATAGAAACAATTGGGTAGCCACAGTTGGATTAGCTTATATCCTCAAATAGGTTTTTATTTCTTGTTAAATTCAAAGGTCATACCTCCCTGCTTCAAGATCATCGTATCTGAATCAGGTGAGAATTGAAGGGTTAAACTCGCAGGACTAAAGCTGAAAAGGTAGTCTCCCTCATAGGTAAGTGGAAAGGAAGGCTGACCAGTAGCTCTGCCAATTAATTTTCCCCCCTCCAAACATAGTGAGATTTCCAAAGGAAATATCTCAGATGCGTAATCACCTAACAATCGCTCCAGTTCAGACTCAGGAAGGTTTTCTTGATTAAATTCCGGAATGCTAAAATCCTGCCCGAAGTAAGCAGATAGCATAGCAACCGGAGCTAAATTGGTATCATAATCTGCTCCATTACTAGCAAAAGCAACCGCTAACTTTTCCTCTGGAAAATAGGAAAGAACCGAACGAAAGCCATCAATCCCACCTGTATGTCCATAGGATACATACTCTTGGAATGGAATCCTCAGCATTCCTAATCCAAAATTATCTTGGGTAGTCATCATGTTTTCTAATGAACTTGACTGAATTAACTGACCATCAAAAAGTGCGTGAATAAAGATAGTAAGATCTTTCATGTTACTGATAATTGCTCCAGCACCGAGAGGAACTGACATATCTGTTTCTTCGGATAAAGTCCAATCCACATGCATGACATAGGATTTTGCTTGCTTTGCACTCGAATCGATCTTTCCTCCAATTCTGGTACTTTTTAATCCTAAAGGACCTGTAATTTGCTCCTGAAGGAGTTCGGAATAGTCTTTTCCATAAATATCCTCTAGTAGCCAAGTCAATAATACATAATTGGAATTGGAATAATTTGCACGTGCATTGGGCGTAAATTCGGAGCCTTGATTTACCAAGATATCGTACAATTCCGATCTGGTCTTTGGAGTGGTATACCAGGTAAGATACTGTCCACCTTCTGTGAAACTCCGAATCCCACTTCTATGCTGCAATAAGTGCCGAATGCTGATTTGAGCTGCATTCTCGACCTCGGGGAAATAGGCATCAATCGTCGCGTCCAAATCCAGCAATCCATTTTCCATTGCACGTAAAATCAGAACAGCAGTAAACATTTTACTGATAGAACCTATTCTAAACTCTGTATCTATCACATTTTTAATTTCTGATTCCATATCGGCGTATCCAAATGCATATTGGTACAGAATATCTCCATCTTGTACCATCATAACAGCTCCCATCATTTTCTCCGCATTGACTAACGCATCAAAATAGTTATTGAGCTTCTCTTGGTCTAGCGACTGTCCATACGATGTGACAGTCAAAACCATACACATTACAAGTAAACCAAAATATTTCATAGTCATTAGGTTTTATACTCCCACTGGATTCAGGTCCACTGGGAGTATAAATATACATTAATCTAATCTACTTCTTTCTTCTGAACTACCAGAACGATTGGCGATTCTGAAATTTTCACCTTGCGCAAACTTGTATCGAAGTGTAAATCTCACGCCTTGGGTATGTCTGTATTGTCTAAATTGAGTGTCAATGTTGTCAAATTGCACATTGGCTCGGATTATTTGTGAGGCAAACAAGTCTGTACCATTGACAGTCAAACTGAGTTTTTCTTTCATGAAATTCTTGGAAATACCTGCATCCACCCAAGCAAAACCTTTGATAGTTGCTTGTCCATACTGCGCAGGACTGATATACATCCCCACTATCTCTGCTTTAAAACCAGCTGGTAATGTGAGGTTATGTTGGGTACGGAAGGTCAGGGAGGTCTGTGCTACGTCTAGCAAAGCATCTCCAATCATGGACTTCCATCGGGAATTAGTCACCTGCAACATGTGGTTGGAATTCCACCACTTGGCTATTTCCACAGGAATCATTGTTCGGAAATTGAAGTTTTGGGCCTTATCTAAGTTGCTCGTAAATGTAGTGGTCGTTCTTGTTTCTTCATCTTGGGTAAAGATTTGCTGAAACACATCATTGGTCAAAGAATAACTCAAGGTAAACTGATATGCATTTTTAATTACATGATTCATTTCCAAGTTATGAGCAAACTGAGGACGAAGGTTTGGATTTCCTTGTTCTGTTGTCAATGGATCGATGTAGAACACAAAAGGATTCAATAGTCGATAATTTGGTCTTGCTATTCTTCTGTTAGCATTGTAAATGATTTGATAGTCTTTGCTGATGGCTTGCTGAACCGATACGCTTGGGAATAAGCTGAGGTAATTTTGCTTATCCACTCGATCCAATGTTAAAGAGGTACCTGTAATATCCGAATACTCCGCTCTCAAGCCAGCATTGAACGAAACTTTTTCAGAGAATTTGCTCCTGTAATTGGCATAAGCTGCCAATACATTTTCTTCATAAATAAACTGATTGCTATTAGGGTCCGGCGTAAATGGTTCTTCCTCTACCGCTTTTGCCAAGGCCAACTTATTGTCCGACTGTACCCAGCTACCTTTAATCCCGGTCTCCAATATCCTGCCTTGTCCAAAGGGTTTGGTGAAATCAACTTTAGCAGTGATAATTCTGTAATCCATGTCATTCAAAGTACTGATAAAGTCTCTGGAAAGATTAATTGGTTCATTGATCCAATTAAAGTTACTTAATAATCCTTCCGAATTGGAACGCATACGGGTAAAGTCAATGTCTGAGGTAATTTTGGTTCCCAAAGAATCCAAAATGCCAACATAGTGCAGATTTCCAAAAAGACGTTTGTTTTGTGAGTTTTCATTGTTTTCTGAGCGGATAAAGAACATATCTTCCGAACCGGGATTGTCAATGGCTGTAAATGAGTCTCCAAAATTACTTCCATTGTTTTGCGAAGCCTGTACACTCGCTCCTATGCTATGGTTTTCATTGATCTGATAATCCGAACCACCTGTGAAAAAGTAACTTTTATTGCGCATGGTAATCAAACTTTCCTGATCAAATCGAGAGACTCCTTGGTCCAATTGAAAGTTACGGGTAATATTGAGTTCATTCACGAAATTGAATTGAGAATGATTAAAGCTGGCATTATTGGTCCATTTTCCCTTTTTTACATTGACAGATACGCCAGCATTGGGGCTATATAATCCATTATACATGCCACCCACATTGACATTACCAAACATCCCGTCAATGTTATTTTTTTTCAGACGGATATTGATGACACCCGCAGTACCTTCTGCATCAAAACGAGCAGATGGGTTGTTGATGATTTCAATGCTTTTGATATTATCCGCAGGCATAGAGCGCAAAAAATTCGCTAGATCCGTGGAAGACATGTACGTAGGTCTATCATTGATCATAACAGTCACACCCGGTCTTCCATTCAAGTTGATGGTATTATTTTCATCAATATAGACACCTGGGGAACGGCCTATCACATCGAGTGCTGTATTCCCTTCGGCAAGTACTGTACCTTCTACATTAACAGTGGTCTTGTCCGCTTCAATAAGAATTTCAGGCCTCGAGGCTTTTACTGTTACTTCCTGCAATGTACCAGTCTCTTCCTTTATTTGGATGGTCTCGAAGGACTTGACAACACCTGGATCCAAATCAAAAACATCAGATCTGTATGTTTCATAACCTATGGAAGATATCACCAGAATCATCCTTCCCGCATTGACCGACTCTATTTCAAAAGTACCATCATCCTTCGTGATGTTTCCGGTCAGTAAAGACCCCGTGGCATGGTCCACCAAAGCTACATTGGCAAAAGGAATAGCCTGACCTTTATCATCTATAACTTTGCCTGTAATGGTAGAAAGCTCGCTGGCAGCTAGGTTACTCAAACCTAAAAAAAAGAGGAGTAGCGTGGCGAAAATCGATTGAAAGGCATTCATAATAATTGTTGGTTTAGATTGTTGTCTTGTACCAACAGATTAGAAAATCGGATGCCAAACTACCAAAACGCCTCTTATGAGCCAAAAACAAGCTTTTTTAAACTTGTACCAATAAAAACTGTACACAATCGAACAAAAATATTGTACGCTTTGGATACAAAAAAAGCCTCGATACGAATACCAAGGCTTTAAAATTCTTTCTAAGGAAGATTATTTAGCAGCAGTAAATCTTTTGCTTACTTCTTCCCAATTCACAAGATTCCAGAAAGCACCTACGTAATCCGGTCTTCTGTTTTGATAGTTCAAATAATACGCGTGCTCCCATACATCCAATCCAAGAATTGGCGTACCTTTTACATCGGCCACATCCATTAAAGGATTATCTTGATTAGGAGTAGAACTCACAACCAATTCTCCATTCGCAACAGACAACCAAGCCCAGCCTGAACCGAACCTTGTTGCAGCAGCTTTATTGAATTCTTCTTTGAAAGCATCAAAAGAACCAAACTTCGCATCGATAGCAGCTGCTAGGTCTCCAGAAGGATTACCACCACCAGTTGGAGAAAGAATTTCCCAAAAAAGTGTGTGGTTGAAATGACCACCGCCATTGTTTCTTACAGCTGCATTAGATCCAGCTACTGTCATCAACTCTTCCAAAGATTTGCCTTCCATATCTGTGCCGGCAATTGCATTGTTTAAGTTGGTAACATAAGCATTGTGGTGCTTACCATGGTGGATTTCCATTGTCTTTGCATCTATATGCGGCTCAAGCGCATTGAAGTCATACGGTAATTTTGGAAGTTCAAATGCCATAAATTAGTAGAGTTTAGGTTAAAACGGAATTAAAAAGCTATATAAGCTACACACAATCAACTTAACAAACTTTTAAAAAGTTCGATTTCCTCCAAAAAAGAGTAGACTTTCTCGATTCCTTTACAAAAGGATCTAAAAAAGCCGACAATCCAATACCAATCCATTGAACCATTTTTATTTTAATTGGTGTTATCAAAACACAAAGAAACTTTAGGGGTGCCACTATGGCTGAGATCAAACCCTTTGAACCTGATACGGATCATACCGACGAAGGAAAAAGTTAATTCCAAAGACAAGTGCACGTTGCTGTCTAGACTTTTGCCTGCTCCTTTTGTTTCTGCCCAGTAATACACTTTTAAAAGAAAAAAATCATGCAACAAATTAGTGCCTTAATCTCCAACTTAAAAACCCAATCTCCACTTGTTCAGAGTATTACCAATTATGTAGTAATGAACAATACGGCAAATGCGCTTTTAGCTGCGGGAGCTTCCCCAATTATGGCCCATGCCCACTCCGAGGTAAAGGATATGCTCTCTATTGTCGGAGCATTGGTAATCAACATAGGAACCTTGGATGAGTATTGGTATGAAAGCATGCTAATGGCTGCAGCACATGCCCATGCTACTCAAAAACCTTGGGTGCTAGACCCCGTTGGCGCGGGTGCTACTCCTTATAGAAATGAGCTATTGACTGAGTTGCTCGCTTACAAGCCCAATGTCATTAGAGGAAATGCCTCTGAAATCATGTCTTTGGCCAGTGTAAACATTCAAAGCAAAGGTGTTGATAGCACAAACTCTTCGGATGAAGCGTTAGATGCGGGTATACAGCTATCCCAACAAACGGGTGCAGTCGTGGTAATTTCAGGACAAGTTGATTACATAATCGATGGAACACGCATTGCCCAAGTCAAAAACGGTAACCCTATGATGGCCAAAGTAACTGGAATGGGCTGTACAGCATCAGCGTTAACTGGAGCAATGATTGCCCTTGAGAAGGATTACTTTTTAGCAAGTACAGCTGCTATGGTACTTATGGGAATTGCTGGTGATATAGCATCTGAAAAAGCAGAAGGACCAGGCACTCTTCAGCTCTATTTTTATGATGCCTTATATAATCTAACTGCGGAGATGGTTGAGGAACGAATGATTGTGGAATATCGATGACCACATCCATATTTCCATATAGACTCTATTTGGTGACAGATGAAGCATTGTGCCTTGGAAAGGATTTTTTTTGGGTAATAGAAGAGGCGTTGAAAGGTGGGGTTGATATAGTCCAAATCCGAGAAAAGTCACTTTCAACAGAGGCCTTCGCAAGAAAAGCTGAAAAATTAAAGGTTATTTGCGATAAATTTCAAGTCCCTTTAATCGTGAACGACTCAGTCGAAGTAGCGAAGATAGTAGATGCACAAGGGCTTCATATAGGTCAGGAAGATGCCACTATAGCCCAAGTAAAATCAATCTTAGGCCATAATAAAATCTTGGGACTTTCTCTGGAAAGTATGGAAGATCTAACGAACCCACACTGTGAAGAGGCTTGGTATTATGGCATCAGCCCCATCTATGCCACACCTACCAAGTTAGACACCAAAACCGAGTGGGGTTTACATGGATTGGCTCATGTACGAAAAGCTACTGCAAAATCATTGGTTGCGATAGGCAGAGTAACCCTGGAAAACGCCTCCACTATCATCAGCCATGGTGCCGATGCCTTAGCTGTAGTCTCGGGAATATGCAGTGCTTCAAGTCCTGCACATGCAGCGGAAGCTTATCGAAAAAAAATCGAAGAGGGATTAAAAGAGCAATTATGGTAAAAAATTACATAGCCGTTCTCAGCATTGCAGGTTCCGACAGTGGTGGTGGCGCAGGTATTCAGGCGGACCTCAAAACTTTTGCGGCTTTGGGATGCTATGGCATGACGGTCATCACAGCTACCACGGCACAAAATACGCAAGGAGTGAGGGATATTTTTCCCATTCCAGCTTCACATATTGAAGCACAATTGATGGCAGTGCTGGAGGACATTCCTCCCAAAGCCATCAAAATAGGCATGGTCAACCAACCGGAAGTTGTGGAGATCCTTGCCAAAACATTGAAAAAATACCCACATATTCCCATTGTATTTGACCCAGTCATGGTCGCTACTTCAGGAGATCGACTAATCGCCGAGGGTACCGTAGCACTTATCAAAGAATTGCTATTCCCATTGGCAACGCTAATTACTCCAAACCTAGATGAAGCAGCAGTACTGACAGGATACAAGGTTGACTCGGTGGAAAAAATGCATCAGGCAGGCAAGGATATCCTTTCTATGCAATGTAATGCAGTTTTGATCAAAGGTGGACATCTCCATACCCCTAGGATTCAAGATATCCTTTACCAACAACAGAAATCCGAGCAAGTTTATACAAGCACCTATATCCAAACCAATAATCTACATGGTACAGGATGTACACTTTCTTCTGCAATAGCAGCTGAACTAGCAAAAGACAATTCTCTTCAAAACGCAGTTGAAAAAGCTAGAGTTTATATTCAAGGAGCCTTGGAAGCTGGCAAAGACGTTAAAACTGGGCAAGGAAACGGACCGTTAAATCATTTTTATAACCCTGAAAAACAGATTATTCATGAAATGGAGTGAAAAAGCTTGGGAGCGAATAACACCCATCTACACCAAAATAGTGGAAATGCCTTTCAATCAAGAGTTGAAGAATGGCACTCTTCCAGTTGAAAAGTTTAAGTTTTACATGGCGCAGGATGCTTACTATTTGGGAGAATTTGGGAGAGCACTGAGCACTATTGCCGGTAGGATGGAGAAAATGGAACATATCTTGGATTTTTCCCAATTTGCAGCTGGGGCCATCGTGGTAGAAAGAGCACTTCATGAAAGTTATTTCAAAACCCTTGGCATTCCAGACCTTATAAAACCCAGTCCAAGCTGCCTGCTTTACACCAATTACTTACTAAAAGAGGCAAAGTATGCGGATGTAGCAGTAGCAGTCGCCGCTATACTTCCTTGTTTCTGGATATATAAAAAAGTGGGGGATCATATTTATCATCAACAATACGAGATTGAAAATAACCCTTACAAAAATTGGATTGATACGTATGCTGGTGAAGAATTTGCAGCATCTGTACACAAGGCTATTGATATTACAGACGAATTGGCATCAGAAGTAGGCTCAAAAACCCAAGAAGACATGTACAATGCCTTTGAAATGGCTAGTCGCTTGGAATGGATGTTTTGGGACAGTGCTTATCGCTTAGAGGAATGGCCGGTTTAGCCGGCATTTCTTTTACTATTTTTGGCTTATCAAAAATCAGAAGCGCTTACTTCCGTAAGTTTTTGAAAAAAGTGTCCAATAAATCTTTAGACTCTTGGGCTAAGATCCCTGAATTTACCTTTGTCTTGGGATGCAAAATGGATTTTTCTAGTTGAGAATATCCCCGTTTAGGGTCAGTTGCCGCAAAGTTAATTTCACCAATTTGTGACCAAAAAAGCGCCCCTCCACACATGACACAAGGCTCTAATGTAACAAACAACCTACACTCGGTAAGGTATTTTGCTCCTAAAGCATTGGAGGCCGCTGTAATGGCTAACACCTCCGCATGGGCAGTGACATCAGTTAACTTCTCAGTTTGATTGTAGGCGCGTGCAATGATCTTGTTTCTGCATACAATTACAGCACCGACGGGTATCTCTCCTTCCTCAAAAGCAATCTTTGCTTGCTTGAGAGCTTCATTCATATAAAACTCATCACTCTGATATTCCATACCCAAAAATAGAAAAGGCTCCCGTCAATATAAGAGCCTTTTGATGATGATTTATTTAAAATCTGAACAAATCTATAAATTCTTTACGTACTCCTTCGTTGATGATCAGTGTCAGGATTAACGATACCAACAATCCAAGAGAAGCCTTTAAAATATCTTTTCTAGCTAAGGTATACGCTCTGAAGATTCTCGCTTTCCTTTTTTTCAACTTGGGAGATTTGGCATAAGCAATGGCTAACTCTCTACCACCCAACAAACCTATAAACACCCAAGTGGTACTCATCGGGATATTGCTTGCCATCTTGAAGTAGAATAAGATAATAGCATATACGAAATCTACTAAGGTAGCAGCCCGGACATCTGTAACTCTAGTTTTTTCATTGACAATAGACTGAATTCTATCCCCCTTCATGTAAAATAAGAATCCTAGCCCAATGAAAATAAATCCAGCATAGCCAATAAACTCATAGATATTCAATTGCCTTGGTAAAAAAACCGCAATATTAGCTGCATCCTGCATGATCCATACAGACCACAAAATACCAGAAGTAAACCATTGAAGGATGTACCAAAAGGGTTTGGCTTCACCCTTTAGAAAGCTCTTTACGAATCGTTCTACGATAAACCAAACAATGATAGCAATGCCAAAAGCCAAGAGGTATCCCAAAAAGCTTTTTTTCATCACATCGATGATGGTTCCACCTTTGTATGTAAATACATTTAAAAGTAAGAAAGTGGTAGAGACAGGCATACGCATACGCGTCATGACTAAGAGCACAATTGGCGCTGCTAATTGCAAAAACACAAAGCTTTCAGGTGCTTTGTCCAATCCCGGAACTTGCAAACGCTGATACGACACATCTCCGTCAAATACTATCCAACTATACGTAACGGTGGCTACAAAAATCAATCCCATAAACAACCACAACCAATACCATTTACGCTGCTGATTGGAAGCTATAAACGTCCCAATAGTTTGAATACTATCATTTGCAATCGCTGAATAAGCCGCTAAGGCAAATCCAAACCACATGGCAACATATGTATTTTGGGTGATGATTCCTGCAAAAGATACAAGAATACAGATAACAATGAGGAAAGTCTTTTCCCGCTTGGTAAAATCAAAAAGTGAGTAGGACACTTTAGATAATGCATCCTGATTAATGTTTTGATCGATTTTCTTGGCCATTATTGAGCTTAAGAAGGTACACTTCGACGCAAAGTTAGCGAAGATTCTTTGGTAGGCATATTAATTTATTGTTAAGTAATGCATAATCTTTTTCTAGACCAGTTCCAATCAAAGTTTAACCCATGAATTCTAATCGGTCAAAATCAAAGATTTAGCCTTTCATTCTAAAGAATTTGGCCAATACAGTGGGCGTACCTACGCTAATGTTAACAAAATCTTCACATGAAAAGTCCGCCTGTTAAATCCATAGGTATTTATTTTGCGTTCAATTTACACATCCTTGAGGCGAAGGCGCCTACCACATACATGTCCCATTCAGTCGGAACAGAATCTGTACGAAGTAAAGTTTTTAAAATAGGTATCCTATTTTTAGGCTTATTGCTTTTTATTTTTTCGATCGATATGCTTTCTGTTTCCATGACTAAGTTAAATTCTGACTTAGCGAATGAAATTTTTCAAGCTACCAATAATCCTTTTGTTGGTCTTTTTGTGGGCTTGCTGATAACAGCTATGGTCCAAAGCAGCTCCACCGTCACTGCCATGATTGTAGCAGTAGTAGCCTCGGGAAGCATTAGTTTACAACAGGCAGTGCCCATGGTAATGGGTGCAAACATAGGAACAACTATCACTAGTACCTTGGTTGCTTTTTCATACATTATGAAAAAGAATGAATTTAAAAAGGCTCTTTCAGCAGGTGTGCTTCATGATGTTTTCAATATTTTGACTGTCTTAATTCTTTTCCCATTAGAAGTATATTTTGGCTTTCTAAGTTCGGCAGCATCATTTCTGACACATGCTTTATTTGAAAACAACACAAAATACGCATCTGATTACGCTTACAATGTGGTATTTACACGCCCACTGTCCTTGTGGCTATCAGAATTGATAGGATCTCCAGTGTTTACCCTTTTGTTCAGCGTAGTTTTGGTTTTCATTGCTATCAAATTTCTCTCCGACACTGTATTCAAATCTTATATTTCAACAAACTACAATAAGGTAAGCAAGTTTATCTTTAAGCAACCTTTCTGGGCTTTCTTTTACGGTGTTTTCTTCACTGCTGCGGTACAGTCAAGCACAGTTACCACCTCTTTGATCGTGCCGGCAGTAGCCAATAGAAAAGTGTCGCTGTTAAAGGCATTCCCTTTTATCATTGGAGCAAATATAGGAACCACCATCACTGCAGCAATTGCAGCACTCTATAAAAACGAGGCCGCTATTGCATTGGCAATGATGCACTTTTTATTCAACATTATTGGAGCATTGATATTCTTACCCTTTACTCCCTTACGCAATATTCCGGTACGTATTTCAACTTACATAGGCACGGAATCTGTAAAGACGCGATTCATTGGATTTGCTTACATTCTATTTACCTTTTTTATCATCCCTTTTTTATTGATTTATTTTAACCAAGATGAAAGCGTGACCAATATGGGTTGGTATACACCCAAAGAAGAGCAGGTGATGCAAAATACATCTGAATCTTCTATTCCAGTTGTGCAGCTTCCATAAGCTGTACTCCTGAACTCGTCCCTATTCTATCCGCACCTGCCTGAATTAATTTTACTGCTTGTTCATAGGTTTTGATACCGCCGCTAGCCTTGATCCCAACATTGCTTGGGAGATTTTCTCTCATCAGCTTAATATACTTTTCCTTAGCCCCTTCCGGTGCAAAACCTGTAGAGGTCTTGACAAAGTCAACACCAGCTTCCGCACAAATTTTACATGCTTGAATAATTTCCTCATCACTCAAATAGGCCGTTTCAATAATCACTTTCAAAATCCGTTCATGTTCATGACAAAGCTGGGCAACTTTAGCCAATTCAATTTTTGGCCAATTCATCCCAGCTTTGAAGGCCGTTAATGACCACACAATGTCGATCTCATCTGCTCCATTTTTAATAGCAAGCTCTGTTTCGAAAACCTTGGTTTCAGTCATATTATAGCCTAAAGGAAATCCAACTACGGTTACTAATTGGATAGGCGCATCTCCAATTTCCCTTTTAGCTTTTTTCACCCAAAAAGGAGGAACACAGATTCCTACAAACGCATGTTTTTTTGCTTCGGCTACCAATTGTTCAATGTCTGCATCTACGAGTGTGGCGCGTAAGACCGTTTGCTCTATATATCGGTTTAGGTTTTTCATAATTTTATTATTCATTTCCTTCTACAAAATCTTTTAAATAAATGTACTCAATCGTCAAGTCACCCTCTTTTGTTATACTAGCTTTGTCAAGCACTTTTGACGGAGACTTGAACAGCTCAGGAATAACATGACGGATGAGTTGATTCCCAAAATCCTCGGAGGCATCTCTTGGTAATTCTGTAGGTAAATTATCTATGGCCATAACGGATATACTTGTCTGCTTACCAAACGCGGGAATCTCTGCCAACGTAGCCCTATCTATATCATACACGGGGTCTGCCATGCTGCTTGGATGAACAGTAGTGGGAACACTCCCATCCACATCGCAGGTGATGTCTGCTATGACTGAAATGTTAAAATCTTCAGATTGAATGTCCTTTAGTTCGAATAGTCGAGGTGCCCGCCTATCCCAATAGGCAGCAGCTATAAAGATATCACTCACCTCAGCATATTTTAAAAAATGACTTTCATAAATTTCTGGCCGAGCATAAAACTCTTGTCTGTCGAATCCTCCATCTGTTTTTCTTCGGTTATAATCCGCTGTTCCTAAAACTGTATAAACTGCTTCATCGAAATAGGTATGGAGAAAATCAGAAGTAGAAACTTTTCTTAGGCCGATCTGCTCCAAAATTTGCACTACTCCTTGACCTACTTTCCCTGAACCAGTCACCACTATTTTAATTGGTGGAAGTTGTACCTTTTTGAGCTCTTCGTGCAATTCTTGTACATCAAAGCACTCAAACGCACGTTTTAGATCATAGAGTCCTGATTTTTTTCCGTAGGTCCATAAACCATTGTAAGCTCCAACAATTCCAGCCCATTTGCCAAAAGCAACGGTACGGTTTCCTTGATCATCTACCAAAATCTCATAGTCCATCAAACTAATCCCTTTTTCTAGTATTGCTTGAAGGAGCTTCCGGTTGGATGCCTGCTTTTTGATGGTATGCGAAAAAAAAATATATCGCTTATTGGAGATCAATTGTGGAACAGGCACTTCTTTAATCCCCATCAGCAAGTCACAGGAACTAATATCGTCTACCACTGCAACACCGGCATCCACATACTCTTGATCATGATAACACCTGATAGAACTGCTTTCCACCTCAAAGGAAAGTTTTCCTACAAAGCTCTGTTGTAAGGCCGCTATTTGCTTAGGGGTCAGTGGAACTCTTTTATCTGGGGGAATTTTTCCTTCTCTAATAATGCCTATTTTCATACTGGGTTTGGGTAAAAAATATTCGGTTATTGGATTTGATTGCGACTTTCTCTCTACTTTGTGTGTTTATTAGCTAAAATCATACGCTCTATGGATGGTTCATACCTATACCTGATTATGTTGTGGATAATTTTCTATACGCATCACACGCTGTTTGCAAGCTTGAATATAAAAAGAAAAATAAAAGCTTTGGTAAAAAAGGCGTATTTATGGAATCGATTATCCTATAGCATCATTTCTGGAGCCTTATTTTTAGGTATTTTCATTTATGCAGGAACATTGAAGCCTATAATGCTTTTGCAAACGAGTGATATACTTACTTACATTGGGTACATGCTAGCGGCTTTTGGAACAATCATTCTAGTAAAATCCTTCAAAAATTTTAGTGGTAAGCGATTTGCAGGACTTACTCCACACGACGACCTCGAGCAGAAAGATACCTTGATCCAATCAGGGATTCATGGGGTTATCCGGCATCCTATTTATGCTGGATTGGTCTTGATTTTTATCGGATACTTCCTGTTTTCCCCCACTTTGGGTTCGTTGATTCATATGATTATGCTTATGCTCTATCTGCCAATAGGAATACATTTCGAAGAGAAAAAATTAATTCAGGTATTTGGCAATGATTACCTGACATATAAGCGTCAGGTGCCAGCATTAATTCCGACAGGGATAAAAAAACCGGCTAATTAGCCGGCTTAAGTTTAATCCATTCCTAGGAAATCAACCTCAAATTTTAAAATTGAATTGGGTGGAATTCTTTCCAGATTTTCATTATCCCGATATGCCCATGGAGAAGGAATAATAATTACCGCCTTCGTACCACTTCTCATTCTTCTAAAAGCAATACTAAAACCCTCAATAGCATCGCGTTGACCTATTGTAAAATCAAAGATTCTGTAGGTTCGGTTTTCATCAAAAATGTTATTGGCAATTGCTACATCTTGTTGATTGGTGTCAAACACAGTGCCGTCCAATAGCATCCCTGTATAATTCATGTACACTAGATTTCTATCCACCGGAAAAGCACCTGTTCCGTCTTTCTGAACGATGATGATGACTCCATTGGCATCATGAATACGATACAAGCTATCAATCGGTGCAGTCTCTAAGTACTGATCTATCAATGCACGGTCCCTTGCCAAGTTACCTTCCACATCATATACTGGACCAAAAGGGTTAGGGGTTTCACAAGCAAAACTGATGATTACAAGGAAAGCTAATCCCAAAAATGTTGATTTTCTGATCATATATCGTCGTTTTCTCTATTCCCCCTCACCTCAATCAAATGAATTTCAAAGATCAATGGCTCATTTCTTAATTCTCCTGCTCTTGGATCATCTCCATATCCAAAGATAGAAGGAAAGATAATCGTTGCCTTGTCACCTTCTTCCATTTGAGAGATAGCAAACTCAAAACCTGGAATTACCCTCCTAAAACCCATCCATACTGCCAAAGGCTCGTACGTTCTGTTCGGATTAAACCTATTGTTATCCCTAGCCACCTGTTCAATAGAAGTATCAAAGACTGATTTATCCAAAAGACGGCCTGTATAGTCTACGAAAGCAGAGTCTCCTTCGATGGTTTGCAAGCCAGAGTTAGATAGTTCCTGCCAGAACATGTAAATTCCCTGATCGGGATTTGAAAGTTCTTTGACCGAAGGAATATCGTTCGTTCTTAGAAACTCCTCTATCCTATCAAGTTCTTTCTCGAATCTACTTGACGTGTTTTCAGAATCAGAAATACACGCAGAAAAAAAGAGTGTAAGTAAAAGAATCCCTAAGCTAAACTTTTTCATAAATTATTTTTGTACATCTGTGATTTCTACGTCGAAAATCAAGATAGAGTTTGGTCCTATCGCTCCACCTGCTGCTCTTTCACCATATGCCAGTGGAGAAGGAATGAATAACTTCGCCTTATCGCCTTTTTTCAACAAAGCCAAACCCTCATCCCATCCTGGAATTACTCTTCCTTGACCTACCATAACATCAAATGGAGCGTATCCGCCTACAGCATCTCTTTGCTCACTGAAAGAGCCATTCGCCTGAGCAACTTCTTTGATACTTGTATCAAATAGCGTACCATCCAACAGGTATCCTGCATAATGAACAAAGGCTAAATCTCCTGAATCAATTGCTGGGCCTGTACCTTCTTTCTCTAGGACGTAAAAGAGACCCGATTCTGTCTTGGTCGCCTGAATATTTTTTTCAGCTAAGTACTCTTCAATTAACTGAACATCTACTTCCAATTGCTTTGCGGAACTTTCAGCCATTTTTTTCACTTGAGCATCCTGTAAGGCTAAAAAGTAAGCCTCTACTCCCTCTTGATCCAGTACATCAATGACACCAATCTGAATTTTGACTTTTTGATCTGTAGTCAAGAAAAATGGGATATTATCTCTGAACACTTTTTGTGCCGTAGTTTCGATGTAGATACTATCTGCTTTTTTCAAATTCAAGAAGATTTCATCCATACCTGATTCTCTTGGAATAGAATCGTTGTACTGCAAATAGCCTGGCATTTCCTGCTCATAAGTAGAAATGAACACCGAATCCTTTTCTGTAGAAACAATTAGATTGTACAGAATAAATTCGCCGTTTTTGGGAGACTGCTTACCTTCTTTGATGTAGGTATACTCAATTCCGTCAGAAGTTGTTTTGGTTTTCTTGCATGATATCAAACCAAAAGAAGCTGTCAAAATAACAGCTAATAAAAGGGTACTCTTAATTTTTTTCATGGATGAGTTCTAATTGATTGAAAAGGGTGTGTTGATTTTCTTGTATTAATTGTTCGAATTTATCTGTTGTTTCTTTGAGCGGAAGGGCTGATTTACCTCCGGAGGCATTCTTATGTCCACCCCCATCGAAGTGCTCTGCTGCAAATTTGTTGACCGCTACTTCCTCCACCGATCTGAATGATATTTTTATGCCATCTTCTCGCTCAGTAAAGAGGGCTGCTACCTTGATACCGTCCAACGAAAGTGCATAATTCACCAATCCTTCTGTATCGCCAGTTTGAGAATTGTATTTTCTAAGGTCCTTTTTGCTAATTGCGAAATAGGCAGTTTTTAAATCTTGTAAAATAACTAGCCTTCTACTGATGGCAAAGCCAATAAACTTGAGCCGATTGACTGAGTTATTATCATAAATTAATCTGGATATTCGTGTATTGTCTGCGCCCAATTCAATAAGATCAGCAGTGATCAAATGAACATTTTTAGTCGTATTTGGGTGCCTAAACCCACCGGTATCAGTCATAATTCCAGCATACAAGCAGTCTGCAATATCCTTATCAATGAGGTCTTTGTCCCCAAGTTGACAAATCACTTCAAAAATCAGCTCACAGGTGGCCGCTGCTTGTGTACTCCAATAGCGGAAATCCACAAAATCTTTGGGGTCTTGGTGGTGGTCTATATTAACTTTAAAAGCTTTACTTTCTATAAAAAAAGGCATGAAATCCTGCATCCGCTTTGGACACGAAAAATCTAAGCCAATCAATAAAGTGGCCTTTTTTACCTTTTCCTTCGCTACTACAGCCTGTTTCTCATTTTCAAAATTGAGCACATCCTCATTACCTTTCATCCAATGGAGAAAAGTCGGATAATCCGATGGCGTGACCACAGTGACATCGTGTCCCTTTTTCTTGAGATAATTAGCCAATCCCAAACTTGAACCCAAAGCATCCGCATCAGGCTTATGATGAGTGGTAATGACTACTGTTTGAGGAGAGGCTAATAGGTTTCTTAATGACTCTAATTCTTGCATTTTATTGCTTTTGTCGGATAGCATATAGCTAACACGGTCTGCAAAGGTGAGGAATATTTTTGAATTTTCCCAATGAGGCTAAGCGGCTTATTCATAATTAGATAACGGAATATTTAAAGGTTTTATGTGACTTTCTCCCGAAATAAGGTATTTTTGCACCCGAATTTAAATCCATCTTAATTTAAAAGAAAATGGCAGGTAACAGAACTTTCACAATGATTAAGCCTGATGCATTTGGTGCAGGCAACTCAGGTGCAATATTGAAAATGATTGAAGAGGCAGGCTTCAAAATTGTAGCAATGAAAGCAACACAGCTAACTCCTGAATTAGCTGGCAAATTTTATGAGGTGCATAAAGAAAGACCTTTTTACACTGATCTTTGCAAGTATATGTCTTCAGGACCTATTATCGCCGCAATCTTGGAAAAAGAAAACGCAGTAGAAGATTTCCGTACCTTGATCGGTGCTACCAATCCTGCAAATGCTGCAGAAGGCACCATCCGTAAAATCTTTGCTACTTCTATCGAAGCAAATGCCGTGCACGGTTCCGACTCCGATGAAAATGCAACAATAGAAGGCAACTTCTACTTCAGTCAGCTCGAAAGAGTCAGATAATATCTTCAGGCAGCTCAAAAGGCTGCCTTTTTTAGTGATTGGTGGTTGGTGATAGGGTTGAAAGACCTGACAGGTTTTTAAAACCTGCCAGGTCTAAACCTTCCATGACACTTCGTGAATCAATTAGTTGATTCAGTCATGAGGAGATTAGCGAGTGTAAATTTGAAAACTAGAGATGCTCAACTTTAGGGTATAGTTGTTTCAGTACATCCAGCGATTCAATCTAAAAAAATTGATCTGTGTCCCATCTGCTAAATCCTCGGTTTCTGTGAGGCCTTATTATTGGAAAGGAGATGCCTATTGGACCAAATTTCACCTTAACTCTTATCCAAACGACCTTTTAACTTCCATTGCATTGTAAATCCTACTGCTGGATAAGTCCCACCAGATTTTTTCTCTAAGGAATAACCGTAACCCATTCCCCCATGTAGGGTAAAAGCTCCTTTTCCATTGCCAGAAGAACGGTGTATGCCATAATGAATATTAAACATAGCGCATGGCTCCATACCGAAATCCTTATAGTTGATCAGTGGATGAGAATAAATGCCGCGAACCCCTATATAATTTCCCGCATTATTAAATGAATTTACATGACGCCTTACCAAATTACCTCTTTTAAGGTAAAACCGTTGGGTGGCGTAGATGAACCCCGCGAGCTCAGGTAATATCCAAGAATAATCAAAAACACCATCACTTCTCATTTGTGCGCCGGGCCCAAGGCCTGATTTTAACTCTAATAATGTCTGACTACTAGTAGGTATATAATATACCAAGTTAACTCCATGAAAACCAACTTCCCAGGCCCCGTATTTCATCAAAGGAGTTAAATCTCCTATATAATTTTGGGCTTGAACAGAAGAAAAATGGAACAATCCACAAATAATCAAAATCAGGTGTATCCTTTTCATCCACTTCCATAGTTTTAGGTTGAAAAATCAACATATAGACGAATAAATCTCCCAAAAAGATTTATCTGTTCATTTTTCCGCGCTTTCTGTGTATTCTGCGAGCCTCTTGCTTCTTGATTCTTGCTTCTTGCTTCTATTTTCCTCCCTTCATTTCTCTTGCATCTCTCCTCCTTTCGGCCTATTCTTGTATTAAATTTCCTATGATGGCTAAAAGACTTGCATTCACCCTATTTCTTTGTTTAAGTTTTGGATTTTCCTTACTAGCACAGACCAAATATCCAATGCTATTTGAACAGACAGAAGGTAAACAAACCCCTCCATATCACGAAGTGATTAGCTATTTCAAGCAGTTAAGCGCCGATTTTGAAGAGGTAAAGATGGTTGAAATGGGAATTTCGGATGCAGGGCTGCCTTTTCATGTGATTCTATTAGACAAAGCACACATATTTGATCCCAAACAGTGGCACGAAAGTAATCGCCCTATACTTTTTATCAATAATGGCATTCATCCGGGTGAACCAGATGGAATCGATGCCTCCATGATGCTGTTGAGAGATATTTTGGAAGGAAAAATTCCATATCCCGAGGAGTTGGCATTGGCTATCATTCCAGTCTATAATATCGGAGGGCATTTGAACAGAAATTCCTTCAGTAGAGTCAACCAAAATGGTCCAGAGGAACATGGTTTTCGTGGGAATGCACGGAATTATGACTTAAATCGTGACTTTATCAAAGCTGATACCCGTAATGGCAGATCATTCCAACAAATCTTTCAGTGGTTAAGTCCGCAGGTATTTGTTGATACCCATGTCAGTAATGGAGCAGACTATCAACATGTTATGACCTTGATCTCTACCGAGTCCAACAGATTAGGAGGAGCGATGGGAAATTATCTGCGCGAACGTCTAGACCCTGAACTATATAAGCGGATGGATGTTGCCGGATATCCTATGATCCCTTATGTCAATGCTTACGGAGGAAAGCCAGAAGATGGTTGGAGTCAGTTTAAAGACTTAGGAAGATACTCAAGTGGCTATGCTTCTTTATTTGGTACAGCATCCTTTATGCCGGAGACCCACATGTTGAAACCATACAAGGATCGAGTAGCATCTACCTATGAATTGTTGAAGATATTTATCCAACTGATGGGGGAGGATGGAAGCTCTATCGTAAAAGCCTATCAACAGGATAGAGCAGCTGTTAAATCACAAAAAACCTTCGCATTTCAACACACTTTGGATCGCAGCAAATACCGAATGATTCCATTCCATGGCTATCAATCAGCACAGAAACCTTCGGAAGTTTCAGGTTTGCCGCGCTTATATTACGACCGCAATCAACCATTCAGCACGGAAGTCAAGTTTTTCGAAACCTATGAGGCTAAATTGGAGATTAGCAAACCGACCGCTTATATTATCCCTCAAGGCTGGCACCATGTGATCGAAAACCTGAAAAGAAATGGGGTAAGCATACATACGCTGGAAAAAGACAGCACACTAGAGGTTACGGTATACCATATTCAAGATTTTCAAACTGCCCAGAGACCCTTCGAAGGACATTATCTGCACAGCAATACAAGCATCAGTAAAAGTATTGCGACTATTTCATTCCGAGCTGGAGATATCATCATTCCCATGAATCAGGAGCGGAATAAATTCGTCATGGAAGTGCTTGAACCTGAATCAGAAGATTCCTTTTTTAACTGGAATTTCTTTGATACCATTTTGCAATCCAAAGAAGGATATTCTGCGTATGTTTTTGAGGATTTGGCAGCAGAATTCTTGAAGGAAAACCCATCTCTTAGAAAAGTCTTGGAAGAAGCCAAAGAGAGCGATGAAAACCTTCGAAACAATGCCGCAGCCCAACTCCGGTGGGTGTATGAGCGTTCTCCCTGGAAGGAACAAGCACATAACCGTTACCCTGTCTATCGTCTAGAAAAATAAGCTTAGCATGGATTCTTCAAACAAGCAGAATTTTCTCCAAAAACTTCAAGGCAAATGGCAGCTGAATAGCATCAAGCAGGTGCTGTTAGTATTGCTAGTATTTGCCTTGACAGGATTCACCATATTATTCATCAAGCAACCAATTTTTGATCTCCTAGGAATCAGCATGGAAAAAGGTGGTGTATGGAAAACAATCCTTTACCTGCTTCTTGTACTACCATTGTATCAGGCAGTATTGCTGCTTTGGGGATTTGTATTTGGACAGTTCTCGTTTTTCTGGGAACATGAAAAGAAATTTTTTCGGAGGATAGTAGGGAAAAAAAATTGAAGAGTTTGGAGCGTTCACTTGTGTTCTGGCACTACTTAACCGCAAAGGAACCACAGGTGTGTGCGGAGGACGTAAGCTCGTAAGAACCAAATTATAGAACTAACCGCAACTTGTACAAGGTATAAAAGTCTTCTTCCATTTCTAGGTTAGCTGATTTATTGAAGTATAGAACCCCGTCTCTTGCTATAAAACCCCAATAGCTATCAAGATACGATGGTAAGAGGATATCTGCTAGCTCTTCGCCCTGTAAATCAAACACCTTGAGTCGTTTAAACTTTGAAGCCAATTCTTGTTCGTATGCAGCATCCCCTTTGTTCTCGTCAACTTCATACATAGCATCCAATTCTGCCACTCGCTCTTTACTTATGCCTTCAAAATACATCAAGTAGATATATTGATCATCGGTCTGCAAATTTCTCAAACCACCTTTTGAGGCATCCAAATACACATCATAGTCCAAAAATTCCTCAGGCATTCCCTCACTTAGCAGTACATCTTTCAAAACCAACGGCTTCTTAAACTGAAGTGAATAAGGCGCTTCTTTCGCATAGGCATATAAAACAGGATTGGCATCATAGGTTACATAGATATAATCTGGACCAATTGCCAATCGGGAATATAAATCTCCATCATCATAGTGTTTCCCATCAAAGAAACGGGATTCCTTATCCAGAGGGAATAGATGTTCTAAAGAAAAATCATCAGGGTCGATCAATACACCACCTCTGATTTTTTCATAATATCCACGCTCAATTCGCTTACCTGCACTGGCACCTCCCCGATACAAGATTTTATTTCCTTCAGCTGTTTCCAATACCATGGGCCCTCCTCCAGTGTTGCGCAGAATGCCCTTTAATTGGTAAGAAGGGTTAAAAGGAGCAAATTTTACCTCTTGCCCTTCTAGGTTGTACCATTTCAACCCTTTAGAACCAATCACAAAAACAGATGCATCATCCCAAAAAGCCATTTCGGAATAAGCAAACCCAAACGAATCTGGTTGGTCTCCTGATTTATCATAAGTTAGCTTGATTGAACCCACTTCATCCACTAAATAATAGCGATTTTTTTGATAGTCAGCCGTCAACAAATACTTTCCATTGGGACTAATATCCAAAAGCATCATTTCACCTAAATGATCTACACGCAAGGAATCCATTAGTTCTAGATGAGAGTCTAGGCCTGCTTGTTCCTCTGACTTTTGAGCACAAGAGAAAAACAGAATTAAACATGACAAAACAACTAGTCGTACCATAGCCAATAGATAAAAGTTTTTCTTCTAAAAATATCAATTTATGCATAAAGCTACAACTGATTTGAATGTATCATCCTTATTTTTAGCAACTAATCATTAAAATGACGTTTCAAGCTAAAACCATCTTGGTAGCTTTTTTGTACTTCCATGGTGGTTCTTTACTACCATGACATTTGCGCAAAAACATTTTCTTAGACCAAGAAGGGATTGCTCAAGAAATACACAGTATTCTTCCATTTGATGTTAGCCCGAAAGGAGAATATATTTTCGACTTGGAAAGTTTTACAGAAATTTTAAGTAGTTTGGAAGGACAAATCCAAACCTATGAAACCGCTAATCATCTTTGCACTCATTTACTTTTCAGTTAGTGCTACGCTTATGGCTCAACAACCTATAAAAATCGCAAGTGTGGGAAACAGCATCACTCAAGGTCCAGGACAAACGCATGAAGATAGCTATCCAATGCAATTACAAGTCATGCTTGGAGATAACTATCTCGTGCAAAATTTCGGAGTCAGTGGACGGACGCTGCTCAAAAAAGGAGATTTCCCTTATTGGAATGAGCCAGAAATGGAGCGGGTCAAAGACTTCCAACCCGATATTTTATTGGTAAAACTTGGCACAAACGACTCCAAACCACAAAATTGGCAGTATAAAGATGAGTTCAAACAAGATTACTTGGATCTCATAAAGGAATTCAAAGGCTCTCTTTCAGAAACAGGAAGGATTATCATTCTCATTCCTGTACCGGTTACTGAGGATAATTTTGGAATCCGGGAGTCTGTGATGGTGGAAGAAATGAGGCCAATCCTGCTGCAGATTATTGAAGAGTCTAGCTTAGAAATGATCGATCTTTATACACCATTGCAAGGAAGAGGCGATTTATTGCCCGATGGCGTTCACCCTAACAAAGAAGGTTTGGGCATCATGGCAAAAACGGTTTACGATTACTTGACAAAAAAATAGAGGTTGCCTTTTACGGACAACCTCTTAAATTTATATTTTTTTGGATTGAAATCATTAAATCCACTCAAATCCCAAGTAAGGAACCAATACTTGTGGCATTCGGATACCATCTTCCGTTTGGTTATTTTCTAGAATGGATGCCACTATTCTAGGTAATGCCAAGGCACTTCCATTCAGGGTATGCGCCAATTGCGTTTTTTTATCTTCTCCTTTGTAGCGCAATTTCAAGCGATTGGCTTGGTAGTTTTCGAAGTTACTGACAGAACTCACTTCCAACCAACGCTCCTGAGCCGCTGAGAATACTTCCATATCATACGTCAATGCAGAAGTAAAGCCCATATCTCCACCACATAGTCTAAGGACTCGGTATGGTAATTCCAGTTTTTGTAATAAGCTCTGAACATAGGCACTCATTTCTTCCAGTGCTTGGTAAGAGTTGTCCGGATGAACAATCTGTACAATCTCGACTTTATCAAATTGATGCAGTCTGTTGAGACCTCTTACATGAGCTCCCCAGCTACCAGCTTCTCTTCGAAAACAAGGTGTATAGCCAACATTTTTGATAGGGAATGCACGCTCATCCAAGATTACATCTCGGTAGATATTGGTAATTGGAACTTCCGCAGTAGGAATCAGGTACAACTTATCCATAGTAGCCTCGTACATCTGTCCTTCCTTATCTGGAAGTTGTCCTGTACCATAACCAGAATCTTCATTCACTAAAATAGGTGGCTGAACCTCTATGTAGCCTGCCTTCATGGCTTCATCTAGGAAGAAATTAATCAATGCACGCTGCAGTCGGGCCCCTCGTCCTTTGTAAACAGGGAATCCAGCACCGGTAATTTTCACTCCTAAGTCAAAGTCAATGATGTCATATTCCTTAATAAGGTCCCAATGCGGTTTTTTACTTGCTGGCAAGACAGGAATTTCTCCGTTAGTCAGTACGATTTCATTATCGTCAGCTGATTTACCCTTTGGTACAGAGTGATGCGGCACATTAGGCAAGGTATAAAGCAATTGCCTCAAATCCGCTTCATAGGTATTATAGGATTCCTCCAGTGCTTTAATCTGTTCTTTGATCTCTCCTGTACGGGTTTTGATTTGCTCTGCTTCTTCTTTTTTGCCCTCTCTCATCAATAGACCGATTTGTTTAGAGATTGCGTTAGATTCGGCTTGAAGACTGTCTCTTTCTGTTTGGGTTTCTTTCCTTTTCTTATCCAGTTCCAACACCTCATGCAAGGTAGCCTCTGCATTAGCCAAATTACGCTTATGCAAACCTTCCAGCACCAATTCAAAATTTTCTCTAATCGTATTGACGAGTAACATATTTCTTTGCTGTTTTTTTTAAAGTATGCAAATATACAGAAAGTGAGTGATTGGTGATTGGTGATTGGTTAATTAAGTGATTTAGGAGAAAGGGTAAAGGTGAAAGGATAAAGGAAGAGTGAACAGTGAACCACCAGTTCATCATTCAAAATTTTCTAACATCAGAAAAACCGTAACTTTGGGTGTCTCGCAAAGGCGCCAAGCCGCATAGTTTCACGCAACGGACGCAACGATAAAGCGCAAAGAACGCCACGCTACCATGTAAAGTAATACACAAAAAACTATCTCCTCTGTTTGCTGCCCCCGAATATATCGCGTCAGCATATATCCATTTATATCGCGTCAGCATATATCAGTTGCTATCCCTAAAAATCTATCCTAACAGCCTACAAACACAAAACCCCCAAGATTTTTCCTGAGGGTTCAATAATGTGGCAGCGATCCCGATCCTCGGGACAGGCTCTCCTCTCCCGGGTGTAACCATTTGTTAAGTTTATTGGTAAATTGAGTAAATGGTTGATTGAGTGATTTAGGAGAAAGGGTAAAGGTGAAAGGATAAAGGGGGAGTGAACGGTGAACCACCAGTTCATCATTCGACATTTCCTAACATCAGTAAACCGTAACTTTGGGTGTCTCGCAAAGGCGCCAAGCCGCGAAGTTTCACGCAACGGACGCAACGATAAAGCGCAAAGAACGCTACGCTACGATGTAAAGTAATACACAAAAAACAATCTCCTCTACTTCCTGCCCTTTTATATCGCCGATCCTGTCTACCAAAGGTAGGAGGCATATATCCATTTATATCGCGCAAGCATATATCAGTTGCTATCCCTAAAAATCTATCCTAACAGCCTACAAACACAAAACCCCCAGATTTTCATCTGAGGGTTCAATAATGTGGAGGCGATCCCGATCCTCGGGACAGGCTCTCCTCTCCCGGGTGTAACCATTTCTCAAGTTGATTGGTAAATTGAGTAAATGGTTGATTGAGTGATGTAGGAAAAAGGGTAAAGGTGAAAGGATAAAGGGGGACTGAACAGTGAACCACCAGTTCATCATTCAAAATTTTCTAACATCAGTAAACCGTAACTTTGGGTGTCTCGCAAAGGCGCAAAGCCGCTAAGTTTCACGCAAGGGCCGCAACGATAAAGCGCAAAGAACGCCACGCTACGATGTAAAGTAATACACAAAAAACTATCTCCTCTACTTCCTGCCCCTTTATATCGCCGATCCTGCCTACCAAAGGTAGGAGGCATATATCCATTTATATCGCGTCAGCATATATCAGTTGCTATCCCTAAAAATCTATCCTAACAGCCTACAAACACAAAACCCCCAGATTTTCATCTGAGGGTTCAATAATGTGGCGGCGACCTACTCTCCCGGGTGTAACCCCAGTACCATCGGCGCTGCAGGGCTTAACTTCTCTGTTCGGGATGGGAAGAGGTGGGACCCCTGCGCTAGGCCGCCTAATCTTTAGATGTGAGACATAAGACACTAGACATGAGACTAACCCATCCTGTATTTCTGTCTTCAATCTGTAATATCTTTGTTCTCTGGAGTAACCCGGTCTTGACTCTTGGTTCTCGACTCTAGCCTCTAGGTTGATCATGTTTCGCAGAGAATGCAACAGCATTCGAGAAAGTAAGTTTTCGGGCAATTAGTACTGCTCGGCTATGTCATCTCTGACTTTACACCTGCAGCCTATCAACGTCATCGTCTCTGACGGCCCTGTTTGGAAGTCTCATCTTGGAGGGGGTTTCGCACTTAGATGCTTTCAGCGCTTATCCCTTCCCGACGTAGCTACCCGGCAGTGCAGTTGGCACCACAACCGGTACACCAGCGGTCAGTCCAACCCGGTCCTCTCGTACTAAGGTCAGAGCTCCTCAAACTTCCCACGCCCGCAACAGATAGGGACCGAACTGTCTCACGACGTTCTGAACCCAGCTCGCGTGCCACTTTAATGGGCGAACAGCCCAACCCTTGGGACCTTCTCCAGCCCCAGGATGTGACGAGCCGACATCGAGGTGCCAAACCTCCCCGTCGATATGAGCTCTTGGGGGAGATCAGCCTGTTATCCCCAGAGTACCTTTTATCCTTTGAGCGACGGCCTTTCCATACAGTACCGCCGGATCACTATACCCGTGTTTCCACCCTGCTCGGCTTGTAGGCCTCACAGTCAAGCTCCCTTATGCTATTGCACTCCACGCACGGTTACCAAGCGTGCTGAGGGAACCTTTGGAAGCCTCCGTTATCCTTTTGGAGGCGACCACCCCAGTCAAACTACCCACCAAGCAATGTCTCCCGCTACGCGGGATTAGATACCAGGCAAACAAAGGGCGGTATTTCAACAGCGACTCCTCAACGCCTGGCGACGCCAATTCACAGTCTCCCGCCTATCCTACACATCGTTTACCCGATACCAATGCTAAGCTGCAGTAAAGGTTCATGGGGTCTTTCCGTCCCGTTGCGGGTACACGGCATCTTCACCGTGACTACAATTTCACCGAGCTCATGGCTGAGACAGCGCCCAGATCGTTACACCATTCGTGCAGGTCGGAACTTACCCGACAAGGAATTTCGCTACCTTAGGACCGTTATAGTTACGGCCGCCGTTTACCGGGGCTTCAATTCAATGCTTCTCTTGCGATAACATCCCCTCTTAACCTTCCGGCACCGGGCAGGTGTCAGGCCTTATACATACTCTTTCGAGTTCGCAAAGCCATGTGTTTTTGCTAAACAGTCGCCTGGGCCTTTTCACTGCGGCCTCCCAATCACTTGGGTAGGCGCCCCTTCTCCCGAAGTTACAGGGCCATTTTGCCGAGTTCCTTAGCCATGACTCACTCGAGCACCTCAGGATTCTCTCCTTGACCACCTGTGTCGGTTTGCGGTACGGGTGCATATACGCTTAACGCTAGAAGTTTTCTTGGAAGCACTTAGGATCACTATCCAGTCGTCCGTAGACTCCCGGTACTATCACGTTCGGCTAATCTTGCGCATTTACACAAAACCAATACCTACTCGCTTTAACGCGGTATTCCGTCACCGCGCGGATCTTTCATCACTCCGTCACTCCGTCACCTGTATATACAGTATGGGAATATCAACCCATTTGCCATCGGAATCCCCACTCGGGTTATCCTTAGGACCCGACTAACCCTGATCCGATTAACGTTGATCAGGAAACCTTGGTCTATCGGTGTGCGGGTTTCTCGCCCGCATTATCGTTACTTATGCCTACATTTGCTTTTCCAAAAGCTCCAGCACACATTACCATGTACCTTCGCCGCCGTTGGAATGCTCCCCTACCATCATCCGCTCGTGGCGGATAATCCTACGCTTCGGTACCACACTTGATGCCCGTTTATTATCGACGCCCTGCCGCTCGACCAGTGAGCTGTTACGCACTCTTTAAAGGAATAGCTGCTTCCAAGCTAACCTCCTGGCTGTCTAAGCAGCTGGACCACCTTTGTTCAACTTAGTGTGGATTTTGGGACCTTAGCGGTAGGTCTGGGTTCTTTCCTCTCGGACTCGGACCTTAGCACCCAAGCCCTCACTGCCGTTACTGTATCAATGCATTCGGAGTTCGTCAGGATTTGGTAGGATGTGACTCCCCCTAGTCCTATCGGTAGCTCTACCTCATCAATACATTCCACGACGCTGTTCCTAAAAACATTTCGGGGAGTACGAGCTATTTCTCAGTTTGATTGGCCTTTCACCCCTACCCACAGCTCATCCGGAAGCTTTTCAACGCTTATCGGTTCGGTCCTCCAGTGTGTGTTACCACACCTTCAACCTGGCCATGGGTAGATCACAAAGTTTCGCGTCTACCCCACTGACTATACGCCCTATTCAGACTCGCTTTCGCTCCGGCTGCGGATATCTATATCCTTAACCTCGCCAGTGAGGAGTAACTCGTAGGCTCATTATGCAAAAGGCACGCCGTCATCCCACTAAAGGACTCCGACCGCTTGTAAGCGCACGGTTTCAGGTTCTATTTCACCCCGTTATTCACGGTACTTTTCACCTTTCCCTCACGGTACTTGTTCACTATCGGTCTCTTGGGAGTATTTAGCCTTTCCGGATGGTGCCGGATAATTCAACCGGGATTTCTCCTGTCCCGGCCTACTCAGGATACCCACCAAAATAATCATGATTCCCGTACAGGGCTCTCACCTCCTATGGCCACACTTCCCAGTGCGTTCCGGTCTCATTCATATCCCTCATGTAGGTCCTATTACCCCGAAGTTGCCGTAACAACTCCGGTTTGGGCTAATCCGCTTTCGCTCGCCACTACTCACGGAATCACTGTTGTTTTCTCCTCCTCTGCCTACTTAGATGTTTCAGTTCGGCAGGTTCGCTTATCTTTCGATATATCCCAATAAATTGAGATGGGTTGCCCCATTCGGACATCTGCGGATCAAACCCCCTTGCAGGTCCCCGCAGCTTTTCGCAGCTTGGCACGTCCTTCTTCGCCTCCAAGAGCCTAGGCATCCCCCGTGCGCCCTTATTCACTTACTTATATCTATAGAGCCCTTTTGCAAACTCTATAAACTCTCTTATTACTATTGCATTCTCTACTCAACATGTCAAAGAACTTATGAACCCCATCGGATTCAAAAGTGAAGTATGAACGAACTCAATCTCTTTTAAACAAAACCTGAAACCCTTCCAGAAAGGAGGTGTTCCAGCCGCACCTTCCGGTACGGCTACCTTGTTACGACTTAGCCCCAGTTACCGGTTCTACCCTTAACGGCTCCTTGCGGTTACCGCCTTCAGGTCTACCCGACTTCCATGGCTTGACGGGCGGTGTGTACAAGGTCCGGGAACGTATTCACCGCGCCATGGCTGATGCGCGATTACTAGCGATTCCAGCTTCATGGGGTCGGGTTGCAGACCCCAATCCGAACTGAGACGCACTTTTAGAGGTTGGCATCCTGTTGCCAGGTAGCTACCCGCTGTATGCGCCATTGTAGCACGTGTGTCGCCCTGGGCGTAAGGGCCATGATGACTTGACGTCGTCCCCTCCTTCCTCTCTGCTTGCGCAGGCAGTCTTGTTAGAGTCCCCATCTTAACATGCTGGCAACTAACAATAGGGGTTGCGCTCGTTGCGGGACTTAACCCAACACCTCACGGCACGAGCTGACGACAGCCATGCAGCACCTTGTTTCAGGTCTTTGCAGACTGATATATCTCTACATCATTCCTTCACATTCTAGCCCAGGTAAGGTTCCTCGCGTATCATCGAATTAAACCACATGCTCCACCGCTTGTGCGGACCCCGTCAATTCCTTTGAGTTTCACCGTTGCCGGCGTACTCCCCAGGTGGATTACTTAACGCTTTCGCTAAGCCGCTACTCCATTACAGAATAACAGCGAGTAATCATCGTTTACGGCGTGGACTACCAGGGTATCTAATCCTGTTCGCTACCCACGCTTTCGTGCATCAGCGTCAGTCGCTCCAAAGTACAATGCCTTCGCTATCGGTGTTCCTGATGGTATCTATGCATTTCACCGCTACACCATCAATTCCATGTACTCTCAGAGAACTCAAGCTGCCCAGTATCAATGGCTTACATCGGGTTGAGCCCGTGCCTTTTACCACTGACTTAAGCAGCCGCCTACGCACCCTTTAAACCCAATAAATCCGGACAACGCTCGCACCCTCCGTATTACCGCGGCTGCTGGCACGGAGTTAGCCGGTGCTTATTCATCAGGTACCGGCAATTTGCCACGCATGGCCTTTTTCTTCCCTGATAAAAGCAGTTTACAACCCAGAGGGCCGTCTTCCTGCACGCGGCATGGCTGGGTCAGTCTTCCGACCATTGCCCAATATTCCCTACTGCTGCCTCCCGTAGGAGTCTGGCCCGTATCTCAGTGCCAGTGTGGGGGACCTTCCTCTCAGAACCCCTAAGGATCGTAGCCTTGGTAAGCCGTTACCTTACCAACTAGCTAATCCTACGCATGCCCATCTTAAACCGATAAATCTTTAATCATCAAGTGATGCCACTCAATAATACTATGGGGTATTAATCCGGATTTCTCCGGGCTATCCCCCAGTCTAAGGTAGGTTGCATACGCGTAACGCACCCGTGCGCCGCTCTAGGTCAAGTATTGCTACTCGACTTGCCGCTCGACTTGCATGTATTAGGCCTGCCGCTAGCGTTCATCCTGAGCCAGGATCAAACTCTCCATTGTAAAGTTAGTTCCGACTTATATTCCTATAGTCATTTTTATTCCTATAAGATCTCAGGTTTTTTGCTGTTTAAATTTCTTTCATTCGTCCAATACTTCAAAGAACTTCTCTATCACTTTCGATAGTTCGTAAGTAGCCTTCACCACTCATCTTGCACTCTTAAATCTTTTCTGTTTTCCCGAACAGGATTGCAAAGGTAAGAAGAATATTTTAAATCCAAAGCAAAATTTTAAAAAATTTTATTTCGATTCCTCCCTACTTTATGCCAATTTAAAAACAGTTTGTACCTGTCTTTTCATCCTTTACCCCCGTTTGGGATTGCAAAAGTGCAACTCTTTTTCGCATTCACAAAATACCAACTCAAAATAATTTAGAAACCCAGTTAAAGAAGCTGAAAGTCAAGGAGAAAAATTTAAAAAAATCCCCAATGATTGGCGATAACCTTAACATTGGGGATAAACATAGCAGATGTAATGCGGGTCAATTAATCGTATTCAGCGTATCCATCAAAATACTTTACTGCTTAATTCTTACAATTCTTTTACACGAATGTTCCTCCAATAAATCTTAATCCCCCCTCCATCATGAATCTGCAAGAGTATACTTCCTTCACCTTTTCCAATTTGCTCATCCGCGTAATTCACCATTTCAACTCCATTCAAATAAGACACAACCCGATCTCCCTTTACAACAATGCGCATGTGATTCCAATCTCCATAACGCAAAGCAGCATCTTTTTCTGGAGCTGGTTTCACTAACCATCCTCTTCCGTATGACTCATAAATTCCTCCTGTATCATGCCCAGGAGGGGCTACCTCTACCTGCCAACCGGAAACTTTCGTGCCATCAACAGTAGATCGAATAAAAATACCGCTATTCCCATCAGCCTCCTGCTTGAATTCAGCTTCCAATTCAAAATCCTTGAACTGTTGCACCGTACCTAGATAACCATAGTCTTTGTCCGGACCACTTTCGGAAATCAGTAGTCCATTTTCAACATACCATTGCTCAGTTCCGAAAACCTGCCATCCTTCCAAATCCTTACCATTAAAGAGGCTATTAAAACTATCTTGTCCATAGGTCACTTTGGCAATGCAAAGTAAAAGTACAAGTAAGAAAAATTGCTTGATCATAATTGGCGAATCTTGATATTTTTAAACCACGCCTCACTTCCATGATCTTGTAAGGCGATCAAACCCTTAGTGACGTTGGCATAATCAGGAAAAGCATCCCATTTGCCACTGTTTCTTCGAGCAGTCCAATCCTCTGATCCAGGCACAAAGGAAACTGTCTGCTTTCCATTCAGCCAATAACTTGCACCACTCTTAGTATAAATAATTTTGGAAGTATTCCATTCTCCAGCCTCTTTGACTACTCCTTCCAAATCCGGTGGATACATCCCATAATCCGCTGCCAAAGACTGCCAGTCTTCTAGCTTTTCAGGGAAACCCAACTGATCGATCACCTGATACTCAGGCCCTGTCTCATATGGAGCTTTGTATGCAGGCCCTTCTACCACATGATAAAATACACCACTATTGCCACCCGGAGCAATTTTCCAAGTAAACTCCAACTCAAATTCATCAAAATCTACCGGACCAAATACAATATCCCCACCAATATCACCTCCCAAGCCAAGTGCTTTTAATGCTCCATCCTCCACCGTCCATCCTTCAGGAAACTCCGTCCCATTGAAGGCTCTCCAGCCAAAGGGATCTTCCCCATCAAATAACAACATCCAACCTACCTCCTTTTCTTCCTCGGTCAAGGCATTTTCCAAGACTATAACTTCCTCTTCGATTGCTTCTGTTTCTACTTCCTTTTCAGATGCACAAGCTAGCAAAAGGCCACTAACCAAGAGGGCCGTCCATAAGTTATTCCATTTCATATTCATATCAATTGCATAGTTACGGGATCCCAAGTTATAAATTTGTTTTGGAAATAACTGTCATTGCAGAGCAGTGCCGGAGCAGCTGCACGGAAGCCAAACTCCGGGTCTTCAGCAACGGAACCTCCTGTTCTGATCGCTTCAAACCAGTTTCCAAAATGATCATAATGCGCCCCTTTCCAATTTCTTTCTGCTGTGTACACCAATTCTTTAGGGGGTAATATGGAGGCACGCGCTTGGGATTCTCCTCTCAAACGTGCCTGTTCTTGTAGATAAGGATCATCAGATGCGAGGGATTGATTCATTTTTACAACAACTTCCTCCCATTTGACATCCATGGACCCTTTCGTACCAACGATTCTCAGATAAGTAGTGCCTGAGGTGCCATCGACGAAGTTACATCTTAAGGATAGATTAAACCCAGGATGCTGTGGTGTGTCGGGATAGTCAAAACTCCCCAATAATACATCCGGTACTTCCCTGCCATCTTTCCAATACCTCAGGCCACCCATGGCTGAAATCTTGTTGGGTCCATAAGAGTCAGTAATAAAATGTAAGCTAGAAAATAAGTGGACAAACAAATCTCCTGACATGCCTGTGCCGTAATCCAAGTAATTTCTCCATCGGAAAAAACGCATCGGATCCCATGGGAGTTGGTTGGTGTTGGAGATATAGCGTTTCCAGTCCACCATCTGCTCATTTCCATCCTTGGGTAAGGCATATTGCCAGGCACCCTCGGGAGACATGCGCGCCCAAAATCCTTCTGCATAGACGATATCCCCAATGGCCCCTTGTGCGAGCAATTCTTTGGCTTTTTCGTTGCCTAAGGAAGATACCCCTTGACTACCGACAATCATCACCTTTCCGGATTTTTTCCAAGCATCGATTACTTCCTTACCCTCTTTGACCGAGTGAACCATTGGTTTTTCACAATACACATGCTTGCCAGCATGTAAAGCATCTATACTGATCTGTTTATGCCAATGATCGGATGTTGCGATAATCACAGCATCTACATCTTTTCTTTTCAGTAATTCTTTGTAATCTTGAGTAACAAAAAGCTGACTTCCCCAACGGTTTTTAGCTGCATCCAACCGACCTTTATATAAATCGCATACCGCTACAAGTTCTACAGTTGAGTGTTGCAGGGCTGTCTGCGTATCTTCTACTCCCATGCCTCCTGCACCAATCAAGCCAATACGAATAGTCTTGAGTTCCGTAGTGGACTTGGGAAAATTTCTGGTTAATAATGACTTTTCCTGTGAGGATGCTTCCAGTGCCATGGGGCTTAGTGCAGCAATTGCACTAGTGGCAGTTAGTTTTTTGAGAAAATGACGGCGATGTTGCTTCATATATTATTCGATCAATTAGCAATTAAGCGTAAAAGTTAATCGAATTTTTTATAAAAGAATATCTAAATTATAGAAATTTTTCAGTCGGTAGCGTTTTCATTTAAACTACATGGGAATTCAAAAAAATTATGAGGAATATAATTCAACACTCATTACGTGAATTTATTCACATACTCCTTAAAACACCTCAACCTACTCCCATACCAAGAAAACATTTCCCCATCCACCAACTGTACATGCGTTTGCGGCAATTGAGCAGCAAATTCATCGATGTGTTTTTGCTTAAAGGGAAAAGGTTCGGAACTTAGCAGAAGAAAATCAGGGGAAAGCTTTTTTAAATCCTCCATGGAAAGTTCAGGGTAACGAGGCTCCTGTACCAAATTGGTAAATCCTGTTCTACCCAACATATCATGGATAAATGTTTGTAGTCCTGCTGCCATGAGCGGATCCTTCCAGATCAGATACACAGCTGTACCCTTGTTTTGTGCTGCAAGAGAAGCCATATCTTGAGAGATTTCATGTATCAAATTATCAGCCTGAGCAACTGTTCCCGTAATTTCTCCTATTCCCTTCATCATCTCCAAAGCATCCTCCAAGGTGTAGATATCACTCATCCAAACGGGATACTTCTTTTCTAAAAATTCTATTCCCTCTTGATAATTCTCCTCTTTATTTCCAATTATCAAATCAGGTTGAAGGGCAGCTATCTTGTCGAAATGAAAATTCTTAGTCCCTCCAATAATGGTTTTTTGCTTTTTGAGCCCTTGGGGATGCACACAAAACTTGGTCAGCCCGACCAACCTATCTTCCAAACCCAAGTTCACTAATAACTCCGTCTGCGATGGCACAAGCGAAACAATCCGCTGAGGATACGCAGAGATGTGGATGGAGCGCTTCATTTGGTCGGTGTAGAATGGCATGTAGGATAGTTTTATGGAAGAAAACTACAAAAAATCCCTATTGCCTCTAAAATTCAAGAAAGAAAAATTTAATACAACAACCTTTTAATCTTTCAAACTAGGCTCCTTCGTAGGTAATCCTACACCAGGAGGAAGATCTAAAATGGGATCATCATTGAAAGAAGAGCCCCCCTCGTCATCGTCATCGTTTCTCTTATCTTCGCACACATACAATTTGATCACCTGATATATAATGAAGATGTTTAATAAAACAAATGGAATATACAATGGATGGGAAAGGATGTAATCACGCATAATAAAAGGTGTACCAAATTATTGGGGAAAATATTAACCCAACTATTGACCTACTTGTTTGAAAAACAGTAGCTTAAATTTTTATCTATGCCTGACTTTTTCGTAGAATGCTGAAATATTTACGCTCGTATGTTTTTCGATCAGTTGAATTGTAAATATCATCACACTTCATAATCCGGCTCTTCAGTCATCCATTTACGCTTAAATTCCTTGACATACCGTGGTCGGATCAACAATCGTAAACTTGGATCAAAGGACAGGTATTTCCATGCCCAAGTCAGTAAAATTTCAAGTTTGTTGCGAACCCCCAAAATAGCCATCAAGTGAACAAACAACCAGACAAACCAAGCGAAAAATCCTCTGAAACTTATAAAAGGCAAATCTACCACAGCCATACTTTTGCCTACAGTGGCCATGGACCCGAGGTCTTTGTATTGAAACGGTTTCCAAGATTTTCTCTTCAACTCACCTTTTAAATTGGAGGCAAGGTTAGCCGCTTGCTGAATAGCTACTTGAGCAACTTGTGGATGGCCTTTAGGGTATTTTTCATTCATTTGTACACATTGGTCTCCTACCACATAAATGTTTTTCATGTCTTTGAGTAAGTTAAACTCATTGACTAACAAACGGCCATTTGGAGCTTTTTGCCCCTCAGAAATACCGATCAATGAATTGGCTTTGATACCCGCTGCCCATAAAAGTGTAACCGTTTGGATGCAAGGTTTATCTTTCAACTGAACTGTAAACCCGTCGTAATCTGTCACCATAGTATGCAACATGACTTCTACACCCAATTTTTGTAAATACTCCAAGGCTTTATCCCGGGATTTTTCCTTTAACCCTGCTAACAAACAAGGTCCCGCTTCTATCAAGATAACCCGCATATTTTTAAAACTAAGCTGTGGGTAATCCTTTGGTAGTACCTTGTTTCTTAATTCAGCGATAGAACCCGCCAATTCCACACCGGTAGCTCCACCTCCCACAATGACCACATTCATGATAGGTTTGCGCTCCTCAGGATCGGCTATATTGACTGCCCGCTCGTAATTCGAGATAATTTTATTACGAATGTACAATGCTTCCGAAGTTGATTTCATCGGAGCTGAATATTTGTGCACATTCTGATTACCAAAATAATTTGTACTGGCACCCTGCGCTAAAATCAAATAGTCATAGGTCAAGGTTCCAAGATTTGTGAGTAAAAGGTTTTCTTCTTTTTTAATTTCTTCGACCACCGCCATTCTAAAAACCACATTGGGCGTTTTATGAAAAGCCCTTCTGAGAGGAAAAGAAACCGCATCTGGAGGCAGAGCGGCTGTTGCGACCTGATAAAGCAAAGGCTGAAACATATGGTAATTATTTTTATCCAACAGCACCACTTGATAGTCGGTATGAGATAATTTTTGCGCCAACTTTAATCCTGCAAAACCACCTCCCACAATTACAATACGTTGATGGCTTGGCTTACTGATATTTGGAATCGGAAGGAGTTCAGTACTCATCATGGTACGGTTTAATGGTAGAAAAATAAGCTAATGAATATCTTGGACCATGATGCCTTTTTAACTGACAGGTGTAGATTTGCGGATATTCCTTAACAAATATAAAAGATTTCTTAATTTTACCGAGCTTTTAAAAAAATATACACGATGGGAAGAGCATTTGAATTCAGAAAAGAACGAAAGTTTAAACGTTGGAGTAAAATGTCCAAGGTTTTTACCCGCTTGGGAAAGGAAATTGTCATGGCTGTCAAAGCAGGCGGGCCGGATCCAGCCAATAATACCAAGCTGAGGACTGTTATTCAAAACGCCAAGGGAGCTGCCATGCCTAAAGATAGGATTGAAGCAGCCATCAAACGCGCCTCCAACAAGGATGAAAAGGATTACGAAGAAATTGTGTACGAAGGCTATGGGCCTTATGGTATAGCGATGATTATCGAAACTTCTACCGACAATATCAATCGAACAGTGGCCAACATCCGAAGCTATTTTACCAAATCAAATGGATCCTTGGGAACATCTGGTTCGGTAAGTTTTATGTTTGACAAAAAAGCAGTATTTAGATTTGCGCAAGGAGCAATGGATCTGGAAGAAATGGAACTAGACCTAATTGACTTCGGCCTGGATGAAATTGATGAAAATGAGGGAGAAATATTTGTTTACACGGCGTTTGAGGATTTCGGGAAAATGCAAAAAGCCTTGGAAGACCGCAACATAGAAATCACCAATGCTGACTTTCAGTGGTTTCCAGCAACCACAGTAGAGCTAACTCCAGAACAAGAAGAAGATATTCACAAATTGATAGAAAAGCTAGAAGACGATGACGACGTCAATCAAGTCTTCACAAATATGGCTTAATTTTAACTTGGATGGATGACTTAGGTAAATCTACCAATGTCTCATACTATCCTTTAGTACACTATACTCATGGCATTTCCCAAACGGAAAAATATTCAATCAGATAAACGGCAGTTTTTAATCATTGTAGGCAGTAAAAACCCCGTCAAGATCAGTTGCACAGACATCGCATTTCATCAAGCCTTTGACGATGCATTTCTCATAGAAGGTCTCAATGTAGGTTCAGGTGTATCCAACCAACCCATTGGGGATGAAGAGACCTACCAAGGTGCTCTCAACCGTGCTAAAAATTCTAAAACTGTCTTTCCTGAAGCAGATTATTGGGTAGGAATAGAGGGAGGCATTGAGACGATGGGAGAGGAAATGCAGGCCTTTGCTTGGGTAGTTATTTTGGACAAGACAGGAAAAATTGGAAAAGCCAAAACAGCTACTTTCTTTCTTCCACCAGCCATAGTAGCACTCGTTAAAGGAGGAATGGAGTTGGGAGATGCAGATGATCAATTCTTTAACCGAGAAAGTTCAAAAACTGGGAATGGAGCCGTAGGAATTCTTACACAACAGCGGATAGATCGTAAAGATTATTACTCACCTGCCGTTATTTTGGCATTGATTCCATTTATGAATCCAGATATTTATTCTTAAGCCCAACTATAAAGGATAGATTTTATCAATTGGTTTTTCCTTTCCATAACAGTTAATTTTGCATCATTAAATAATTAGAAGATGTTACAAGAATTAGAAAACGATACATTGCAGCAAGTAATTGCTGAAAACGAGCAGGTGATTGTACAATATGGAGCTACTTGGTGTGGGGCTTGCCGAATCATGAAACCGAAAATGAAGCGCTTGGCAGGAGAATACAGCAACGTGACATTTGTATATGTAGACGCTGAAAAATTTCCTGAGTCAAGAAAACTAGCACAGGTTACAAATCTGCCTACCTTTGCTGCATTCAAAAACGGTACATTGGTCAATCAAAACCAAACCAATAAGGAAGAAGTACTTAAAAGCCTTGTCGATGAGATTGCCACTAATTAAGCATATTTTGGGCTTCGTCGAATCCAATGACGAAGACTATGTACACGAAACACTGGAGTTATTGGAGCACTTGGCCGATAGTCCATCATTGAAGGATGAAGAACTGGAGGTAATTGGTGAACTTATTTCAAACTTATATGGGTCTTTGGAAGTTAATCAAATGATCAAAGAAGGTCAGGATAAAAAAGAAGCCTTGAACGCATTCATGAAACGTGTTACAGGAGCTATTGATAAATAAAAGCTGAAGTTGTTTCGTCACCCTAATACACAATGAAAGCTGTAAAGCCCCTACTAAGGGGCTTTTTCATTTTTAAAGAGCTAGATTCTTAAGAAAATTGGTCAATGCTATTCGCCAGTTGGGATCCGCGTCCCAAGTAGGTCCAATGTACAACTCATCTCTTACAATCAGTCTAATGTAGAATTTAACCACTATACGGGTGTTTTTTTCCGGATCTTGGATAGGTAACCCCATACTTTGCAATAAATCAGCCTCTCTACCTTCGACCCTGATCAATTGAAATTGCACTCGATCAGCAATCAGCTCTTGATCTGTTTTAGCCGTTGTTAGGTAAGCAACTTGATGCGGATAGTATTCTTCAAAAATCTGTTCCAGACTATTTCGTTCTTCTGCCTGCTCAGCTGCTATACGCTCTTCGCTTTTACCTAACAAGTCATATCGGAAATTAGATAGTACAGCTTCTGAAGTCCCACTTGCCAATCGAACACCCAATTTGAATACATCTAAGTTTAAAGGATTACGGGCCAAAAACCTTCTGGAAGTAGAAGAAGCAACCGCCTGCTCTCCTCCCAAAAATTCTGGTACATCTAGCACCAGGTAATTTTTACTTCGAGTAGATTTTCCAAAAGCACTCAATTGTTCGGCTAAATTATCCATGCTAATGGCATCTATGCCCCACAGAACAGATGATTGTATGATTTGTTTGGAATTACTAAATGGACCGATATGTAGGTGCAAAGTCCCGTTAGCTTTTCGTGTCAAAATGATTACGGTATTGATTTGGCGCTTTATAAATGCTGCTGCATAGCCTGCTTGGGTCTCTTCTGAAAGCGTCAATTGTTCTAGTTCATAGTACCCAACAGGATCCCCTCCTGCATCCATCAAAGCAGGGTGTAGCGCTTCTGCCAATTCTTGCCATGTTGCTAGTGGACGAGCCTGTGGAGCATTGGAAACAAGTACAACGGACTTCCCGGCAAAAAATTCATCAGGAATAGTACCTTGGGCATGAATTTGGCAAGTGTAACCGAAAAGAAAAATACTTATCAAAAGATATTTCATTGCGAAGTATGCAGAACTAGAAGTTGTCAGTAATTTTACGAATATACATAACGAATAAAACAAACAAACCATATGTACAGAATAATCGGATATCTATCATTTGTACTTTTCTTTATGAGTGGCGAGGTACACAGTCAACAAGTAGATTCAGAGCGCTTATTGGCGGATTTGAAATACCTTGCCTCCGAAACACTGGAAGGGAGAAAACCCTTATCCCAAGGAAGTCTGATGAGCAGAGAATTCATAAGGGACAGATTTAAAGAATTACAACTGACCTCTCAATACGAAGACTATACCCAGTTTTTTGATTTTGTTTCTTCTAGAGGAGGAGTTCAGACTAGTTATGAGGGTGCTGCCAATATCATAGGTTTTATTCCAGGTGCTTTGAGTGAAAAAATCATCGTAGTAATGGCTCATTATGATCATTTAGGGAAAATCAACGATCAAGTATTCCTCGGTGCTGACGACAATGCATCCGGTACTGCGGCAGTTTTAGCCTTAGCTGAATACTTTTCGACCAATAGACCTCAACATTCCATGTTATTTGCTTTAGTGGATGCAGAGGAAATGGGTCATCATGGTTCTAAGGCTCTAGTCCAAGATTTTCCATTCCCTATGGAACAAGTTGCCCTTTGTATCAATATGGATATGGTCAGCCGAAGTGATGACAATGTATTATGGGCTGTAGGAACCAATAGGTATCCTCAATTAAAACCACTTATTGAACCATTCACCAAAGATCAGCCTGTTCAGCTAAAAATGGGTCATGATAACAAAGAACTTGATGGGTTGCAAGACTGGACTTTTTCCTCTGATCATGCTGCTTTTCATAGAAAAGGAGTTCCGTTTATTTATTTCGGCGTAGACGATCATGAAGACTATCACAAAGTGACCGATACGTTTGAAAACATTCAACCTGAGTTCTTTGTGAATGCAGTAAATTTGATTTTAAAAACCTTGATTTCTATGGATGAAAAACTTTAGATTTATCCAAGAAATGGCGAAAACAAATAAAATTTTGATTGGACAGTTTATCCACTCGCGCAAAGAATTTTGAAATTTTAAAAATCTCATTTACAGCAAGATATCCACAAAACAGCCCATAAGCTCAACCACATTAATACTTGATTAACAGGCAGTTAACCCTCCTAAAATTTTCTATGTGGATAACTGTGGATAAATGTGGATAATTTTTTCTTGCTTTTTTCACCCTTCGAATTCAGCGATTTGAAGGCCTTTTTATGAGCGGTCAAACTTATTACGGCTACATACGTTATTATTTTTTAATTGCTTCTTGATTTCAGAAAAAGAATAAAATTTGGAGGAACGCTATTACCTTACATATTCTGTCGGTAGCTTTTTGAAGTATGCTTTCTATGGCTAGAATATTATCTAAATGTTAATTCAAAAAATACAATTTTAACGATGAAAATACTATTTTCACTCTTCCTCGTTTTCGGGGTATGGGGAGATGGATTCAAGATTCAACCCACCAATCAGGATCCTACTAATTTTGAGATTATCACCTTCGAAGATTTTGAAAAAATGATGGGAGAATCAAGCTCTAAACTCAGGGTGTTCAACTTTTGGGCCACTTGGTGTGCGCCTTGTGTAAAAGAGATGCCCTATTTCGAGAAGGTTCAGGCAGAAAATAGTGACATTGAATTAATCTTTATCTCCATGGATGACGGGAGGAAACCAGAGCGAGTAACTAACTTTATTGAACGAAGAAACGTACAAGCACCTGTATACCTACTTAACGACGTGGACTATAACAAGTGGATTGATAAAGTCGATCCAAGCTGGTCAGGCGCCATCCCTGCTACTTTATTCATTAAATCTGATGGAAGTAAATATTTCCATGAAGGAGAAGTAGATGAGTCAGAATTAAAAACAATCATACAACAACTCAAGTAAAACCTATGAAACAGTTACGTATTCTATTTTCACTAACACTGGCATTAGCAGTGATCTTTCAAATCCAAGCCCAAGAAGCAGGCTATAAAATTGGAGACAAAGCCAGTGATTTTAGTTTAAAAAATGTAGATGGAAGCATGGTTTCTTTAGCGGGAATGTCTGATATCAAAGGTGCTATCGTGATTTTCTCCTGTAATACCTGCCCATATGTGGTGGCTTATGAAGATCGCATGATAGACCTACACAACAAGTATGCTGCAATGGGCTATCCAGTAATTGCCATCAACCCCAACGATGAAAAAGTCTCTCCTGGCGACAGCTTTGAAAAAATGCAGGAAAGAGCAAAGGAAAAAAACTTCCCCTTCCCCTATGTCTATGACAAATCACAGGAAGTGATCAAGACTTACGGAGGTACTCGTACGCCACACGTCTATTTACTCAACAAAGAAGGAAATGATTTCATCGTCAAATACATCGGTGCCATTGATAATAACTACCAAGACGCTAGTGCAGTCACGGAGCGCTATGTAGAAGATGCCATGTCCGCAATCATGGGAGGTAAATCCATTGCCCTGACCACTACCAAAGCGATTGGTTGCACTATTAAGTGGACGAAAACGGAGTAGTAGCAGTTGACAGTGAGCAGTGAAAAGTGAACAATGTACAATGAGCAGCTGACTATAAGTGGTTATCGGTGAGTACAGCGGTAGCTGGGCGGAGTCGAAGTCAGTGGACAGAGGTGATAGACCTGGCAGGTTTCAAAAACCTGCCAGGTCTAAACTCAACTAGAGGATAGATAAAAAAGATAGAAATAAGACTAGCAAACTTTCTAACGTTCTAGTTTTTCATTTCTTCGAACTTGTCAAAAGATTCGCTTTTTCTAGACGATTCCCTACTTGGTACTTGGTTCAACCTTCTTCCCTCATCCTTACAATAGCATTTCTAAACCGCCCTTGCTTTATCCATTTGGTTAATAATATCCTCGTAATCCAGTTTATCCCAATTTTGGGTGATCAGCGGATGAGCCATTACCCGGTCCATGATCTTCTGTTGTAACTTACCTTGATAATATGCTTCCGCGTAAGGTATATGGGAGAAGGTAACCATGGTATACAAAGGAATCCAATCCTTTGGATATAGCTGATGCAGTTTTGCTTCGATTTTTTTGCGTAAAATAAACTTAGGATCTGCCACGTCGTTTTTCATTTCTTCAAAATTTTCCATGGCCAACTGACAGATAGCATCAGTATTTGGCTTTCGGACTTTTTGAAATTTTGCAAAAACCAGCTCCCAAGAATTTGTCCCATACTTTTCAAGAATCTCATCCAGCACAAAGCAATCCTCAAAACCACTATTCATTCCTTGCCCGTAAAACGGCACCATAGCATGACAAGCGTCTCCGATCAAGAGTGCGTTTTTTAGCATCCAAGGAAAACATTCAATGTTAATTAATGAAGATGTGGGATTTGCTAAGTATTCCTTGGTCAATTCCGGCATCAATTCGTAGGCGTCATCAAAGTAGGTTTTAAATACTCCGACAACATCTCGCTCATCATTGATATTTTCAAAACAAACTCTGTCTCCTTCAAATGGGAGAAAAAGCGTACAGGTGAAAGATTTATCGGGATTAGGCAAGGCAATCAGCATAAAATTGCCTCGTGGCCAAATATGCAAGGCATTGGGTTCCATGGCAAATTCTCCATCCTTAGTTGGAGGGATGCTAAGCTCCTTGTACCCATGGCTGATATATTTCTGTCTGTAATCGAAACGCATTTGTTTTAGCATCGCATTCCTCAAACTGGAATAGGCTCCATCTGACCCAATGATTACCTCCGATTGTATAGTTTCTTTTTCTCCTGTAGACGTTGAACTCAATTGAATCTGAAAATTTTTGAGATCGACGTCTTCTATCTTCGAGTCGAAAAAAACATGTACACCAGCCTTTTCGGCTTCATCCACCAACAACTGATTAAATCGACCTCTTGATATGGAGTAAATGGCTTGATTTTCCTTTCCATAAGGCAAAAAAGTTGTTTTCCCATGTTCGTCGTGAACCATTCTTCCGTACATAGGTATAGTCAACGGTGTGACTTTTTCCTTCAAACCGGCTTTTTCTAACGCTCTCCATCCCCTGTCTGACAGTGCCATATTGATGGATCTGCCTTCCTCGCGATAAGGACCTTTGCGGTTGTCTGCGCGCTTTTCGTACATCGCTACATCCAAGCCCCGTCTTTTTAGATATATACTCAACAATGACCCGATAAGACCGGAGCCAAGGATACTGATTTGATTCTTTTTCATAGGTTTGAGATTGTAACCCCTTAGTTAAGCGAATTTCTTTAGGGATTGTTCAAGTATTTTGGCAAATCTGTACACGTCCAAGAAACTGTTGTACAGTGGCGTAGGAGCCAACCGGATTACATTCGGATTTCTCCAGTCCCCGACTACACCATGTTTGTAAAACTCATCAAAGACGGCTTTTCCTCCTTTATGAATCAACAAAGATAATTGACAGCCACGTTCTTGGGCCGATGATGGAGTGATAATTTCCAATACTCCTGTATCACCGCTGATTTCTTGAATCAAAAATTCTAAGTAACCTGTCAGTTGCTCACTTTTTTTCCTCAACTCTAACATTCCAACTTCATGGAAGATATCCAAACTTGCCTGGTGCGCTGCCAATGCCAGTACATTGGAGTTTGCCAGTTGCCAGCCATCGGCACCAAACATGGGCTTAAAGCCTTTCTCCATCTTAAATCGCTCTCCTTCATCGTGTCCCCACCATCCGGCAAAACGTGGTAGAGTCGGATTTTCTGCATGGCGCTCGTGAACAAATACTCCAGAAATATTTCCAGGTCCAGAATTCAAATATTTATACGAACACCAAGTAGCAAAGTCCACTCCCCAATCGTGTAACTGCAAAGGAACGTTTCCAGCAGCATGTGCCAGGTCAAATCCCACGGGCACTCCCACTTGCTTACACGCTTGACTAATGGCTTTCATGTCAAAAACCTGGCCAGTATAGTATTGTAAACCTGCCATCATCACTAATGCAAGCTCTTCTTGATGCGTATAAATGGCATTTAAAATATCTTCCGTGCGAATCGTATGCTCACCTGCTCTTGGTCCAATTTCAATAATGGCTTCATCAGGATCAAAACCATGGAATCGTACCTGCGTCTCCAACATGTACATATCGGAAGGAAATGCACCTGCTTCCGTGATAATTTTAAATTTCTGAACAGTAGGCCTGTAAAAGGACACCATCAACAAATGTAGATTAGTGCTCAGATTATTCATAGCCACTACTTCATGCTCCTGTGCTCCCAAAATATGCGCAAGCGCAGGCTTAGACTTTTTGCGGATATGGTACCAAGCATCTTCTCCATGAAAGTGCCCATCCACTGCCTTTTCTGCCCAATTTTCAAGCTCTTGCTGTATGTAAGACGCTGTTGTTTTTGGCTGCAACCCGAGAGAATTCCCACAAAAATAGATCGCCTCCTTCCCATCAACTTTTGGAAAATGGAAGTTTGAACGGTAATTGCTCAAAGGATCCTGCGCATCCATGCTGCGGGCAAATGCTTCTGTAAATTGATATGCGGTGGTGCTCATATTTCAGTATTGACTATACTTGAACAGGAAAGGTGTGTTTTAAGTTTGATAAAACCCCCAAACATACACTATTTCGATGGAAAAAAAGGGGAATTCGAGGCAAGAGAATTCCATGATTATGTAATTTGCGAAAAAATACAAAACTATGTCTAAGGAAATTATCTATTCATCTGAGGCACCGGCACCCATAGGGCCTTATAGTCAGGCAGTAAAAGCAGGAAACACATTGTATGTATCAGGTCAAATTCCCCTAGATGCTGAGACAGGTGAATTGATCAATGAAAACATTACGGAAGAAACTCACGCAGTGATGAAAAACTTGGAAGCGGTACTCCGTGCAGCAGGTTATGGATTTGAACATGTGGTCAAATGCACCATATTTATCAAAGACATGGGCCAGTTTGCCACCATCAATGAAGCTTACGGTCAATACTTCAAAAGCTATCCTCCCGCAAGAGAAACCGTAGAAGTCAGTCGCTTACCGAAAGATGTTAATGTGGAGATTTCCTGTATTGCTGTTAATTAATGGGGGTTTAGAGCATACAGTTGATTTAATTTCCTAAAATAAGACCTTTTCTAAACAAATTTTACCGTTTCGCTAGTAGAAGTTTACTTGCATTGCCAAAGTTGGAGGAAAGGCTAATTCCACGTGGCCATCACAGCTGGTCTACATGACTTAGTGATGAGCTGTGTTTGTGTAATTTGACAAAATTGGAAAATTTATTTTCTCAATTCATGTTTTATCACGACCAGCTCATCACTTAAATTTTCCGCCAATTCTGTAAAATGAGTAGTGGAACCATTCCAATTTTTTTTGTTGTAATGGTCCAAAATTACTTCATTGGACATAAAAGAGAATATCGAATTTTCAAAAATAAATGGGGAATTGAACCATTCCAATCCTCCATCGATATCATTGATCCAACTAGGGGAAGTCCATGCTTTTCCTTGGTCTAACTCAACCACGGTTAATTTATATCCCTTCCTGTTTAAATATGTCGTGATTAACGTATTGCCATCAGTACTAAGATGTGGATAGTGCCAAAAAGTCTTGTTAATAAACTCTTCTTGATTGCGTTTAAAGGCTTTTTGTTGCGAACTTAATCCATGAAAATCCTTAGGGTTCAATTGGAACTTCCCAAAATCAAGAACAATTTTTTGTTCCAATTTTGCATTTACAATTTTGTAAATGGTATCTACTGAAGTAGTTGAAAAATAAGAATCATTTCCGTTAACAAATAAGTTGCCTTTTTCTATGAAATGAAAAGCTTTCTGTGAAAACACATCTGGAACAATGGGATCTATATTTTTTTCCTCGAGATCCATTGAGAATAAATCAAAGTCTTTTCCACCATTAGGCAATGACTCATTAAAAATGTAAGGGGGAATAAACGCTAAATATTCATTTTGACCTGTAACTATAAAATTCTCTATTTTTATTGGGAGTTTGAATTCCTCCAAAAAATTTCCCTCAAGATCAAACTTTATTATTCTCTCAACGGTTAGCACTTCTATTTGATTGTTTATTGAATCAAAGACAAAGTTCAAAATTGCTGTATACTCTCCAGGCCCTTCTCCATAATTGTTGATTAGTCCTTTAAGTTCACCTTGTTGGTTGAAGATAAATATTTTTAACCCATCGAGATAATCACCAATTAAATAATGATCTCCTGTAAAAATCGCTTTATCAATTTTGGTTATATTGAGGTGATAAGGGATTTTAAGGCTGGTATAACTTATTTTTTCAAAAATGTCTGAAAACTTCGCTTCGACTTTTATCTCCATAGGATAAACAGTTGTACGAACTGTATCCTCTGTTTTATTTGACGAACAGGCATACATGAGTATCGACAATAAAAAGATTAAGGAAACTCCCTTTCTCATATAATTGGTATTTCGCATTAAATTAGTTAAGCACCTAATATATATATCCAAGGTTTTAGGGACTAGCAGACATTTTTCTTAAATCATATTTAAAAAGTCCAGCATTTCATTCATTAAAAGTAAACATTGAAATGTGCTAATAGAAAAGTTTGGGCTTTTTTTAACTTTGTGGTAGTGTAAGCGTTTATTTCTCATGCAACTGTTTCCTAATTTTTCTGAGACCTTGGTTTCTTCTTTGGACAAAGAAGAAGCACTGTATAGACTGGAAAAAGTCACTAAAAATGTCAATTACTTGGATATGGAGATACAGAAAGAAGACGATTACAAATTCAATGGGGTAATCCAGGAAAATGGGTTTTCCATTTCATTGATCATTAAAAAAGCAGATAGTTTTCTTCCATTAATCAAAGGGAGAATTGAAAGTACTAAAACAGGGATCATTCTATTTTTAGACTATACCCTTTTTCCGGGATCTGTGTTTTTTTTGGCTTTTTGGTCTGTGATCTGCTTGGCTTTAAGTGGGCTTTTCAGCTCATTGATTCCAAAGCCTGAACTGGCAACGGCTATATTTTTGATTGGAGCTTTCAATTATTGGTTTGCTTGGGCGCACTTTAAGAGGAAGGTCAGGATTTCCCAAAATTTATTCTATGAATTGCTCAATGAGTCAAGTGATCCAAGCAAGTAACTATGGAACTTAGCAGAAAAGCATCCCTTTGAACAGAATTTCGTATGGAATCTAGCATTTGAGAATTAATTTAGCAATCTGAAAAACACATCTGTACATATCATGAGCATACGAATCGAAAAAGATACCATGGGGCCTGTAGAGGTACCTGCTGACAAGTACTGGGGAGCACAGACACAGCGCTCTATCAATAACTTTAAAATCGGTGGTGAACGTAACCGCATGCCGCTGGAAATCATCAAAGCATTTGCTATATTAAAGAAATCCGCTGCCTTGACCAATGCTGAACTGGGAGTGATGGCACAGGATAAAGCAGCAATCATAGCACAAGTATGTGATGAAATCTTAGCAGGTCAGCACGATGACCAATTCCCATTGGTGATTTGGCAGACAGGTTCGGGTACCCAATCCAATATGAATGCCAATGAAGTCATTGCTTACCGTGCGCATGTATTGTTGGGAGGTTCTTTAGAAGACGCCAAAAAGCTTATTCATCCAAATGATGACGTAAACAAATCCCAATCATCCAATGACACCTTTCCTACCGCTATGCACATTGCTGCTTACAAAATGGTGGTAGAAACTACCATTCCTGGTGTGGAAAAGCTGAGAGATACGCTACAGGCAAAGTCTGAAGCCTTCATGAATGTGGTAAAAATCGGTCGAACACACTTCATGGATGCTACTCCATTGACGTTGGGACAGGAATTTTCTGGTTATGTAGCCCAATTGAATCATGGCTTAAAAGCTTTGAAAAATACCTTGGAACACCTTTCTGAATTGGCTTTGGGAGGAACTGCTGTTGGTACAGGATTGAATACGCCGAAAGGGTATGCAGAATTAGTAGCCAAGAAAATAGCTGAGTTCTCCGGTCAACCTTTGGTCACTGCTCCCAACAAATTTGAGGCCTTAGCGGCACATGATGCGATTGTAGAATCCCATGGTGCCTTGAAGCAATTGGCTGTAAGCTTGATGAAGATTGCCAACGATATCCGGATGCTATCTTCTGGGCCTCGTTCCGGAATTGGTGAGATTTTGATTCCTGAAAATGAGCCAGGATCTTCCATCATGCCAGGGAAAGTCAACCCTACTCAGGTGGAAGCGATTACCATGGTCGCTGCGCAGGTTATGGGGAATGACGTGGCAATATCCGTAGGTGGATCAAATGGTCATTTTGAATTGAATGTATTCAAACCTATGATGATTGCGAATTTCTTGCAATCTGCTAGATTAATTGGCGATGCTTGTGTATCTTTCAATGAAAACTGTGCGATTGGTATTGAACCCAATACAGCATTTATCAAAAGGCATTTAGAAAATTCCCTCATGTTGGTTACTGCTTTGAACCCCCATATTGGTTATGAAAATGCTGCTGCGATTGCCAAAAAAGCGCACAAGGAAGGAACATCCTTGAGAGAAGCAGCTTTGGCATTAGGATTGCTCACAAATGAGCAGTTTGACGAATGGGTGAAGCCCGAAGACATGATTGGTAGTTTAAAATAAATTTAATCCAGATGAAAAAATACGTATTAACCTTAGCTGCTGCTGGAACGATGATGTTTTTTGGCAGCCAAACAGTAGAGGCATCACCTTTCAAGGCCAAAGAGCCTAAAGAACTGACAGCAGAAGAGACTGCAAGACTTTCAGAAATTGAAGAGCGCGTAGCAGAGATTCAGGAAATGGACTTTTCTTCCCTAGAAAGATCAGAGAAAAAAGCAGTGAAAGCTGAATTGAAGTCTCTGGAAAAAGAGGCAAAATCTATGGCTGGAGGTGGAATCTATATTTCAACAGGTGCAATCATCATCATCCTTTTGTTGATTATCCTCTTGTAATTGATACTGAAATAACACAAAAAAAATGGCTGCTTTCCAGCAGCCATTTTTTTTGTTTTGTAAGGTGATTCTTTTTGTGTTCATCTTATTGTTTCACGCAAAAACGCCACTTTTAGAAACAGCATCTAAAAACTTGTCATTATGATTGCCCCACAATTTGGCTAGTACCAAATCCAGAATATCATTCACCGAATTTGAGGGTATGAATAGTAGGTCAATGCTCAAATTGGCGAGTGAAGCGAGTACGTCTAAGTAATAATTTGTCAGAATCTTGATTTACTAGATTTTAGGATTTTCAGAATTCAGTTGATACTTCTTATTGAACACTTTTTTGATTTGTAAACTTGTTGAACCAAAATTGATTAAGAGTCCAATAGGCTTATTGTATGCGACTAAATAGTTTTTTGCTTGGGCTAAGTGTACATCTTCCAAGTTAATGACCGCTTTAAGTTCTACAACAACGTCATTTTCAACAATAAAATCAGCTCTTCGAGTACCTCTACATGAATACCATCATAAAAAATATCTTGCTCTAATTCTCGGGCAAAGCCAAGTCCTGCTCTTTCTAGTTCAATGGCCAAGCATCGTTGGTAAATTACTTCTTGAAAACCATTGCCTAATGTATTGTGCACTTTCATGGCACAACCATTTATTTTGTATGTAATACTATCGTAATTATTCATCCTGAGCATCTTTTAATCGTGAAAATTCTGATTCAGACAATTTTAAGAAATGAACCTAGTGGATATCTTTAACAGGTGAATCAATACTCCATACGTTTTCCTCATCATTGAAGATTGAAAACCAAAGGTTTTTATTTAACAGGAATTTGAACATGTAATCTCTACATTTCAGCATAATCCCGATTATCACTCCTCCGGCAAACTTGCGATATATTTGGCAACTTTTAGAGACCGTAATAAAATCACCGTCAAAGGAATCAACCACAGCAATTCTGAAAATACTACATGGAAAATAGTTCGCTTATTCCAATCCAATGCAGGTATAAATGCCAGTATAAACCAGGAAATCATGACCAGCTTACCCACAATTCCAGCAAGTATCAGATAGCGCCAACTAATCGGGTAAAAAGCTGATAGAAAAATTACAAAGCCTACCAACATACCCACAGTACCAAACACTCGTGCACTTAGCCCATCAGGAGCAGTGGCTTCCATGGATAGCCATCTCAATAAGTCCTCTCCAAAATACCGAAAGAAGGCTGACCAGGCAAAGCTGTACATTCCTGTAAGTAAAAGCAGCCCTCGCATGGGCATGGGAAATGTTGGTGTAAGCGTATTTTCTTGCATCGTTACTTTTTGGTATCTTTCAAGGATAACTTTTAGGTTGTCAAATAGGTTTTCACCCAAACACAAAACTACATGAAGCATTCTAATAAACGATCGACGGTTGGAATTTTTCTCTTAGCAGCAGGATTTCTGTTCGTAGGTTTTATCATCGGAAGGCAAACAGGAGAAATCAACCATGAAAGCATCATGGGTGCTGAAGCCTTGGCAGGATTAGAGTTTTCACCAGCCGAACGGGACAGCATGATTCAAAACCTTCAAGGTCACCGTGCAAGCTTTGAAGCAATGCGCAAGCAATCTCTTCCTAACAGTGTAAGCCCAAGTATAGGATTCAATCCACTCCCACATGGGTTTATCCCAAATCAACAACAGGAAGCATACAACTGGGGCCTACCTGCTTCGGTACAACTCCCGCAGGCTGAAAAAGACATCGCCTACTTGAGCGTAGCTGAATTATCCGTGCTTATCAAAAACAACCAAATCAGTTCCGTGCGGCTAACGAACATCTATATAGAACGGATCAAAACGTATGGAGATACTTTACAGTGCTTGATTACCTTGATGGAAGATGAAGCACTTACACAGGCAAAAGCGATGGATGCTGAACTGGCCCAAGGAAAATACAGAGGTCCACTTCACGGAATTCCCTATGGAATCAAAGATCTGCTGGCTGTCAAGGGTACCAAAACCACATGGGGCGCCATGCCTTACAAAGATCAGGAAATCGACGAAACAGCCACCTTGGTCGAAAAACTGACTGAAGCAGGCGCCGTGCTTGTAGGTAAATTTACCTTGGGAGCCTTGGCCATGGGCGATATTTGGTATGGTGGGGTAACCAAAAATCCTTGGAACTTGAATCAAGGAGCCAGTGGTTCCTCCGCTGGTTCTGGGTCGGCCGTATCTGCGGGATTAGTACCTTTTGCCATTGGCACCGAGACCTTGGGAAGTATTGTGTCACCCTCCACGAGAAATGGTGTTACCGGTCTTCGTCCTACTTTCGGGCGGGTAAGTCGTCATGGGGCCATGGCCTTAAGTTGGAGTATGGATAAAATCGGCCCTATGTCACGCTCAGCCTTAGACAATGGGATTGTATTAGCTGCCATCCACGGCTTGGATACAAAGGATAAAAGCACCATCCCTGCAGCATTCAATTATGACGCTAAGAAGAATCTAATAGACTTGAAAATAGGCTATTTCGCTAGCTATTTTGAAGGGGAAAGAGCTGGGAATATTCGAGATAGAAAAGTTTTAGATGAATTGAAAGCACTCGGAGTAGAATTACATCCGGTAGAATTGAAAACATCTGTACATGTACCAAGCATGCTAATTTCACTTTATGTAGAAGGTGCGGCAGCTTTTGATGACATGACCCGATTGGATTTCGATGATATGCTCGTCAACCAACGAAAAAATGCATGGCCAAATCTATTTCGCTCTTCCCGCTTTATTCCAGCAGTAGAATATATCCAGGCCAGTCGCTTCCGCTCGGTTCTAATCGAAGAAGTCCATGAAATTTTCAAAGAGTTTGATGTAATCGTAACGCCAAGTTATGGAGGCAATCAATTACAGGTAACGAACCTAACTGGTCATCCGGCCTTGTGCTTACCCAATGGCTTTGATGATAATGGTAGCCCAACATCCATCACCTTCCTAGCGAATTTGTTTGATGAAGAAAAGCTTATCATGATTGGGAGAGCCTATCAAGAAGCTACCGATTGGCAGAAAAAAAGGCCGCCGTTGTTTGATCGCTAATTCATAAGGTTTATACCAAAAAACGCTACTATTTCTCAATGATTGAAAAGAAATGGTAGCGTTTTTTAGTTGTAAGTTTTCTAGGTCAGATTTCTAATCTTCCAATACCCTGACCTTTCCTGTCTCCATGTCATAGATAGCTCCTACTATGCGAAGCTTTTTCTCGGCAACCAGCGAGTCAACAGAAGGTAGGGCTTTTTTCAATGCATGGACCCCGTGCAAGATATTGGCCTCAATGGCTTTTTCGTAAAAATCAGGGATATCACGGGGTAATGCTTGCTCCTCCTCTTCAGATTCTATGAAATCAATAATTTTTTGAATATACTCTGAATAATGATGCGAATGATCATGCTGATGATCCACAAATGCTCCAATTGCGCCACAATTGGTATGTCCCAAGATAATTACAAGTGGAACTTCCAAATGCTCTATCGCATATTCCAAACTCCCAATTTCATAATCTCCAACTATATTTCCTGCATTTCTGATGACAAATAAATCCCCTAGGCCTTGATCAAAAACCAGTTCAGGTGGAACTCTGGAGTCCGAGCAACTTACGATAGCTGCCACAGGATGCTGGCCTTTTGCAAGATCTCTTAACCTGGTCAAGGTTTGATCGGGATGTATGGGATGATCCTCTGCAAAACGTTGATTCCCTTCTAATAAAATCTCCAATAAATTTTCTTTGGGTACTTCTTCTAAATGTTGATCTACTGGGGTTGGCTTACAGGCTATGATAAAAAAGGTTAGTATCAAACTGGAGAATATCGCTTTCATGAATCTGTTATTTTTTACAAAATTCACCCAACTTAAACTCAAGAAATGGTGTCAAATATCACATAATCTCAAAAATTATTCCGTTGAAATCAAAATGAGGGGGAACTATCTCCCCCTTTGATATTCTTATTTCAAGCGCTTTCCAGAAACAGGGAATTGGTCTACTAAATAGCCCTTAACTGCATCATCCCCATTGGCATTCAAACTCATATACAGATCGTATCCTTCTGCAAAGAAAGAAAAACTAATACTATCTGTTCCTTCGGAAATAGAAGAAAGCGTTGTTTCTTGATCTGTTCCAGCTACTGTAAACTTGCCTTTAAGTTTCCCCTCCACTTTTTCAAGTACCATAATCACCCGAACATCCCCTTGAGGTGTACCTTCAATCATGAGATCCCACTCACCCACAAAATAATCAGGATTGTTGGAACCTTCTGCTACTGCCATAGTCATCGCTAAGCAAAGCATCGTAAATAGAGAAATTAGTTTTTTCATTAGATTGGAATTCATGGTTAGTGTAGAAAAGTAAAAACTTTTTTTAAAAAAAACTAACATTTATGAAACCTGATATTCCATTTCAGAGTTTTAAGCCATGTAGATTACATCATTATTGCAATAGTGATGCACTAACGAAATTCTGTTAATTTTTACCCATGCTTGCACAAATCCAACATATGAAAGCTCTTTCCATAGCTATGCTAGGTCTATGGTGTTTGATATTTTGGAATAACTTTAATAATAAGCATGTTCATCTTACAGAAAATGGCCACCTGATTGTTCATGCGCACCCACTTCAAAATGGGGAGACTGACCATGATCATACAGAGGAAGAATATATCTTTTGGGATATAATTTCAAATGCTCATTTTCATTCAGTAGCTACTGAAGTTGTTATCCCTGATAACATCGCTACATCCTTTATTGAATTAAAGGGAATATCCATTGAATCATTTTTTGACTGTATTGATAAAACTCCTTCAAGCCTTCGGGGCCCACCAATTTTTATATCATAAGTCTGTCTGCTTACAGAAAACAAAATCATTCATTGAGACCGGTCTATTTTTCTTAGACAGGATATCTGACGTTGATTTTAATTCTTCCAAGAAAGCAGGATTCCGTACTAAATTCTGTAAGGCAACCCATCTCTATGAAAATTTTGTGAAGGGATTAAGCCTTTCAGTACTTGTTTCGAACCATCAATCTATTCATATGACTAAGCTAACCGCATTCATTGCGGCATTGAGTCTGTTTCTTTGGTCTAATTCATTCGCCTCTCAGCGGGTTGATCACACTATTGAAGGAACAGTTTATGATGCCGAAAGTAAATTTCCTCTTGCCGGTGCTATCATCAGCCTTGTAGGAGAAGAATCTAACCGAGTGGCAACTGATCAACAAGGAAAATTTGTGTTGCCCATAGGAGCAGCTGACAAGGGGGAAATCCGGATAACCTATGTGGGTTTTAAACCAGTCCAAACGACTGTTAAATCAGGAGAAAAAGCTGTTATCAATCTTGAAACGGATGAAAAAAGCTTGGGGGCGGTAGAAATCCGGGGAGATCGAATCCGCACCGAAGGCACCAAGAGTTTGAGTATTGAAAGCATTGATCGAGAACTTATTAGCCGCAATCAAACAGCCTCTCTTGGGACTTTATTAGGGAATATTCAAGGTGTGACCTTTGCTTCCTTTGGATCAAATATTCAACTTCCGATTATCCATGGACTATACGGTAACCGAATTCTTATTCTCAATAATGGGTTTAAACATGGCTTTCAAAACTGGGGTTCTGATCACGCACCTGAGATAGATATTCAAAGTGCGGAATCTATCTCTGTCATCAAAGGTGCTGCCGCAGTTCGCTTTGGTCCAGACGCACTTGGGGGAGCGGTAGTCACAGAATCCCACAGCATGCCCTTTAACAGCGAATTGAATGGTTCAGCAGTTGCTGGATTTCAGAGCAATGGTCGTGGTTTTAATACAGGTATCAATCTATCTGAAGGGTATGGAAACTTTAGCTGGCATCTTGGAGGTAATGTCAACATCGTCGGCGATCGACATACCCCTGACTATATGCTTACCAATACAGGTGCAAGAGAATACAGCGCCTTTGGCGGAGCAAAATTCAAAATCAGCGATAACCTGATCGCAAAAGCAAATTACAGTTTTATGCGTCAGAATCTAGGGATTCTACGAGCTTCCATTGGCAGTAGTGGAGCTGCTTTAATCCGAAATTTTGAAGCAGAAAGGCCAGTTATCATTCGGGATTTTTCCTATGATATCAATGAACCCAATCAGTTTGTAAGCCATCATTTGGCTTCCTTGAAATTGGACTGGAGTATTGATCCAGACAACCATGTTAGTTTTCGCTATGCCTTTCAATCCAATGGCAGACAGGAATTTGATGTACGGAGAAATGCAGAATTGCCAATCATAGACTTAAATCTCACAACGCAAGATATACAAGCTGATTACAGTCACAAACTTAGCGACCGAATTCATGGAATTGTGGGAGGTCAAATACTTATGCAATCCAACGCTAATAATCCTGGAACAGGTATTACTCCTTTTATCCCAAATTACGAAGGTTTTCGAGCGAGTATGTTTTTGGTAGAAACCCTTCAGCGAGGAAATTCTGAATGGGAACTAGGCATCCGTTATGATTATGAGCGAAACTCTGTAGCTGGAAGAGAACGAACCCAAGCATCTTTTTCCGATTCTTTTTCTTTTTCCAATTTCACTGCTGCTCTTGGCTTTGTCCATGAGATTAATGAGAAAACTACTTTCAGAAGTAATGTTGGCACCGGTTGGAGACCACCCAATATGGCTGAACTATATAGCTTTGGGCAGCATGAGGCTAGACAACTCTTTGGATTGCTGCGATACTACGAGGATGCAGAGGGGAATTTACAGAATGATCGCGTTGTAAGTATGTCAGAAAGCGGAGTGGAAGCTGAACAAAGCTATAAATGGGTCAATGAAATCGAAATTAACGGAAGCAAAGGTAGGTTTAGCGCTTCTTTTTATGCCAACTACATTGCCAATTTTATTTTCTGGAGACCAATAGGAGTAGTCGGTACTTTGAGAGGTCCCATGCCAACCTATATTTTTGACCAAGCCAATGCCTTCTTTACGGGATTGGATCTCACTTACGAATGGGAACATTCTCCCAATTGGAGTAGCAAAATTGGTGGAAGCTACATTTGGTCACAGAATGTAGAAAGAAATGAACCATTGATCAATCAACCACCCATCAACATAAATTATCAATTAGCCTTCGACAAAAGAAATGTAGGCCCTTTTGATAGGCTGGAACTTGCCTTGCAGCCCATGTACACTTTCAGACAATTTCAAGCACCGCGGGAAGTAACAATTCGTGATATAATCGAAGGTAATGTAACCATTGATCTTGATTCTGAAATCTTTGATTTCTTGGCACCACCTCCAGGATACTTCCTTTTGAATGGCTTTGCCAAAGCTGAGAAGGGAGATTTTGGATTAAGCTTACAAGTTCATAATGCTTTGAATACCCGATACAGGGATTATTTGAACGCCATGCGATTCTTCGCAGACGATTTAGGTAGAAATATTATGTTAACAATTCACTATAAATTCTAATCAAAATGTACAAAACAAACAAACTTCGTCCCCTATGGATTTTGATCCTATCCATCTTCGTATTTGCAGCGTGCACAGAAGCAGAAGCACCAGAAGAAGAAAATGAAACAGAAATATTTACCGATATCGAGTTAATCTTCACTGCAGAAGATGGTACAGTGGTACGTGCGCTTGCTGAAGATCCCACCGGAGGTCTAGGAATTAATTCTTCCTTTACTATACAGCCAATCACCTTGAAAGCTAACACAACGTATACCTTGACTTTCGAGATGCTCAACCGCTTGGTAACTCCTGTGGAAGATGTACAACTTGAAATTGCAGAAGAAGATGATGAGCATCAGGTATTCTTTGAGTTTACTACTAATGCGTTCTCAAGCCCAACAGGAAACGGTAATATCCAAAATAGAAATGGAGCTGTCAATTATCTAGACTTTGATAGAAATGGCTTACCGCTTGGACTTCGTACCAGCTGGACTACCGCTGGACCGCGCACCAACGCTACCTTCCGCGTATGGTTAGCGCATCAGCCTGGAGTAAAAACAGCCACCTCTTCTGCTCAAGATGGTGATGTGGATTGGGATATCACATTTCCTTTGACGATTGTGGAATAAAAAAATAAAGAGCCACCCAGAGATTTTAAGGGTGGCTCTTCTCATTTGAAAAAAATTATATGCAACCTTATCCATGACACTTTTCCTTTCCTATCACCAAGTGTATAGAGTCAAAGGATTTGTGAAGGTAGCTGGAGAAGATCATCCTATCCTTGTGCAATCTACTGGAAATACCGTGAGTTTCTCCAAATTTGACACTCAGAAAAAGAGCCCAAATGTACTGGTCTTTATTGGAAAAGGGATCGAAAGAAATGGCTTAGAAAGGATTCTTGCTAAAACTATTGCGAATAAAGCTCAAGCGACTGCTTAAGCTCAAAAAAGCTATGTGGAGTTTAAAATAAAAATAAAACCATGGCCTTCTACAGCCATGGTAAAATCAAAATTAAGCTTTAGCAAACTGATTGCATCCAAAACTTGCTCCAGTAATAAATTCAATTGATTTGGTATTGGAAGCCAATGGTTTGCCATCATTCAGGACTGGGATAATAAAGTCAGGATCCATTTCTGACTCAAGATGGCTTAGCTTATTGCATTCGCCATAATTTTCTCTCTTGGCTACCACGGGTGCATTTGGCGCCCAGTGATTACAGTTTGAACAAGTATTTTCCATGATTTTTTTGTTTTTGGTTGCTACTCCAAATACACAAAAAGAGCCCTTAAGGTTTTGAATTTCAATAATTTGAAATCAAACTAAATAAAAACTTGCTAGCAATAACCTCCAAAATTTAACTTTCCTTGGAAACAAATACATTATCGAACACTACTTAAATCGGCCAATTATCCGTAAACTTTTTACCCTTAAGGTATTCTGCTAGTTCCAAATTATTCAACAGGCATCCTTCTAGTTCCTTGATAATCTGCACCTGATCCAAGTCCTGTCCGATCAAGACAAGCTCGTTCATTCGGTCTCCGAAGATCTTATCCCATTTGGATTCAATGTATTCCTGATTTTCAATGTAGGAAGCATAGCTTGTTCGTTCTTTGAAAGGCATGCTAGCCCACCAAACCCCTATAGGTTCTGCTTTCAAGGAACCTCCTGCTTGGGACCAGGAAAGTGCCTGATCTTTTCTGGAAGCAATGTAGAAAAGTCCCTTACTTCTGATGACTCCGGCAGGCCAGTTTTCTGAGATGTACTTCCAAAATCGCTGGGGATGAAACGGTTTCTTGTTTCTGAAAACAAAGGAAGAAATTCCATACTCCTCCGTTTCTGGCGTATGATGGTCTTTTTGGAGTTCTTCTTGCCAACCCGCAGAATTGGAAGCCTCCTCAAAATCAAAATAACCAGTATTGAGAATTTCTTTAGGATCTACTTTACTATTGGAAGTGCTGATGATCTTTGCACCTGGATTTAACTTGTGAATGATCGCAGCCAATTCCTCCACGGTTTCTTTGGAAACCAAATCAGCTTTGTTGATAATGATCACATTGGCAAACTCAATCTGATCTGTTAATAGATTTACGATGGATCGCTGATCTTCTGGATCATCGTTAAGCATTTTGGAATATACCGTATCCGCCGAACCAAAATCTTTATGAAAATTAAAGGCATCTACCACGGTCACTAAAGTGTCTAAACGGCTAAATTTAGAGAGGTCAATCCCCTTTTCTTCATCTACGAAACTGAAGGTCTGAGCAACAGGCAATGGTTCTGATATACCCGTACTTTCTATCAACAAATAATCAAAGCGATTTTCCTTGGCCAAACGCTCTACTTCCAGCATCAAATCTTCGCGGAGCGTACAACAAATGCAACCATTGCTCATTTCTACCAACTTTTCCTCTGTTCTGGAAAGGGTATTTTCACTTCTCACCAATTGAGCATCCACATTGACTTCACTCATGTCATTGACAATCACGGCCACTTTGAGGCCCTCCTTGTTATGAAGAATATGGTTTAGCAAGGTTGTTTTTCCGGCTCCCAAAAAGCCACTGAGTACGGTTACAGGTAATTTCTTTTCCATGATTTGATTGGTAAGAAAAGTAGAATTTCGATTGGTTAATAAAACTGCAAGGGGAAGACTCGTTAATTAAATTAGTTTAATCCTGATCAAAACCCGCATTATTTGCAACTTTATTGCAAATATGAAAAGAAATCAGGTAATAAAAAAATAGATGGAAAAATGATTCTTATTCCCCAAGGGCCACAGGGAAGGACTGGCTTTAATCATTGAGTATTAAAAATGTTTCTATTCGAATTTTTCAAATTCCATACTTAATCACTATTGCCAACTGCCCCGCATGATAAGCTGTATGGGTAGTAATCCTGCCCAAAGCAGCCGCCTTGGTTTTTTCTCCAAATTCCTGAGTTTTGATAACGGCATCCCAATCTTCTTGGCTGTCGATGGCTTTTTTAAGTTGTTCGCCTGCATCAGTGACAAGGGCCAAAAGTTCGTCTAGATCAGTCCATTCTCCTGTATCTTTACCAGCTTTCAGGGTTTGTGCATCCACTTTTACATTCGTATTGCCGAAGACATTTTTAGCGAAAAGGAGTTCCACCTCAGCAATATGCCGGATTAAGAATCCTGCAGAATTAGAACTGTCCCCAAGTTTCTTGGTAAGATCTTCCGGCTTTATGCTTTCGAGTTGATTGGTCAATCGGGTGCGGCCTTCTTTCCAGAGTTCGATCAATGCTTTCATAATAGTGTAGTTTTAGATTATTATTGAATGGGTAAACAAAGTTGCCAGGTTCCATTGATGATCAGGTCTTCAATATGTCCTGCCTCTTGCTTATCATTTCTAATATAATGCATATGTAGTTCACTTGCAGGATTATTTCCCATTGCAGGCATGGCAAAGCGTCCACCTGCGGTTTTTCCTGCAAATCCAATGATCCAGACATTTTGATCTTCCAACGTGAGTGGGTAATCGTCCTTCTTTTTTCCTTGTGGGGTGAAATTAGTAATTGTCTCTGATCTCAAATAAGCAATATGAGCTTGAATATGATCTGCCTTTGCCCTGATTCTAAAAGGAAATCCTCCCACCGTATCCAAACCGGCTTTTGAAGCTTCCTGCATGATGATTTTGGTCAATTCTTGCCTGTTGGAAATTGGCACATCTTTAAAAACAGTTTTGTGCCAGGCGGCTACATTGCTTCTCACTAGAAAAATGGCTTTTTTATCAAAAGTCTGTTCCCAGTAAGGCTGTCGGTTTTCATCCAAACCCGCATATAAAGGTTTGCCGTTGAATACAATAATTTCACCCTGCAGGTTTTCCATGGCGCCGATGGCATAAAGAAACTTCCTGTTTGTGATCGTATCCAGGTTGATATTGGCAGATAGATTATTCTCTTTCATGATCTGGGCGGTAGAACCAATGAGCTCAATTTGTTGGGCCTGTGCAACAAAGGGAACTAATAAAAGAGAAAGTATGAAGTATTTTTTCATCTTAGAATCATTCAACGGTACAGGTAGCAGCATGCTTATTCAAGACATCTGTTTTGACAAAATCTCCTTTCAATACAGGATTCCATTGGAAGTCCTCTATTTGCGTAAGCTGAAAGATTTCTTTGGTATCGGCCTTCAGTAGATAATCTGTAAAATCATCCTCGATGCCTTTCAATGCATCCAATTCACAGCCTGATAATTCCAGATTTACAGCTTTTTTACCCATTTCATCAATAATAGCCGGTTTTACACCTTTCTTCAGGTTTACCTGATAAGCAGTGCCATCAGAAATCCGCTGTACCACATACATCCCATCGATAGCATCATCCACATAGAAAGTTCCAAACTGATACCTTCCACCAGTCAAGTAAACGGCTACATCTGTTAAACAAGGAGAGGATTTAGACACAATTCTAAGGTCTGTTCTATCAATTGTCCCATCAGGATAAAGCACTTCCAATGCTTCATTCAAACCCATAGCTCCTACCACGAGTCCGTCGCAAAGATGACCATGAAACTTTACCAAATCATCTAATTCTATTTTTTGTTGAAAACCCAGCCGGCCCTTAGAGAAATCTGTGTCGTTAGTTTTGAAACTGAGGGAATTTTTGGATTTGGGGAGGTATAGAGTCAGGTCTTTCAGGTCAGTCTGGATTTTGTCCAAGTGTCCGGTGAAGGATTGTTCCTTGTTTATTAAATGCACATGAAGATGGCTACTTTGGGGTGTATAGATGCCTTTTCCCACTTGGGAATAAACCCCAATCAATTCACCGGATTCATTTTGATGCTCGTAATTTTCCTGGTTTCTGCCAGGTTTAAAACCTTCTACCTCAGGAGACCTTGGGGTTACGATGTGTGTAACCATTTCATCAAAAGTACCTACCAACTTAAAAAAGAAAGGTTGGCTCAAGTCATATCCGTTTTGGGAAGCAGTATTTTCCACTAATTTTTCCATAGCGGCCATATCCGTTATTACACCATTAAGGGGAAAGGCCACCCATTCCTCCACTTCCCCATAAACAAAGAATGGAGATTGGATATCCCAATTCTTTTGAATAAAAGGATTGCCATCCAAATCAGCAAAGCCTGAATATGGAATTCCATTGGCAAATGTGATTTCCCCTTGCATTTTGCCCAATGGACCCATTCCGAAAATCCTAGGATATTTCTGGAGAGAGTCAGTGGAAATGGTAGGAGCAAATCCTGTTTTACCCATTTCGCTCATGGAACCGACAGACTTTACTTGTCCATACTGGGCGAAAGTAGAGATTGAAACGAATATTGAAAGAATAAGAAAACTGAGATTTTTCATTTTTGATATATGGTTGAAGAGTCGTGATTAACTTTTCCAAAGTTTATCCATCACCCAATTTAGATGTTGTCTAAGAGAACTTATGAAAAGTTACTTCAGATGATAATTTATTTATAATGTGGTAAATACCATGTTGAAAATAAATCCTGATAGGATGATAAAGAAAGCAACTGTTCCGAAGAAGATAGCAATCAGCTTCATGCTCATGACTTTTTTAAGTAATGTTCCCTCTGGTATAGAAAGACCGATGGTGGCCATCATAAAGGCAATGGCTGTTCCCACAGGAATACCCTTCACCACCATGACCTGTATGACAGGAATGATACCCGCCGCATTGGCATAGAGTGGAACTGCTAGTATTACCGCTAATGGTACTGTCCACCATTGTCCATCTCCAAGATATTGCTCGAAGAAGTTTTCAGGGACATAACCATGCATAAAAGCCCCTATGGCTATACCGATGATTACATATAGCACTATACTTTTTACAATCCCCCATGCTTCTTGGGTAATATGAGGCAATCGTTTCAAGAAAGGTGTATTTTCTGCTTCGAATCCTTGCTGAACTTTATTTTTGTTTTGGATCAACTGCTGCACCCAGTCGCTGAGGTAGCGTTCCAAATTCAATTTACCTAATACCATTCCTCCAAGCATTCCTAAAAGAATTCCTGTGATGGCATAAATCAATGTAAATTTTATTCCGAACATGCCTAAAAAAATCGCCAGTGCAATTTCATTGACCAAGGGCGAAGTAATCAAGAAAGCGAAAGTAACACCCAAGGGAATTCCCCCCTGTACAAAACCTATAAATAAGGGCACCGAAGAACAGGAACAAAAGGGGGTAACTGCTCCAAAGAAAGATGCAAAGAAGTATTCCAAGCCATAGAGTTTGCGCTTGTTCAGAAAATCCCTCAATCGCTCCACGGGGAAATAAGCATTGACAATGCCCATCAAAACTGTGATAAGGAAGAGAAGAATTAAGATTTTCAGCACATCGTAGACAAAGAAATTCAACGCCACTCCTAGTTGGCTTTCTGCCGCTATCCCAATGACCTGATAGATCAACCAATCCGCAAAACTTTGTAGCCAATCAAACATGACGTTGATTTTTTAAGAAAGAGCCGCCAAAATCTCCTGTGCCGAAGGAACCTTCCCCTTGATTTTGACCACTTCATCCACTACCACCGCTGGTGTAGAAAGAATATTGTAAGCCATGATTTGTTGGATATCCTCCACTTTGATTACATCAGCCACAATACCTTCTTTATCCAAGACATCTCTAACAGCCGCTTCTGTTTGCTTACACTTGGCACAACCTGTGCCTAAAATTTTTATGGTTCTCATAGAACTTAGGATTTAAATAATGTTTCAAATAGTTGAGATGCTTCTGACCAATTTTCTTGATGGAGGCAATATTTAATTTTTGGAGGCATGATTTCCCCTTGGATCAGTCCAGCTTCCTTTAAAGATTTCAGGTGTTGGGAAATCGTCGATTGAGCCAGAGGAATAATTTCAGTTAAGTCTCCATTGAAGCAACAGGCTTGCTCACTAAGAATTTTCAAGATCTGTATCCTTACTGGATGTCCCAATGCTTTAGCATAGAGGGCAAGTTTTTGTTCCGCCAAGGAGTAATCCATTTTTACTGCTGTTCTTTCCATAATTTCAATGTACATCGTAAAAGTACGATGATAAAAAAAGATAATAGGTGACCTTGGTCACCCCTCCCCATGATATTCTTCTTCAAAAGTTTTGCAAGATAAACAATTCATCGTAATATTGCGATGTATTAATGAGTTTTGGCATTGCTGAGATAAGCTTCGCAAAGTGAAATTGAAGTAAGGTTGCCATCAAGCTTGACTATATAGTGGAGAACATTGCAACATATTATTTCTACCTTATTTCCATGCTTCGGGACAGGCCTTGTTTATACAATCTAATCTCGGTCCCTGATCCTGTCGAAAGGCTCAGCAGGCAAGTGTTGTCTCATGCCTCTTGCCTCTAAAATCTAATCTCTCGCACTTGTCTGCCGGAAGGCAGATCTAAAAATCTAAACCATGGGTGTAACCAAAACAGATCTCTTTACAGAAAAGCAAAACGAACTGGCAAAAATTGCCAAAGTTTTTGCACATCCTGCGCGGATAGCTATCCTTGAATATCTAATCCAATCCAATTCTTGTATCAATGGAGATTTAGTACAGGAACTCGGTCTGGCACAAGCCACCATTTCCCAACACCTCCGTGAACTCAAGGAGCTAGGCCTCATCAAAGGAAATATAGAAGGGGTTTCTGTAAATTATTGCATAGACCCTATCCGGTGGGCCGAAGTACAGAACCTATTTCAAGACTTATTCAGCGGCTTTCCAAAGATATCGGGATGCTGTTGATTAAGAAAAAAGACATTAGACGCAAGACACAAGACAAAATTCGTGTGCAATCATCGTTATTGTCTTTTTTTAAAAATTGCTCTCAAAAACAAATTATGGTATGGCCATAATTAACAAGCTTAAAAATTCTAGCGTCTCATATCTAGCGTCTAACATCAATAAAAAACAGCGCCTTTGCGCCTTTGCGAGAAACAAATGAAAACAACAGAATTCACTAACATCCTTCAAGAAAACCCTGAAAAGGCACTTTTCTTCGAATACCAGTCCGGGCAATATGTCCGAACTGATTACCACATCACAGAAATCAAAAATGTGAACTTCGATACCGTGGATTGTGGCGGTATCCGCAACCAATGGTCAGAAGTGCATGTGCAATTATGGGAAAATGAAATCCCCGAGCCGAATCATGCAGTAGACACTAGCAAGGCTATGAAAATTTTTGATGTGGTCAATCGTGTAAGGGAAACTTATCCAGATGCAGAGATCAAGTTTGAGTATGGTAATTCAGTATTCCCAACTGCCGTGCTACCAGTCCATCACTTGAAAGACACAGGAAATGCGCTAATCGTGCAACTCACGCCTGATCAAACTACCTGCAAAGCCAAAGATCGGGCTACGACACCCGAGGAAAAGGCGGCCGCTTGTTGCGGACCTGTCACCGACAAACCAAAAATCCGTGTTTCCCTAGCCTCCCTCCAAGCAGCCAACAGCTGCGAACCTGGATCGGGATGTTGCTAGGAGATGCGAGAGACGAGAAGCGAGAGATTAGACATACTTTCAACTCTAGCGTCTTGTCTCTTGTGTCTTGATTCTTGCTTCTTGCCTCTTGACTCTAAAGAAATGAATCTATACCCTACTCTCCAAACCTACATCGAGCAAGCGCAAACGCTGCCGATATCCGATGAACGCAAAGCTGTTCTTCAGGTACTCATTGACTATGTCCAACAAAAAATCGATCAGAAGGAAGAAATCAACCTGAACTATATCTGTACTCACAATTCCCGTAGAAGTCAGTTTTCACAGATTTGGGGAAAAGTAGCCGGAGCTTATCATGGCATAGACATGAACGCTTTCTCTGGTGGAGTGGAAGTCACTGCCTTCAATGAACGAGCCGTGGACTCTATCAAGAGATTTGGCTTTCAGGTCAGCAGCGAAGGAGAGGGTAATCCGAAATACTTTGTTTCCTTTTCAGATGATGAGGATCCCATTGTTAACTTCAGCAAAGTCTATGATGACCCTGCCAATACTCCCAAAGGATTTGCCGCTGTGATGACTTGCTCCCATGCAGATGAAAACTGCCCATTTATTCCCGGTGCGGAAGCAAGAATCCCAGTGCGCTATGAAGATCCAAAAGCCTTTGATGATACGGAAAAGGAGGCTGAGATGTATGATACAAGATCATTACAGATTTGTTCAGAGATGTTATTTGTCTTTTCGAAAATTAAAAAATAGATATTGGTAGATATTGGATATTGATTGATATTGTTTCTGGACCAAACCAAATATCTATCAATATCGCGGAGCTCATATCGATAAGTATCAGTGAGTGGATAAATACAATGAATGATAAAAACAGTTGCCAATAAAACTTAGAGCAATGTCAGAAACCAAAAAAATCGCCTTTTTCGAAAAATACCTGACCTTATGGGTTGCCTTATGTATTGGAGTTGGAATCCTGATCGGTCATTTGGCTGGGGAAGATATTTCGGTCTTGTCTGATTTGGAGATTTACAATGTCAATCTACCAATTGCTATTTTGATCTGGTTGATGATCTACCCCATGATGTTACAAATTGACTTTGGTAGTATCAAAGGAGTAGGCAAAGCACCGAAGGGTTTGATTTGGACATTAGTAATTAACTGGCTGATCAAGCCATTCACCATGGCATTTTTCGCATGGATTTTCTTTGACCAGCTATATTCAGCTTACATAGATCCTGACATGGCTGGGGAGTATATCGCTGGTGCTATCCTCTTGGGAGTGGCCCCATGTACAGCTATGGTATTTGTTTGGTCATACCTCACAGACGGAGATCCTAATTATACCTTGGTGCAAGTTTCTGTGAATGATTTAATCATTTTAGTCGCCTTCGTGCCTTTAGTGGGTTTTCTGTTGGGGATTACCAATGTGACTGTTCCTTATGAAACGTTGGTTGCATCCGTAGTGATTTTTGTAGTCATTCCATTAGTTGCAGGGATCATTACCAACAAAATTTTGGTAGGTAAGAATGGAGAGGAATGGTTCAAAAACCAATTTCTCCCCAAATTCAAACCAGTTAGCATTATTGCATTGCTCCTGACCTTGATTTTACTTTTCGCCTTTCAAGGACCCAATATCTTGAACAACCCATTGATCATCTTACTAATCGCTATCCCACTGATTATCCAAACCTATTTTATCTTCTTCTTGGCTTGGTACGGTGGAAGAAAACTCAAACTTAGACATGCTGTATGTGCACCAGCCTCCATGATCGGTGCAAGCAATTTCTTTGAGTTGGCGGTAGCGGTTGCGATTGCATTATTCGGGTTGGATAGTCCCGCAGCATTGGTCACTGTCGTGGGTGTGCTTGTAGAGGTACCCGTGATGCTACATTTGGTTAGTTTGGCGAATAAGTGGAGGTACTGAGGATTGAAATATACTTTGTGAAATAAGGTGGAAATAAATGGGTGAAATAAATAGGAATTAAGCTATCTCATACCATTTAATGAACAGTTTCATTGAATAACAAAAGATGCTTATTGTAATAAATTGTGCAAATTCTTCAAATTTATTTCAACTTTATTTCAACCTTATTTTAAATTTACTTCCCTGCCTGAAATCGTACTTTGTATGTAGCACCGATAAACCACGGGAAAAAGCCATCAGCTCCATAAGCAGAAATCCCTACTGCATTTCGAACATTAGGATTCTTTGATTTCCACTCGGCCTCCAATTCCAACAATAAACCGACACGTTGGTACTTGTTGATGATCGTAAAAGGGATAGGGTCTTGGGGATTGAAGAAGTTTCTTACCCTAACAGACTCGCCTCCAAGTTGCAAAGAAGGACCGGCGCCAAAAGCTAACTTAAAACCAGAGTCTTTTTGAATGATGTCGTATCGTAAAGTTGGGCTAATAAAAATCCCGGAGGATTGATCAATCTCGGATAATGGATTGTTTTCGAAATTTCCTAAAGACTGAAAAAAGGACACGCCTGTATTTAACGAGAAACGTTTGGCCAATCGGTAATTCAATTCAGTTCCCATATTCAAACCCCAAAGCAAATTATTATTATCAATGGTAGTTCCCCCTCCAAACGAATAGTGGATTTTAGATGCTTTATCCTGTGAAAAACTTATAATTGGCAATAGGCATAGGATACAAATGAGCGAGATGTGTAGGGATTTGTTCATGTTCTCTGGAAATTTACGTTTAAAGACTAAAAGTAACTACGCATTCTTTAATTAAAAAGTTGGTTAAGAATGATTAACAAATGGCTATTGTCAATGCTATGATTTCTCGTTAGATTTCGGTACGATATTCTTAAAATTATGAAGAAAACTATTTACCTATTAGCCTTGATTTTTGCAGTCCAATTTCAAATCCAGGCTCAAAGTGAAAAAGCCACGGTTTACTTGTTAAGACCTGATGGACTTGATGATTTTGTCCCCTACTACACCTATTTCAATCAAAAATTAATCAGCAAGTTGGGCGAGGGAAAGTATTCTGTTCATCAAATTGACCCGGGTGCCTATGAAATTCACACCCAATACAGAGGGAAAATCAAGCCAGACCCTGAAACAGTTCTCTCATTGAACATTGATGCAGGCCAAACTTATTATATTACCCTTACGACAAAAACAAAAGCCTTTGGAAAAGGGAAGTTTTATTGTAATCTAATATCCGAAGAAGAAGGGAAAGAAATGATAGGGTCTTCTGAAAAATAAAGAATGTCTTTAAAAGTTCAATGTAGGAGACCTGGAGATAATGTCAAGTTAGAAAACACCTCAGATTCCTACATTGAAATTGCATATACATAGGCTTGTACAGCTTACACTACCAAAGAATTTACAGATGAATTTGGAGGATTGTTTCGTGCAAACTCCATGGGTAGTGTGTTTCAGGAATGGTTTCCCCTAGTAAATCATAAACAGCTGTAAACTTTTATTCAAATTCATTTTTCTATTTTGTCCGAATACGTTCAAAAATGTTCGGAGATTTTCACAGATTAGATTGATAAATGGCTTTATTGACTAAAATAAAGCATATTCATATGGCATAGAATTGGAGAAGGTTGGGATAAAATGCCGTTAATTTGACTGGATATGCTTAGAAATTATATTAAAATCGCCTTCAGGGGCTATCTCAGAAATAGGCAATTCACTTTTCTCATTTTATTGAGTTTAGTTTCTGGACTCTTTGTGGCATATATGGGAATGGCTTATATCCGTTTTGAAACAGGCTATGAAAGCTTTCACAATGATTCGGGGAATATTTATAGGCTGGTCAGGACTTATCGCTCCCAAGATTACAGCATAATCGGATTTCCTTCCTGGACTGATTCTTCTCCTCAAGACCAAGTCCTTCAGTCAGAAACATTGAAATCATCTATGGGGGTAAAGGATGTTTCCCAATTCATCATTTCTCCTTATTCAGAATTCATTAAAGCCGGTGAAAAACAAATTGCCTCGTCTGATATATTAAGTACCAATACGCCGGCGGGCTTTGTTCAGATGTTTTCTTGGAAAGCAAAATTGGGCACCCTTGAAAACTTTTCTTCAGGAAATAAAAAAGTATTGTTGAGCGCTTCCATGGCAGAGAAATTATTCGGTGCAGGTTTTCATACCCAAGATGCCTTGATTGGAAGTTTGATCTTGGTCGGCACTGATCCTTATGAATTGGCAGCTGTAATTGAGGATGTTCCGGCAAATACCCATTTTAGGTTTAATCTTGCATTGAGCACTGACCGGATTAATTATTGGGGAAGCAGGGTCTATGTGCAAGCTGATCCTCTCGCTAATCCCAACGAAGTAGAAAAGCAATTAAACGCCACCATTTTATCCTTTAACCCGAGGTTATCCCAGGATGGATTGTATGGTGGGCACTTTCTTCAGCCTATCAAAGACATACATTTGAATTCAAATATATTGTATGAATCAAAAACCCCTGGCAACAAACAATATATCTCCCTGATCGGATTTTTTGCGATCCTGATTCTGTTGATCACATTGTTTAATTTTGCCAACCTTACTCTTGCGATCAAATCCAAAGCCGGCAAATCTATTGGAATCCGAAAGGCAATAGGCGCTCAGAGTAAAACGATTGCTTTTCAGTTTTTTTTGGAAGGGATTCTATTATCCCTGATATCTATTCCATTTGTAGCAGTTTTGGTTTCATTATCTGTTCCATATTTTAATGTATTGATGGGAACGGCCATCTCTCCAAATCTCTTTTCAGACCCATTTACCTTTATGGGATTAATTGCTTTGGCCATCGCAATTGGATTTTTGGCAAGCTTGATCCCTGCTTTGTATTTGGGAATGAGAAGTGTGGTAAGTTTATTTAAGGGGGACTTGAATCAACTGAATTTTCAGACTTTTTTTGGAAGAAAGTATATGATTATTAGTCAATTGGTAATACTAATAGGGTTGTCAAGTGTGTCCTTATTGATTTCCAAACAGATCGAATTTGTAAAGAAAAAGGATGTTGGGTATAAAAAAGAGGGTCTTCTCTTTGCTTACACCTCCCAAGGGAATTTGGGATTTTTTCAGCAAAAACTGAGACAAATACCTGGGGTACTCGCTGTCGGAAATGGAAGTTCCTTTGGAATACAGACATTTAATCAGGGCACCTATAGCATAGAAGGGTTAGAAACGGTTTTTGACGATTCCAATCAACTTTATCTTGACCAAGAGGGATTGAAAGCGTATGAGATCCAATCCACGCTTACCGAAATTCCTATGGGCAGGTTGACTTTGATAAACAAAACAGCGGCAGAAAAATTTGCCAAAGTAAAGGGGGTTCTTCCTGAGGATCTGATCGGGACACAGGTGATTACTGAACCTGACTATACCAATGAAGAAACAGGTCAATCAGGCATACCGTTTACAATTGCCGGTATTTTTGAAGACATTCATCTATTTTCTCTTCATGAGCGAATGGAACCTTATTTTTTGACAGTTCAGGAAAACTTGGTGATGGATGGAAGAAGTATAGTGTCCTATGATCCTGCCAAAGAAAAAGAAGTAGTTGCAGCAGTTGAATCTGTCTATGCTAAGCTAAAGGAATCATTTCCATTGGAACTGGAATTTCTTTCTGAAAACTTGGAATCCCTTTACCAACAAGACAATCGCACTGCTGACTTGCTGTTTTATTTTAATGCAATAGCTGTTTTTCTGGCAGGAATTGGCATAATCGGCGTCACTTTGTTTTTGACTTTGGCAAGGAGAAAAGAAATCGGTATCCGGAAAGTTCTTGGCGCTTCGGCTCTTTCCATTGTACGCGGTACCAGTAAGGAATACATCGGGATGGTGGGCCTGGCACTACTCATTGCGTGGCCCCTTTCCTATTGGGCTGCTGATTCCTGGCTTTCCAATTTTGCTTATCGGATTTCGATTCAACAGTGGGTTTTTGTGGTAGTGGGCATTATCACCCTTATGGTCGTCAGTATATTGGTAGGAACTGTGGCTTATAAAGCGGCACAAGAAAACCCTGTGGAAAGCTTGAAAACAGAATAGTCCTGAAATATTTGAAAAGCCTCCAGGGCAAAGTGTAAAGCATTTTGCTCAGGTAAGGGCTTTCATAAGTAAAATACTATCCTAGCATTATCTCAAATCCACCCATCCTGATTTTCTAGCTGTAAAGGCAGAAAAGTTACCCAAGCCACCCTGCACATTGTTAGGAATCCTAATAGAGGTAACAAACGGGTAGTCACCATAATATTTTTGCTGGATTACAGCCACATAATAGTCATAGTAGCTTTTGCTGATGGTCCGTATTTCTGCACTTAGTTCAAATTGAATCTCGGGGAAGAAAATAACCGATAAATATTCCAACACGATGATTCGCTTGTTGCTTTTTGATCCAAAGACGTTGGGATTATACATAATACCTGAATTTAGCCCTCCTTCGAAGGCCACACCATTATTATCGACATTTAACAATCCTTCGTTGTCCAACACCACCTTGACTTGTTCAACTTGTTCAACGTCATTAAATCCGTTTGTCCTGACAAAAAACTGCAAATGGAAGTAATTTTTTTCATCCAAAAGCTCTAAATCCACTTCTACTGTGATTAGGCCATTGGACCTGTTGATGGATAGGATTCGGAATGTGGGTGCCTCTGCTGCATTCTCAGGGACCCGATCCGTGGTTTCCACAGCCGGATATCCGGGAGCATTGACTTTGAGCGAATAGGACTTACCTGCCTCAGGCACGGACTCAAATGCAAAAAAGGCCCTGTAAGCAAAATGATTTGGAAACTTTTTTTCAATTTCAGGCAAGCCCACAGTGACAGTTGCTGAAGGTTGAAACACCCCCTCCTCCAACTTCCTGCCTCCTTCCCAAAGTTCTACTCTGGCATCCGGAATATTCTGCAAGGCAAACATGGCAGTGGTAAATGGGATGTTATTGGTCACGGATATCAGCAAAGGTACATCGGGGCTGATATGACCATTGACTACCAATTTCTTTTGGGAATCAATGATTTCAATTGGGGAAGGAGACTCAAACAGGCAGGAACTGGTCGCATAAAGCAACCCAAGCGCTACTAAATTTCGGATGACACTAGAAGAATATTCCATAAGAAAAACCGGGGATAAGTGGAAATAGGGGATTGTCTATGAGTTGAATAGATCCGTCAGATGCTGCTCCAGGATCTTGGGATAGGAAGAAGGTGTTTTGTCGGTTATATAGATTATACACACTGACTGAAAAGCGGTGCCCTCCCCATGTGGTGATTTTTTCGTAATTGGCAGAAATATCCAATCGGTGATAGGGCTTGAAGCGATAGGCATTTCGGGCACTGTACTCAATGAGATCTGCATTATTTCCTATCCTATCGCCCGGGATCACTACATTTTCAACAAAGGTAGAAATGGGCAAGGTCACCGCCCTTCCTGTCAGGTAAATCCAAGTGGCACTGAGGTTCCATCGTTTACCAACTTGCTGATTGATCAAGGCTGAAAAATCATGTCTTCTGTCGAAAATGAACGGGAACGGTTCCCCGTTATTGATTTCTTGGAAAATTCGGTCCGATTTTGACCAAGTATAGGATATCCAACCCTGTGTTTTCCCCACCTGCTTTTGAAGCATCATTTCCACCCCTTTGGCTAATCCATCTCCGCTGGTCACCTTCTCACTGGTGCTTCCCGTATTCATAAAAAATGTTACCCCGTCTTTAAAATCCAGTAGGCCTTGCATTTTCTTGTGGAAACCTTCTACCGTAAAATCAACCCCTCTGGAAAACGTTTTGGTATACCCCAATGACCACTGATTGGCATTTTGTGGGCCTATCTCCGGGCTGGACCCCAGCCAAAGATCTGTTGGCAGCCCTATGCCACTGTTGGTCAGGAGGTGGAGGTATTGGGTCATTTTTGCAAACCCTCCTTTGATGGCGTTTGATTCATTGATTGCCCATCGAATGGAAGCCCTAGGCTGAATGGAAGGATAACTTACCCCACCCGACCAAAAATTACTGGCATGGATACCGACATTGACCCCCAACTGTCGGTTGATCGTAATCTCGTCCTCCACGAAAACAAATCCCTCCCATGCGTTATTTTCTTCCCTCAAGCTGGAAGAATCCTCCTCCCGTTGGGTGTTGCGAGTGATGGAGAAGTTGGACTGAAACTGATTTACAAATCGATGTCTGAGTAAAAGTCCGCCAAATTTCACAAAGTGGGTTGGGTTTGGGAAATAGCTGAAATCAATTTTTCCTCCATAATCCCGGATAGAGGATAGCTGGTCCGAAAAGTCCTCACTGAATATCCGTTCACTCCCTGATCTGATTTCTACATAATTATCCGAAACACTATTCAACCGATACCTGCTCGTAAAAAGATTGATATTTGAAAAAAGGGTTGGTTGAAAGACATGGTTCCATCGCAAAGAGGCTACCTGATTGCCCCAACCAAGTTTGACATCTTGTTCACTTTCTACTCTGGAGTTTCCGAAGGTGCTTATTCTTAGGGTATTGTCACTGTATCGGTCATTTCCCTGATACATGCTCAGGTAGATCCGATCCTTGGCAGAAAAGGTGTAATTGACCTTGGCATTGATATCGTAAAAGGAATAATTGCTTTGGCCTCCGCTGGCACCATTTTCGATTTTTTGCCTTCTGGTAATAGGAATCAAAATAGGATCCAGAAAGCTTCTCCGGGCCGAAACCATAAAGGTCATTTTCTCCCCCGCCAAAGGTCCTTCCAAAAAGAACTTTGAGGCAAAGGTACTGAGTCCGACATTCCCCGAGATCCTTTCCTTACTGCCTTCTTTCATGCTGATGTCCAAGACGGAGGAAAGTCTTCCTCCATATCTAGCAGGAAAAGCTCCTTTGGTCAAGTCCATATTCTGAATTGCATCGGCATTGAATACCGAGAGAAAGCCAAAAAGATGGGAGACATTGTACATAGGCACGCCGTCCAACAGAATCAGATTTTGATCCTGAGAGCCTCCACGTACATTGAATCCCGAGGTGCCTTCGGTACCAAACTGCACTCCCGGAAGCAGTTGAAGAATCCGCAGGGGGTCGACCTCTCCGCCGATTGCAGGCAGCTTTCGGACCAAGGCCATATTTACCTTGAAGGTACTCATCTGAATTTCCTCCACCTTGTCTTCCACCGAGACTACGGATACCTCATCCAATAGCACATTGGCAATTTGAAGCTGGAAATTCTTGGCAGTGTCTTGGAATAAAGCAATCTCTTCGGTCAAGGTCTGAAAACCCACATAAGAAATCTTTATCATGTAGTTGCCCTGTGGAATGGATAGTGCGAAGTAGCCATATTCGTTGGTAGTAATTCCGATTCCTGTACCCAAAACCTGAATGTTGGCACCGATGAGCTTTTCTCCATCACCCTGATTGATCACATAGCCGCTGAGAATTCTTCTGGAGGGTGAGGCAGGTGACAATACTATCAGGTTCCCCTGAATCTTATATTCCAATTGCAGGGCAGCTGTCCAAAAAGCAAGGACTTCCTCGAGTTTAGCCTGCTCAAAATTTAGTGTGATCACCTTCCCTTTTGGGAGGATTTGGCTTTGGTAGACAAACCGAAAAGGCGTCTGCTGCTCTATACTTTCGATCAGTTGCTCAGAGGAATATTGTCCATTCAAACGCATACGTTCCTGAGCATTGGCCCAAAAAGACAAAAAACAGAGAGCGAAAATCAAGAATACCCTTACCATGAGGCACCTCCCGTTTCACAATTTCCACCTTGCATTTCCACACTTGATTGGGAGGATTGTCTCAGTTGGCTTCTAAAGGTCATGGCCACAGCCTGCACCATCTCATCGGGAGTCAATCCCTCAAACTTGGCCGTGAGTTCGCAGCCCATCAAAGAAGTAGCCGAGACCTTTACCTCAATTCCAAAATTATAGGCCATGTCTGCGACAAACTGAGACAATGGCGCATTGTCATACTTCAGTTCTCCTGTCCACCAAGCAAGGTCATTGGCGCTTTTTTTCTTTTCTATGAACTGATCGCCCAAAATGGTCAATGACATATCCTTTGTCAGGATACTGCTTTGACCTGCAGGGACTCCAAATTTAAC